>NZ_OBMJ01000001.1:4703888-5012500 GCF_900199205.1 Streptomyces sp. 1331.2 | reverse complement strand
GAATTCGAGCCCGTTACCGAGGGGCCGTCCCGCGGGGCAACCCGGAGAACACTACGCACCGGGTCGCCCCACGTCAAACCGGCCTCAGCCGGGGACGGACGAGCGACTGACGCTCGCCGACGAGCGTCAGACCTCGACGACGACCGGAAGGATCATCGGCCGACGGCGGTAGTTGTCCGCCACCCACTTGCCGATGGTCCGGCGGACGAGCTGCTGCACCTGGCGGGGCTCCAGGACGCCGTCGCTCGCCGAGCGGTCCAGGGCCTCCTGGAGCTTGGCGACGACGGGCACGAAGGCGTTGTCGTCGATGCCGGAGCCGCGGGCCTGGATGGTCGGGCCGCCGATGATCTTGCCGTTGGTCGAGTCGACCGCGACGAAGACCGAGATGAAGCCCTCCTCGCCCAGGATCCTGCGGTCCTTGAGCGAGGCTTCGGTGATGTCGCCGACCGAGGAGCCGTCGACGTAGACGTAACCGGCCTGCACCTTGCCGACGATCCGGGCGACGCCCTTCTCCAGGTCGACGCAGACGCCGTCCTCGGCGATGACCACCCGGTTGCGCGGGATGCCCGTGGCGATGCCCAGGTCGGCGGCCGCCCGCAGGTGGCGCCACTCGCCGTGAACCGGCATGAGGTTGCGCGGCTTGCAGATGTTGAAGAAGTAGAGCAGCTCGCCGGCCGAGGCGTGGCCGGAGACGTGCACCTTGGCGTTGCCCTTGTGCACGACCTTGGCGCCCCAGCGGGTCAGGCCGTTGATCACGCGGTAGACGGCGTTCTCGTTGCCCGGGATGAGCGAGGACGCGAGGACCACCGTGTCGCCCTCAACGATGCGGATCTGGTGGTCGCGGTTGGCCATCCGGGACAGCGCGGCCATCGGCTCGCCCTGCGAGCCGGTGCAGATGAGCACGACCTCCTTGTCCGGGAGGTCGTCCAGCTGCTTGACGTCCACGACCATGTTGCCGGGCACCTTGAGGTAGCCGAGGTCGCGGGCGATGCCCATGTTGCGGACCATCGAGCGGCCCACGAAGGCGACCTTGCGCTTGTACTCGTGGGCCGCGTCCAGCACCTGCTGGATGCGGTGCACGTGGCTCGCGAAGGAGGCGACGATGATGCGCTTGTCCGCGTTGGCGAAGACGTTGCGCAGCGCCGCCGAGATGTCCCGCTCGTGCGGGATGAAGCCGGGGACCTCGGCGTTGGTGGAGTCCACCAGCAGGAGGTCCATGCCCTCCTCCGCCAGCTTGGCGAAGGTCGGCAGGTCGGTGAGGCGGCCGTCGAGCGGCAGCTGGTCCATCTTGAAGTCGCCGGTGGCCACGACCATGCCGGCGGGGGTGCGGATCGCCACGGCGAGGGCGTCCGGGATGGAGTGGTTGACCGCGATGAACTCGCAGTCGAAGGGGCCGATGCGCTCGCGCTCGCCCTCCTTCACCTCCAGGACGTACGGGCGGATCCGGTGCTCGGCGAGCTTGGCCTCGATCAGGGCCAGGGTCAGCTTGGAGCCGATCAGCGGGATGTCCGGGTTCTCCCGCAGGAGGAAGGGGACGGCGCCGATGTGGTCCTCGTGCCCGTGGGTGAGGACGATGCCGTCGACCTTGTCGAGGCGGTCCCGGATGTAGGTGAAGTCCGGGAGGATCAGGTCCACGCCGGGCTGCTCGTCCTCGGGGAAGAGGACGCCGCAGTCGACGATCAGGATGCGGTCCCCGTATTCGAGGACCGTCATGTTGCGGCCGATCTCGCCGAGGCCGCCGAGCGGAGTGATGCGGAGGGCGCCCTCCTTCAGGGCCGGAGGCGCGCCGAGTTCGGGGTGCGGGTGGCTCAAAAGACTCTCCTCACGACGCACGCCATATGCCCGGGGTCCTCCCCCTGGAGACATATGGCGTGCGTACTCAGTGTCGTTTTCCTACTGGGTCTGTGCTCTCGCGCCTTCAGTCCGGTCCAGCGGCGGACCCTGGGGGTCCGGCGAGCCGGGGCGCGCACGTCTGTGTCTGCCTACAGGTGTACCCCGCCGGCGGCGAGATCCTGCTTCAATTGCGCGATCTCCTCGGGCGTCGCCCCGACCAGTGGCAGCCGGAGCGGGCCGGCCGGGAGGCCCTGCAGCTCCAGCGCGGCCTTGGTCAGGATGGCGCCCTGGGTGCGGAACATACCGCTGAACAGTGGCAGCAGGCTCTGGTGGATCGCGGTGGCCTTGGCCACATCGCCCGCCAGGTAGGCCTCGATCATCGCCTTCAGCTCGCCGGCCGCGAGGTGCCCGACGACGCTGACCACGCCGACCGCTCCGACGGACAGCAGCGGCAGGTTGAGGATGTCGTCGCCGGAGTACCAGGCGAGGTCGGCGCGGGCGATCGCCCAGGCCGCGGAGCCGAGGTCCCCCTTGGCGTCCTTGTTGGCGACGATCCGCGGGTGCTCGCCGAGGCGGACCAGCGTCTCGTGGCTCAGCGCCACCCCGCTGCGGCCCGGGATGTCGTACAGCATGACCGGCAGCTCGGTCGAGTCGGCGAGGGCGACGGTGTGCCGGTACAGGCCCTCCTGCGGGGGCTTGCTGTAGTACGGCGTGACGGCCAGCAGGCCGTGCGCCCCGGCGGCCTGCGCCTGCCGGGCCAGCTCGATGCTGTGCCGGGTGTCGTTGGTGCCGACGCCCGCCACCACGTGGGCGCGGTCCCCGACCGCCTCCACCACGGCGCTGACCAGTCGGGCCTTCTCGGCATCGCTGGTGGTCGGGGACTCACCGGTGGTGCCGTTGACGACGATGCCGTCGTTCCCGGAGTCGACGAGGTGCGTGGCGAGGCGCTGGGCGCCTTCGGGGTCGAGTCCGCCGTCAGCGGTGAACGGGGTGACCATGGCGGTCAGGACCCGGCCGAACGGCGTTTGGGGGGTGGAGGTCGGAGCCATGTGTCCAAAGCTACTCGTAGGCGGTGGGGCGGTATCCACACCGGTCCAGGGTTCGGACAGGGGCAGCCGCGCGGAGCGGTGGAAACAGGCGGTGGGGTGGGATCCCGGTGCTGCCCGCTCGGGGGTTCAGGCAGCACCGGGATCCGTGTTCACGAATGTAGGGAGCGGCTAGAAAAGCCGCAATCCAGACATGCCAGACACTCTGCCCATATGCCTGTCGTCCCAGGTCAGGGGGCGACCCGGCCGTGCTTCTCGAAGGCCGCATGGGTGAGCGGCATGAGCTCGGCCCACTGCCGCTCCATCTGCTCGGCGACCATCTCGATCTCGCGCTGCGGGAACGACGGCACCGCCGAGTTCTCCCGCTTGGTCCGCAGCGACAGGAAGTGCATCAGCGAACGCGAGTTGCAGGTCGCGTACATCGAGGAGAACAGGCCGACCGGCAGCACCGCGCGGGCCACCTCGCGGGCCACCCCGGCCTCCAGCATCTCCCGGTAGCGGGCGTAGGACTCGCGGTACGCGGCCTCCATCGCCTCGGTGGTGGTCTTGTGCTGCTCGGGCGTGCCCTCGTGGAACTCGTACTTGCCCGGGCGGCCCTGCTGGACCAGCTTGCGGTCCTCGGCCGGGACGTAGAAGACCGGCTGCAGCTCGCGGTAGCGGCCGGACTCCTCGTTGTACGACCAGCCGCTGCGGTGCCGGTGGAACTCCCGGAACACGAAGATCGGCGCGCTGATGAAGAAGGTCATCGAGTTGTGCTCGAAGGGCGTGCCGTGGCGGTCGCGCATCAGGAAGTTGATCAGGCCCTTGGACTTCTCCGGGTCCTGCTGCAGCGCCTCCAGCGACTGCTCCCCCGCGGTCGAGACGCGGGCCGCCCAGACGACGTCCGAGTCGGCGGCGGCGCTGCGGACCAGCTCCACCGTCACGTCACTGCGGAAGCTGGGGGCCGTCGGTTCGTCGCTCACGCGTTACTCCTTGCAGGTTCGGTGCTGTGCAGCTTGATGGCGTGCTGCATGGTCTTGCGGGCGCGCGGGGTGTCGCCGGCGTCGGCGTAGGCCACGGCGAGGCGGAACCAGACCCGCCAGTCGCTCGGCGCGGCCTCCGCCTCGGTCCGGCGGCGGGCGAACACCGCGTCGGCCGAGTCCCGGTCGATCCGCCCGCCGGTGGTGCGCTTCAGCTCGTCCACCGGCAGGCCGCCCTCGGCCTCCAGCTCCCGGGCGAGCCGTTCGCTGGCCCGGCCGAAGCGGACGGTCTGGCGCAGGAACCAGAGCCCGATCACCGGGATGACGAAGGCGCAGAGGCCGATGCCGATGCCGAGCGGCTTGCCGGTGGCGATCAGCTGGACGCCCTCCCCCACGCAGAGCAGGGCGACCAGCAGCAGCACGCCGGACAGGACGAAGAAACCGGTACGGGAGGTCATGAAGGGCTCACAGGTCCAGGAAGTGTTCGAGGCCGAAGGTCAGCCCCGGGGTTTCGACGACCTTGCGCACGCCCAGCAGGATGCCCGGCATGAAGCTGCTGTGGTGCAGCGAGTCGTGCCGGATGGTGAGCGTCTCGCCGGTGTCGCCGAACATCACCTGCTGGTGGGCGAGCAGGCCGCGCAGCCGGACGGCGTGCACCGGCACCCCGTCCACGTCGGCGCCGCGCGCGCCGGGCAGGCTGTGGGTGGTCGGGTCCTGCTGCTTCGGGCGGCCGGCCTCGGCGCGGGCCGCGGCGATCAGCTGGGCGGTGCGGGTGGCGGTGCCGCTGGGGGCGTCGGCCTTGCGGTCGTGGTGCAGTTCGACCACCTCGACCGACTCGAAGTACTTCGCCGCGACCTGGGAGAACTTCATGCCGAGGATCGCGCCGATGGAGAAGTTCGGCGCGATCAGGACGCCGACGGGCAGCGGCGGGTGTCCGGTGGCCTCGGCCGGGACGAGCCAGCCTTCCAGCTCGGACAGCCGCAGGTCGTCCCAGCCGGTGGTGCCGGTGACCACGTGGATGCCGTTGTGGACGCAGTAGTCGAGGTTGCCCATCACCGAGTCCGGGTGGGTCAGCTCGACGGCGACCTGGGCCCCGGCCTCGGTCAGCTCCTCCAGCCTGGAGCCGCGGCCGAGGGTGGCCACCAGCTCCATGTCCGGCGCGGCCTCGACGGCCTTGACGGCCTCGGAGCCGATCCGTCCCTGGGCGCCGATCACGGCGACACGCAGCGTCATAGCGAAGTTCCTCTCACACCAGCCGGTTTCAGACCAGCAGATCGGCGAGCTTGGCGGCCCGCTTGTCGTTGACCGGGCCGATCAGCGCCAGCGACGGCCGGTACGCGCCCAGCACATCACGGGCGACCTCGTGGACGTCGTCCAGGGTCACGGCCGCGATCCGCTCCAGCATCTCGTCCACCGACAGGTGGTGGCCGTAGCTGAGCTCGGCCTTGCCGATCCGGTTCATCAGCGAGCCGGTGTCCTCCATGCCGAGCACCGTCGAGCCGGAGATCTGCCCGATCGCCCGCTGCAGCTCCTCCTCGGTGATGCCCTCGGCGACCACCTTGGCCAGCTCGGCGCGGCAGATCCGCAGCACCTCCTCGACCCGCTTGGGCTGGCAGCCGGCGTAGATGCCGAACAGGCCGCTGTCCGCGTAGGAGGAGGAGTACGAGTAGACCGAGTACGCCAGGCCGCGCTTCTCCCGGATCTCCTGGAACAGCCGCGAGCTCATCCCGCCGCCGAGGGCCGCGTTGAGCACGCCCAGCGCCCAGCGGCGCTCGTCGTGCCGCGGCACCCCGGGCACGCCCAGCACCAGGTGGGCCTGCTCGGTGGACCGGTTGAGCACCTCGACCCGGCCGGCCGTGCGCAGCGCCTTGACGCCGCGGCGGGCCTCGGCGGGAGCCGCGGTGGAGCGGGCCAGCACCGGCGCGAAGGCCTGCTCGACCTGCTTGACGACCTTGCGGTGGTCGAGGTTGCCGGCCGCGGCGACGACCAGGTTCTCGGGGCGGTACCGGCGGTGGTAGAAGCCGGCGATCTGGTCCCGGGTGAGCGTCCTGATGGTCTCCTGGGTGCCGAGGATCGGGCGGCCGAGCGGGCCGCTGCCGTAGATCACCTTGGCGAACAGGTCGTGCACCACGTCGCCCGGGTCGTCCTCGGCCATCGCCATCTCTTCGAGGATGACGCCGCGCTCGGCCTCCACGTCCTCGGTGCGGATCAGCGAGCCCGTGAGCATGTCGCAGACCACGTCGATGGCCAGCGGCAGGTCGGTGTCCAGGACCCGGGCGTAGTAGCAGGTGTTCTCCTTCGCGGTGAAGGCGTTCATCTCGCCGCCGACCGCGTCCAGGGCCGCCGAGATGTCCAGCGCGCTGCGCCGCTCGGTGCCCTTGAAGAGCAGGTGCTCCAGGTAGTGGGTGGCGCCGTTGAGCTGCGGCGTCTCGTCCCGCGAGCCGACGCCGACCCAGATGCCGAAGGTCGCGGAGCGAACCGTCGGCAGGGTCTCGGTGACGACCCGCAGGCCGCCGGGGAGGACGGTGCGGCGCACCGTGCCGGCGCCGTCGACGCCCTTGAGCAGGGTCCGGGTGCTGCCGGGACGCTGCATTACCGCCGGGGCCTGCGCCACGGGGGGTACCTCCAGAGAAAACGCACGTGGCGAAGGCACGTACGGACGAAAGCAAGGACAACTGGGTGCGGCCCGCACGCCGTGAGGCGTACGGGCCGCAGGGAGTCAGCTAGCGGCGCTTCACTCGGAAGCGGCCTCGCCGGCCTCTTCGCCCTCGATGACCGGGATCAGGGAGAGCTTGCCGCGCGGGTCGATCTCGGCGATCTCGACCTGCACCTTGGCGCCGACGCCGAGGACGTCCTCGACGTTCTCCACGCGCTTGCCGCCGGCCAGCTTGCGGATCTGCGAGATGTGCAGCAGGCCGTCCTTGCCCGGCATCAGCGACACGAACGCGCCGAAGGTCGTGGTCTTGACCACGGTGCCCAGGTAGCGCTCGCCGACCTCCGGCATGGTCGGGTTGGCGATCTGGTTGATCGTGGTGCGGGCGGCCTCGGCGGCCGGGCCGTCGGCGGCACCGATGTAGATGGTGCCGTCGTCCTCGATCGTGATCTCGGCGCCGGTGTCCTCCTGGATCTGGTTGATCATCTTGCCCTTGGGGCCGATGACCTCACCGATCTTGTCCACCGGGATCTTGATGGTGATGATGCGCGGCGCGTTCGGGGACATCTCGTCCGGGGAGTCGATGGCCTCGTTCATCACGTCGAGGATGTGCAGGCGGGCGTCCTTGGCCTGCTTCAGCGCGGCGGCGAGCACCGACGCCGGGATGCCGGTCAGCTTGGTGTCCAGCTGGAGGGCGGTGATGAAGTTGCGGGTACCGGCGACCTTGAAGTCCATGTCGCCGTACGCGTCCTCGGCGCCGAGGATGTCGGTGAGGGTCACGTAGTGGGTCTCACCGTCGATCTCCTGGGAGATCAGGCCCATCGCGATGCCGGCGACGGCGGCCTTCAGCGGCACACCGGCGTTCAGCAGCGACATGGTCGAGGCGCAGACCGAGCCCATCGAGGTGGAGCCGTTGGAGCCGAGCGCCTCGGAGACCTGGCGGATGGCGTACGGGAACTCCTCGCGCGAGGGCAGCACGGGCAGGATGGCCCGCTCGGCCAGCGCGCCGTGGCCGATCTCGCGGCGCTTGGGCGAGCCCACGCGGCCGGTCTCGCCGACGGAGTACGGCGGGAAGTTGTAGTTGTGCATGTAGCGACGACGCGTCTCCGGGGAGAGCGTGTCCAGCTGCTGCTCCATGCGCAGCATGTTCAGCGTGGTGACACCCAGGATCTGGGTCTCGCCGCGCTCGAACAGGGCCGAGCCGTGCACCCGCGGGATGGCCTCGACCTCGGCGGCCAGGGTGCGGATGTCGGTGACACCGCGGCCGTCGATGCGGACCTTGTCCTTGATGACGCGCTCGCGGACGATCTTCTTGGTCAGCGCGTTGTAGGCGGCGCTGATCTCCTTCTCGCGGCCCTCGAACTCGGGGAGCAGCTTCTCGGCGGCCAGCGCCTTGACGCGGTCCAGCTCGTTGTTGCGCTCCTGCTTGCCCGGGATGGTGAGGGCCTGGGCGAGCTCGTCCTTGACGGCGGCGGTCAGCGCGGCGAGGACGTCGTCCTGGTAGTCCAGGAAGACCGGGAACTCACCGGTGGGCTTGGCGGCCTGGGCGGCCAGCTGAGCCTGCGCGGCGCACAGGACCTTGATGAACGGCTTGGCGGCCTCCAGGCCGGAGGCGACGACCTCCTCGGTCGGCGCGTCGGCGCCGCCCTCGACCAGCTTGATGGTCTTGTCGGTGGCCTCGGCCTCGACCATCATGATCGCGACGTCGCCGTCCGGCAGGGCGCGACCGGCGACGACCATGTCGAAGACGGCCGACTCCAGCTCGGTGTGGGTCGGGAAGGCCACCCACTGGCCGTTGATCAGCGCGACGCGCACGCCGCCGATCGGGCCGGAGAACGGCAGGCCCGCCAGCTGGGTGGAGGCGGAGGCGGCGTTGATCGCGACCACGTCGTACAGGTGGTCGGGGTTGAGCGCCATCACGGTGACGACGACCTGGACCTCGTTGCGCAGGCCCTTGACGAAGGACGGGCGCAGCGGGCGGTCGATCAGGCGGCAGGTGAGGATCGCGTCCTCGGAGGGCCGGCCCTCGCGACGGAAGAACGAGCCGGGGATGCGGCCCGCGGCGTACATCCGCTCCTCGACGTCCACGGTCAGCGGGAAGAAGTCGAAGTGCTCCTTCGGCTGCTTGGACGCGCTGGTGGCCGACAGCACCATGGTGTCGTCGTCCAGGTAGGCGACGGCGGAGCCGCCGGCCTGACGGGCCAGGCGGCCGGTCTCGAAGCGGATGGTACGGGTGCCGAAGGAACCGTTGTCGATCACGGCCTCGGCGTAGAACACGTTCTCTTCCACCTGGAAGATCTCCTCTTTCGTACGTCTCCGGGAGAGCGTCCCCGCGTCCTGCCTGCGGGCGGCCCTGGGCCCCCGTCTGGGAGGGCGGCAGTCGGGCCGGTCTTCGATCGAAGCCTCCGGAGTGCCCCGCTCGGTCTGCGGGGGTTCCGGCGGCCACTACCGAGGACCGGCGCCTCACAGCTGCCGGGCCGGGAAGGGCGGTCCGCGTCTGGACGCTCTCTCGGATGCGGGCGGCTTCCGTTTGAAGCCTTCGTCCCGCGGGGGGTTGGGGTCCTTCTGCCTGGGTGGCGCGCTGGTGCGCCATCACCCGGCATGCCCACAACCCTACGGTGCAATCCTCGGCCACCTGGGGAGGTGCGCGCGAGTTGTTATGTCAGGGTGCCGCGGCTCGGGAGGTCCGCGGCATACGCGCGAGGGGCGGCTCCCCGGTGTGGGGAGCCGCCCCGAGCGGCGGTCTTAGCGGGCGCCACCGGCGGCACCGCGGCGGATGCCCAGGCGGTCGACGAGCGTACGGAAGCGCTCGATGTCCTTCTTGGCCAGGTACTGCAGCAGACGGCGGCGCTGGCCGACCAGGATCAGCAGGCCACGGCGCGAGTGGTGGTCGTGCTTGTGGGTCTTCAGGTGCTCGGTCAGGTCCGAGATGCGGCGGGACAGCATGGCGACCTGGACCTCGGGGGAGCCGGTGTCGCCCTCCTTGGTGCCGAACTCGGCCATGATCTGCTTCTTGACGTCAGAGGCGAGAGCCACTGCAACTCCTTACAAGGTCTACCGAGCGGTCCTGGTCGACAACACAGGACTCTGTGAGAACTCGATGTCGTGACGGAGCGCGGCTGACGCCCTTCCGGATTTGTCGCTGGGCGACCCACCAGGGCGGACACACGGCTGCGCTCGAAGGCCAGCGTACCAGTGCCGCCCACCCGGCCGGGCGGCCGGGCGGGCAGCGGGCGGGCAGCGGGCGGGCAGCCCTGGGCGGCCGGTCAGCCGGTGGCGCCGCGGACCAGTCGGTAGATGTCCAGGACGGCGAGCGCCAGCGGGACGAGCGAGATCAGCGTGAGGCTGTCGACCAGGTCCAGGATGCGCCCCCAGAACGGGGAGACGCCGAGCCGGGGCACCACCAGGGCGATCGCGACGAGCAGCGCGGCACCGAAGGCGATGGAGACGGCCAGCCAGATCGTGCGCAGGTCGAGCTGGGTGGTGGAGCCGGCCACCCGCAGGAAGAACTGCGGGGTGTGCAGGGACAGTCCGACGATCAGCAGGCAGAGGCCGAGCAGGCCCGCCACGGTGAGGCTGAGCACCTGCGCGGTGTAGCGGAACAGCCGGGCGCGCAGCATGGTGGCCAGGCCCAGGGCGAGCGCGAGCAGTTCGGGGAAGGTCTCGTCGGTGAAGCCGAGGACCGCGCAGGCGCCGACCACGACCGCGGCGCAGCCGCCGACCAGGCCGACCAGCACCTCGTGGCCGCGCCGGGCCTGGTGGGCGATCTTCTCGTACTGGACGGCCTCGGCGCGCTCGGCCTCCTCGTCGTAGTCGCGGCTGCGGGTGCGGGTCTGGCCGGGGGCGCTGAAGCCGACCGGCAGCCGGGCGAAGCGGGCGGAGAGGCTGGGCAGGAAGCCGAGGACGGCGACGGCGGCGACACCGGTGACGGCGGCGATGTGCCCGGCGGGGGTGTCGGGCATCAGGACGGCGGCGAAGGTGGCGAAGGTGCCGGCGGTGGCGACCAGGGCGGCGGCGACGAACGCCGCGTCCTTCTCGGGCAGCAGGCCGGCCAGCAGCACGGCGACCACCAGGACGCAGACGCAGCCGGCCAGGAACTGGAGCCGGCCGGGGCCCTCCCACGGGTGGGCGGCGGCGATGATGCCGCTGCCGCCGATCATGGCGTGCGGCAGCGCGCCGAGGCCGAGGGCGAGGGCGGCGTGGGCGTCCTGGTAGACCCGGGCGCGCACGCCGGCCAGCGCGGTGAGCACGACGGCGGTGACTCCGGCCAGGACGCCGGGCAGGCCGTGCATGTCGTGGCGCAGGTCGGAGAACCAGAGCGCGAAGCCGAGCAGGGTGAGCAGCACCCCGGCGCCGATCAGGCCGAAGCCGCGCATCAGCTCGGCGGTCCAGAACCGGCGGTCGGCCTCGACGGCGCTGGCGATGGCGTCGGCGACGTCGTCGTAGACCGCGGGCGGCAGGGACTCGGCGAAGGGGCGCAGCGCGAGCAGGTCGCCGTCGCGGACCTGCTGGGCGGCCAGGGTCAGGCCGCTGTCGAGGACGGTCCCGTCACGGCGGACCAGGTGGAAGCCGGTGGGCGCGCCCTCGGGCTGGCTCTGGTTGGCCAGGCGCAGCACCTCGGGGTAGACGTCCGCGAGCGGGACGTCCTCGGGCAGGGCGACGTCGATCCGGCGGTCCGGGGCGACGACCGTCACCCGGCAGTAGCCGGTAGCGGCGGCATTGTTCATGCTTCCGCCTCGTTCCTTCGACGCACGTGGCGCTCCCCCTTGTTGACGGTGCCGAGGCACGGCGGCGCTCGGTGTGGCTGTGGAACCGGCCCGACCGGGCCGCGAGTTGGCGCGGCGTTACCCTACCCGCTCGGTCGGTGACCGGGTCCTGGCGGGCGGGCCCGGGCCGACCGTTAGGATCGGCGCCTGCGCAAAGGTACGGGGGCTGCGCTGTGTGGGGCGTCCTCAGCCGCCGGATTCCCGTACGGACCGTACGCAGTCACGTGAGGGCTGATGCCGAAGTGATCGATCGACGCCACGGGGTGGATGACACATGGGTGTGATCACGGTCAAGCGACCGGCCAGGGCGTATCCGCCGACCGTGCCGGACGAACCGGTGGAGCTGGTGAGTCCGCCCGAACTGCCCCGGCAGGGCGGCGAGGACTGGCTGATGAGCATCCTGCCGATGCTCGGCATGGGCGGTTCGGCAGTGTTCTTCTTCTCGCCCGGCGCGGCCGCCCCGATGAAGATCATGGGCGGTCTGATGGTCGCCTCGACGGTCGGCATGGTGCTGGCCCAGATCGTGCGGGCCCGCAAGGGCGGCTCCACCGCGATGGCGGACGAACGGCGCGACTACCTCAAGTACCTGCAGCAGACCCGCCGCCAGGTGCGCCGCACGGCGGAGCGCCAGCGCGGCGCGCTGCTGTTCCTGAACCCGGCGCCGGACCAGCTCTGGTCGATCGTCGAGGACGGCCGGCGGCTGTGGGAGCGGCGCCCCGGGGACGGCGACTTCGCGCAGATCCGGGTGGGCCTGGGGCCGGTGCAGCTGTCCACCCCGCTGGTGGCGCCGCAGACCGCGCCGATGGACGAGCTGGAGCCGCTGTCGGCGGCCGCGATGCACTCCTTCCTGAAGGCGCACGGCACCCTGCAGGACCTGCCGCTGGCGGTGTCGCTGCGGGCCTTCTACCACATCACGGTGTGCGGGGATCCGGACTCGGTGTACGGCAACGTGCGCGCGATGATCGCCCAGTTGACCACCCTGCACTCGCCGGACGACCTGATGGTGGCGGTCGCCGCGGCCCCCGGTGCGGCCGAGGAGTGGGACTGGGCCAAGTGGCTCCCGCACAACCAGCACCGCAAGGAGGCCGACGGCGCGGGCTCGCGCCGGCTGTTCGCCACCGACCTGGGCGACCTGGAGTACCTGCTGCAGGACGAGCTGTCCGGGCGCCAGCGGTTCATCCGGGACTCGGCGCCCTCGGCGGACCAGCCCCACCTGGTGGTGATCATGGACGGCGCCGGGGTGCCGCACGACTCGATGCTGGCCAGCCCGGAGGGGGTCCAGGGCGTGACCGTCATCGAGGTGGTCCCGGGCGAGGTGGACGAGCCCAGCGGGCACCTGATGGTGACGGTCAACTCCGAGGAGCTGGTGCTGCGTTCGGCCTCCGGCGCGACGTACAGCGGCAAGCCGGACCTGCTCTCGACCTGGCAGTCCGAGGCGCTGGCGCGCCAGCTGGCGCCGTACCGGGTCTCGGCCGGCGGGGACGACGAGCCGCTGCTGTCCAACCTCGACTTCACCGACATGATGAACTCGGGCGACCCGGGCTCCTTCGACGTGAGCCGCAGCTGGCGCCAGCGCGCCCAGCACGAGCGGATGCGGGTGCCGATCGGTGTCGGCGCCAACGGCGAGCACGTCTACCTGGACATCAAGGAGGCCGCGCTGGAGGGCATGGGCCCGCACGGCCTGTGCGTCGGCGCGACCGGCTCCGGCAAGTCGGAGCTGCTGCGCACCCTGGTGCTGGCGCTGGCGATGACGCACTCCTCGGAGATCCTCAACTTCGTCCTCGCCGACTTCAAGGGCGGTGCGACCTTCTCCGGCATGGCGGACATGCCGCACACCTCCGCGGTGATCACCAACCTGGAGGGCGAGCTCACCCTGGTCGACCGCATGCGCGACGCGATCGAGGGCGAGCTGCACCGCCGCCAGGAGCTGCTGCGCTCGGCGGGCAACTACGCCAACATCCACGAGTACGAGCGGGCCCGGGCGGCCGGCGCGGCGCTGGACCCGCTGCCCTCGCTGGTGCTGATCATCGACGAGTTCTCCGAACTCCTCACCGCCAAGCCCGACTTCATCGAGATGTTCATCCAGATCGGCCGGATCGGCCGGTCGCTGGGCGTGCACCTGCTGCTGGCTTCGCAGCGCCTGGAGGAGGGCAAGCTGCGCGGCCTGGACACCTACCTCTCGTACCGGATCGGTCTGCGCACCTTCTCGGCGGCCGAGTCGCGGGCGGCGATCGGCGTGCCGGACGCCTACCACCTGCCGCCGGTGCCGGGGGTCGGCTACCTCAAGTTCGGCGAGGACGTGATGGACCGGTTCAAGGCCGCCTACGTCTCGGGGCCGTACCGGGCGCCGGGGCAGCAGCGGTCGACCGGCGGGCAGCGGGTCGCCGCTCACCCGGTGGAGTTCACCGCGGCCTACGTGGAGCCGCCGGACCCGGTGGTGGAGGAGGCGCCGCCGGTCCCGGAGCAGGACGACGCGCTGGTGGACACCGTGCTGGACGTGTTCGTACAGCGGATGGTCGGCCAGGGCCCGGCCGCGCACCAGGTGTGGCTGCCCCCGCTGGAGGAGGCGCCGAGCATGGACCACCTGCTGCCGCCGCTGCAGGTCGCGCCGGACCGCGGGCTCACCGCGACCGGCTATCCGGTGGGGCGGCTGCGGGCGCCGATCGGCATCGTGGACAAGCCGCGCGAGCAGAAGACGGACATCCTGGAGGTCGACTACGCGGGGGCGGCCGGCCACGGCCTGATCGTGGGCGGCCCGCGCTCGGGCAAGTCGACCGTGGTGCGCACCACGGTGGCCTCCTTCGCCCTCACCCACACCCCGCTGGAGGTGCAGTTCTACCTGCTGGACTTCGGCGCGGGCAGCTTCCAGTCGCTGGCCGGGCTGCCGCACGTCGGCGGGGTGGCCGGGCGCCTGGACGTGGACAAGGTGCGCCGGATGGTCTCCGAGGTGCACGGGGTGATGAACCGGCGCGAGGAGCTGTTCCGGGTCGCCGGGATCGACACCATCGCCACCTACCGGGCCCGTCGGGCGGCCGGCCAGCTGCCGGACGAGGCCTTCGGCGACGTCTTCCTGGTGATCGACGGCTGGAACACCTTCAAGCAGGAGTTCGAGGGCCTGGAGCCGGTCATCGGCGACATCGCGCAGCGCGGCCTCGGCTACGGCGTCCACCTGGTCGTCACCGCGGCCCGGTACGCGGAGGTGCGCCCGGCCCTGAAGGACCTGCTGCAGAACCGCACCGAGCTGAAGCTCGGCGACGCGATGGAGTCCGAGGTGGACCGCCGGGTGGCGGTCAACGTCCCGGCGCTGGCCGGGCGCGGCATCACGCCGGACCGGCTGCACTTCCTGTCCGGCCTGCCGCGCCTGGACGGCTCCTCCTCGGTGGACGACCTGCAGGCCGGCGTGGCCGGCCTGGTCGCCGCCGTCGACGGGGCCTGGAGCGGCCCGCGCGCCCCGCAGGTGCGGATGCTGCCGGCCGTCCTGGACGGGCACTCGCTGCCGAAGGGCTTCGAGCACCCGGAGCGCGGTGTGGCCTTCGGCGTGGACGAGGCGGAGCTGTCGCCGGTCTTCGTCAACTTCGAGACCGACCCGCTGTTCATCGTCTTCGGCGACACCGAGTCGGGGAAGTCGGCCGTGCTGCGGATGCTGGTCAAGCAGATCACCGAGCGGTACACCCCGGACCAGGCGGGCATCGTGGTCGGCGACTACCGGCGCGCGCTGCTGGGCGCGGTGCCGTCGGAGTACCTGGTCGAGTACGCGGCCGCCCAGCCGGCCATGTCGGCCGTGGTGGACATGCTGCGCGGGGCCTGCTCCCGCCGTCTGCCGGGCCCGGACGTGACGGCCGAGCAGCTGCGCAACCGCAACTGGTACACCGGCAAGGACATGTTCGTGATCGTGGACGACTACGAGCTGGTCGCGACGAGCTCGGGCAACCCGCTGGCGCCGCTGGCCGAGTTCCTGCCGTTCGCCCGGGACATCGGCCTGCGGGTGATCGTGGCGCGCAGTGCGGGTGGCGCCGGGCGGTCGCTGTACGAGCCGGTGCTGCAGCGGATGCGCGAGCTGGGCGGCCAGGGCGTGATCCTGTCGGGCAACCGGGACGAGGGCGCGCTGCTGGGGACGGTCCGGCCGCAGGCGCTGCCGCCGGGCCGCGGGGTGTACGTGTCGCGCCGTGCGACCGGCGGGCAGATGGTCCAGACGGGCTGGCTGCCGGTGGCGTAGCCGCGAATCGGCCCTCGTCGGCCGTCACGGATGGTGATCGAAGGGGTCGGACTTCCGCAGTCCGGCCCCTTCGGCGTCCCAGGTGCTGAAACGTTACCTAGATCTTTCGCCGGGGGTGCTGCGGTTCCCGCACCTCGCCCGGGAGTTGCCGTGCCGTTCCGGGGCGCCTGGGCGTGTCATCCTCCGCCCGCGCTGCGGCCTTTGAATCTCGTCATTCAACTCCTTGTTCACCTTCGATTCATTCGCGTTGGCACCGAGGTAACAAGTCGGACAAACCGCGCGCTGACTGATTGTGATCATCAGATCGCATGTTTATGCCCTTCTCCGCAACGGATTCCGAAGCAGTTCCGGCGTTGACGCAGTCAATACGCCCAAGGTTCCATTGCGGCCCGGGAGCGACCGGACAAAGGACCCGAGCAACCAGCCAGCGGAGGCGATACCGCTCCCCACCCAGGACCGCACAGAGCCGATCGGAACGAACATGAGCGACACGCTTCGCCCGCCACAGACCGTAGCCGCCACGGCGGCCGGGGCCGCCTCGCCCCAGCAGCTCAAGCGCTCGATCGGCGTCGTGGGCGGCACACTGCTCACGCTGTCCTGCGTCACCCCCGCCTCGACGCTCTTCGTGATCGTGCCGGAGCTGTTCTCCAGCATCGGCAGCGCCACCGCCCTGGCCATCGCCATCGGCACGGTGCTCTGCGTCGCCGTCGCGTTCTGTTACTCCGAGCTCGGCACCCTCATCCCCAGCGCCGGCGGCGAGTACGCGATGGTCGGCACCCTGGCCGGACGCCTGATGGGCTGGCTGGTCTTCGTGCTCTCGCTGATCGTGGTGATGATCGTCCCCTCGGTCATCGCCCTCGGCACCGCCGACTACCTCGCCCCCGTCCTGCACGTGGACAAGGCCATGACCGGCGCCGCCGTGATGCTGGCCGCCACCCTGGCCGGCCTGCTCGACCTGCGCGCCAACGCCTGGATCACCGGCATCTTCCTGGTGCTGGAGGTCATCGCGGCGGGCGTGGTCTCGGTGCTCGGCTTCTCCCATGCCAACAGCCACGCCCCCAGCCTGCTGCACGGCGTGGTCGCCGGGGAGGGCGGCACCAGCAGCACCGTGAGCATCGGCGCCATCGTCGGCGCGCTCGGCATCGCCCTCTTCATCACCCAGGGCTTCTCCACCGCCGTCTACCTCTCCGAGGAGCTGGAGAACCCCCGCCGCAACGTCTCGCGCACCGTGCTGTGGACGCTCGGCATCTCCTCCGCGGTCATCCTGGTCCCGGTCGTCGCCATCACCGTGGGCGCCCCCGACCTGCAGACCCTGACCTCCGGCGACATCTCCGGCATGGTCACCGCCTGGAGCAACTCCGCCGTCGGCACCTTCATCAGCCTCTGCGTCGCACTCGCCATCATCAACGCCGGCATCGTCATGGTCATCCAGAACTCCCGGGTGCTGTTCGCCTCCGCCCGTGACAAGGCCTGGCCCGAGCCGGTCAACAAGGCCTTCTCCACCCTCGGCCGCTTCGGCTCCCCGTGGATCGCCACCCTGGCGGTCGGCCTGCCCGGCGCCGCGCTCTGCTTCGTCAAGGGCGAGCTGCTGAGCAACATCACCGGCGTCGCCGTCACCGGGATGTACCTGCTGGTCGCGGTCGCCGCGCTGCTCTCCCGCCGCGGCCACCACAAGCACGCCGCCGCCTGGCGGATGCCGCTGTGGCCGGCCGTCCCGGTCGTCCTGATCGCGGTCCTGCTCTACGTGATGACCAAGCTGGACACCGAGCCCCTGCTGTGGACCGGCGGCATCACCGCCGCCGCCACCCTCTACTGGCTGTTCTACCTGCGCCCCCGGCAGGAGACCCGCTGGGTGATCAGCCTCCCCGACGACCAGCAGGCCTGACCCCCACCCCCCTTCCCCCACCTCCCCCACAGAGCGGTGCCCCGGGCCTCCCCCAGCCCGGGGCACCGCCGCGTTCACGGCGCTACTTCTTCGCCTTCCACGCCGGGCTGGTGGCGATCGCCTTCAGCTGCTCCGCGGTGAGCAGCTGCCTTCCGGTCGGGCCCTGGGCGGCCACGACCTCCATGCCGTCCGGGTGCAGCACGGTCACCCGCAGCGGCTGCTTGTCCTTGCTGTCCGGGCCACCGAGGACGAGCACCTTGTTCCCGTCGGGCAGGACGACCGCGTCCTTGAACGCCTGCTGCGCGGGGTTGTCCACGGACTTCGCCCAGTTCTCCACCCGCAGCACCAGCGAGCCGGCTTCCTGCCCCTGGCCCAGCCGGAAGGTGGCCGTCAGCGCACTGCCGCTGCGGTCGGTCACGGTGACCCCCGGGGGCAGCAGCCCGGCCAGGACGGCCTCCCGGTCCGGCAGCGACAGGCCGGGGTCGATCGCATCGGTGTCGATCCCGTCGAACTTGACCGCCGCGACCGTCCGGTCCCAGGACTTGTCGGTGACGATCGCCTTCAGCTGGTCGAAGGTGAGCGGCGGGTTGGGGCGGCTGTCGCGGGCGCCCTTCTCCGCGGGCGCGTTCCACTCGCTCAGGTTGATGTCCCGGCCGTCCGGACCGGACAGCGAGGCGATCCACGCCTTGGTGTCGGCCCGGCCGTCCGAGTACTCGTGGCCCTGCTGGAGCATGAGCTGGGAGCCGTCCGGCAGGGTGGTGACGCTGCAGGAGTCGACCCGGGCGAGCTTGAAGTCTTTCGGGCAGCTGCGCGGCTGCCCCTGGTTGGGGCGGTGCTTCTGGATGCCGATCTGGACCAGCGACTTGCCCTGACCGTCGTCGAAGACCACGTCCGCGCCGACGAAGGTGCCGCCCGTCCGGTCGTCGTCGGTGCCGCGCCCCTTGCCGTCGGTGGTCTCACCCTTGGGCAGCAGGGCCTGGAAGGTCGCCAGCACCTCGTCGCCGGTGATCACGGTCGGGGCCGAGGACTTCACCGTCGTCGGAGTGGCCGCGGGGCCGGCGCCGGCCGTGGTCGTCGGGGCGGAGGCAGCGCTCACCGTCCCCGCGCCCTTCGCCCCCGACGCCCCGGTCAGGTACACGGCGCCGGTGCCCACCAGCGCCAGCGCGGCCGCGCCGCCCACCACGGCGGCGGTCGACCGGCGGCGCCAGCGGCGGCGGCCGCGCCGGTAGCCGCCCGCGACCAGGTCGGCCTGCTCGGCCTGTCCGGCGCGGAACCCTTCACCCGTACGGGTGAGGGCATAAAGAAGATCGTCCTCGAACTCTTTCGGTTCGGACATGGTGTTCACCGTCTCCTTGCGTCACGGGTTGCGAGAAGTGCTGTTCGTCCGGACGGCCGCCGGCCTCAGCGGGCGGCCAGCTCGGCCAGCGAGTCGCCGAGCAGGGTGCGCAGCCGGGCCAACGCCCGGGTCGTACGGGTGCGGACGGCGCCGGAGGAGACCCGCATGACCTCGGCGGTCTCCTCGACGCTGCGGTCCTCCCAGTAGCGCAGCACCAGGACCGCACGGTCCTTGGGCGGCATCCGGCCGAGCGCGTCCAGGAGGGTCAGCCGCAGACTGCTGTCGGCCTCGTGCCCCTCCGGCTCCGGCAGCGCGTCGGTGGGGCGCTCGCCACTGGAGCGGCGGCGCTGCTGGGCCAGGAAGGTGCGCACCATGACGGTGTGGGTGTAGGCCGCCGGATTCTCGATCCGGTCCCGGCCCCGGCCGCCGGTGAAGGCGCTGCGCCGCCAGACCACGTACATCCGGCTCAGGGCGTCCTGCACGAGGTCCTCGGCGTAGTGGGTGTCACCGCTGGTGAGCAGGCAGGCCGAGCGGTAGAGGTGCCCGGTGCGGCCGGAGACGAGTTCCAGGAACTCGGCGTCCTTGGCCTCCCGGCCGGCCCCGATCCACCCCATGCGCGCTGCCCCCCGTGCTCCGCCCTCCCTGACACTTGATCGATGCGGTGGGCGGGCGAGGGTGTTACAGCCGTTGCGGAGGAACTTTCCGACCGGTGGCTCAGCCGGCGGACTTGCGCCGCTGGTCGCGCAGCACCACGCCGCCGCCGATCAGCAGGGCGACCAGCAGCACGCCGACGCCGAGGACGTACGTCGCGGTACGGCCGTCGCGGTCCGCCTGGGTCTCGCCGAGGCCGACCGGCTGCGGCACGATCGGCGCGGAGGCGAGCTGCACCGGGGCGTCCGGGGTGGCGGTGAACGGCGCGACCTCGGGTGCCTTGGTGACGGCCTTGACCGGGTCCACCACGCCCCAGCCGACGAACGGGTCCGGGTCGCGCTGGGTGCGCTGGGCGGTCTGCTCGATCCAGGCCCGCACCTGGGCCGGCTTCCAGTCGGGGTGCGCGCCGACCAGCAGCGCGGCGAGCCCGGAGACGTACGGGGCGGCGAAGCTGGTGCCGTTGTCCACGCACTGACCGCCCTTGGGGACGGTGGACAGCATGTCGACACCGGGAGCGGCGACCTTCACGAAGGAGCCGTACTGGGAGAACGGCGCGCGCTCGTTGTTCCGGTCGGAGGCGCCGACGGCCAGCACGGTCGGGAAGGCGCCCGGGTAGGTGTCGCCCTCCTTGCCGTCGTTCCCGGTGGAGGCGACCACCACGACCTTGTTCGCCTCCGCGAACTCGACGGCGGCCTTCAACTCCGCGTAGCCGCCGAACTGGGCGTTGGCGGCGCCGCGCACGTCCTGAGAGATGTTGATGACCTGGACCTTGGCGGCGACGGCGTCCGTGATCGCCTGGACCAGGGTGGAGACGTCGCCGTTGCCGTCGCTGTCGTTCTGCCGGATCGAGCGGATCCGGGCGTCGGGGGCGAGCCCGACGAAGCCGGTCCTGTCGCTCCTGCGGGCCGCGATGATGCCGGCCACCTTGGTCCCGTGGCCCACCGGGTCCTCGGTGGACTTGCCCTGGATCTTCTCCTTGGTCTCCCGGTTCACCAGCAGGTTGGGGCCCGCGTCGACCTTTCCGGACAGCTGCGGGTTGGTCTCGTCCACACCCGTGTCGATGACCGCGACGGTCACGCCCGCGCCGGTGGTCCGCCCGCCCTGCCACAGCTCGTCCAGCAGCAGGCGCTGCAGCGACCACGGGACGGTCTGCACGTCGGGCGCGTTCTGCGGGCAGTCGCCCGCGGCGGCCAGCGCGGGCCCGCCGTCGGCGTACGCCGGGGCGGCGAGCGGGCCGCCCAGCACCACCAGCGCGGCCAGTGCCGCGGCCGCCTTCCGGTACCCGCGTCCGGACACCCTGCCACCCCTCATGTCGTCCACCCGTGCCGAGGGCCTGTCCTCGCACTCCACCTGCGGGAGTGCGAGGACAGGCCCTGGGGGCGGTGCCCGGAAGCCCGGTGCCCGCCCCTGTCGTTCCCGCTCGGGAACGCGCGGTCAGTGCTGCCAGAGCTTGGCGTTGTTGTCCTCGGTCGTCTTGTAGCTCTGCGCGGCGTTGTCCAGCGAGGTCGCGATCTGCGAGCAGACCTGCTGCAGGTCCTTGGCGCGGTCGTCCCAGATCTTCTGGTGGGCCTGGTAGCCCTCCTGGGCGACACCCTGCCAGCTGCTGGCGATGCGCGTGACGTTGCCCTTGAGGTCGTTCAGCAGCTGGTCGATGCGGCCCGCCGAGGCGCGCACCTCCTCGGCCGCGTGGTGAACGGTCTCGAAGTTGACGAGAATGTGGTCGGACACGTTGTCTCCCTTGACGAGGGTGCGGAGCGTCCCGCAGTCAGTGGCGGACGCCCCGCCGAGCGGTGGGTCGGAACAGACCGGTGATCGGCCCGGTGACGACGGCGACCGGCCCCGGAACGGTGAACGGCCCGGGAACGGCGATCAGCCCTGGAGCGGTGATCAGCTCTGGGTGGAGAACATCGCCTTCTGCTCTTCTTCGGTGCTCGCGTAGTGCTTGGTGGTCTGCTCGATCGCGTGCTTGATCGCGTTCAGCGACTCCTTGAGCTTCGCGATGTCGTCGTTGACCCTGTTCTGCAGGGTCGTGTAGGCCGTCGCCGCCTGGCCCTGCCAGCCGGCCGTGATGCCCTGGACCGTGCCGATGAGCTTGGTCCGCTCAGCCTCGATCTTGCCGATGGCCTCTTCGATCTGCTTGGCGAAAGCCTGCATCTCCTGAGCAGTCATCGTGAACTGACCAGCCATGCTCCACCGTCCCCCATGAGACAACAAATTGCGTGTGCGGAGGGCCCTGCGGGCCCCGGCCGCCGCATCACCCCTGTGATGCCCAGCAGCACTGTAGTCGGCACACGCAACTCGCCCAACACCGAGCACTGAGTAGTTACCAGACCATGACACTGCGGCCAATTCCGTTGCCGGGCTTGGCCGGTCAGGCGCCGTACGGGCGCCCTGTCGAACGCCGTACGGCCGGTCGGTCGGGCGTTCTGCTGCCGGTCGGTCGGGCGTTCTGCTGCCGGTCGGTCAGGCGTTCTGCGGCTGGGCGGCGCTCTTCGCGGTCAGCGGCGGGCCGGCCGGGACCAGGTCCGACCACTCGTGCGGCACCGGCAGCGGCTGGAGCCCCTGGTAGCCCAACCGGGCCTGGTTGCCGCCCTGTTCGTCCGGCTGCTGGCCCGGCTGCTGCCCCTGCTGCGGGTCCGGCGCCGCCGGGTTCGGAGCTGCCGGGTTCGGAGCTGCCGGGTTCGGTGCGCCCGGCTGCGGGGCCGGCGCCTTCGGGGCGCCGCTCTGGCCGGGCTGCGCCCCCGGCGAGGGGGTGCCGCCGCGGCCGCCGTCGCCGTTGGCCGGGACGGCGTAGCGCAGCCCGGTCTCGGTGATCAGGAAGTCGGTGCCGGAGCCGGCGGTGGTGTTGTTCAGCGCCCGGTAGAACAGGCCGTGACCGGGAGTCACGTACGCGGCGCCGGCGCCGTTGTTGTACCCCGCGGGATACGTGGGCCCGGCCCAGACACTGCGCTTGGGCGTCTTGCCGTCCTCGGCGACGCCGTCGAAGGTGCTGCACACGACCAGCCGGGCGTCCTGCCGGTCCTGCCAGTTGTTCACCGGCGCACCGGACTTCACCGGCCAGTCGGCCGCGGTGTCCGGCAGCCGGACGTCGCTTCCGTACCGGGACTGGTCGGACGGGGTCATCTCGTCGCTGCGCGGCTTCTTGTCCTGGTCGTACTTGTAGAGCATCTGGTAGGCCGGGTTCTGCCGGATCAACTCCGCCTGGAACGCCGTGATCAGGTAGAGCTTGTCCTTGCCGACCACGTAGTTGCGGTCCTGGTAGTGCACCAGCCGGCCGATCCGCTGGTCGGCGGCGTTCTCCAGCTTCACCTGGGAGTTGGGGGCCTGGCTGTCCGCCATCTCCTTGACCTGCGGGAAGGTGATCGGGGTGCCGTTGACCAGGGTGTCCAGCCAGTCCCGCTTGACCCGCTGCGGCACCGCGTTGGGCCCGAAGACCGCGGTGACCAGGGACTTGCGCTCCTTGTCGTCCGACTGCGGTGAGCCGATCTCGTGCTTGCGGCCCTGCGCGTCGACCAGGTACACCTTCGCCCCCGAGGCGGCCGGCTGCCCCGGCACCGTCGCGGCGGAGACCTGCTGCTCGTCCGCCTGCTGCACCAGCATCAGCTGGTCCGGGCCGAGCATCCGGTCCTTGGCCGCCAGCGCCGCCGCGTCCTGGCCCGCCGCCACGAACACCGCCTGGTTGACGGTCTCCTGCTTCTCGTCCGAGCCCGGCCGGTCGCAGACCGCCCACTTCATCGGCTGGCCCGCGTTGTCCTTGCTCGGCAACTTGTCCGGCGCGTACGGGATGCCGATGGTCGGGCCGTGGTTGGGGTACCGGTCGAGCACCCCGTCGTCCACCACCACGACCTTGGCGTCGGCGGCCAGCACCAGCCGCGCCGAGGACATGTTGAGCACCTGGTGCAGCCGCTTGGTCTTGCCGTCCGGGTCGAACAGCACCACGTACCGGGTGGTCGACTGCTTGCCCTGGATGATGTTCTTGCCGTCGTCCCACTTCACCGGCGCGCTCGGCTTGAACACCCCCCAGACCCCGAACCCGGCCACGATCACCGCTCCGGCCAGGACACTCGGCAGCACCGCCTTCACCGGACGCGGCGCGTCCTCGTCGCTGCCGCCGCCGGCGGGCAGCAGGAAGGCGCCCACCGTCCGCTTGCGGGCGAAGGTGTACGCGTTCAGCTCGTCCCGGCGCGATGCCATCCTCGTCGTCCCCCTTGTCAGACGTGTGTCGGACCTCGTCCGACCGACCTGCCCCGTGGTCCACCCGCCGGGCACGAACCCGCGCGAACCCTCTACGATGCGGCAGCAGACGGTGAGTACGGTACGGGTACGGTCCGCGAACCAGCCAGCCGGGCCGCGACAACGGATCAGAGAGGGCCACCGGGGGATGCCAAGCCAGACCGCTCCAGGACGCCGCCGCAGCGCGGGCGGCGGGAGGGCGCGCCGGTCCGGCCGGGCGCAGCAGGGCGGCCCGGCCGCCGGGACCGCCCGGCCCGGGCCGAGCACCGGGGGCGGCGGTGCCGTCCAGGTCCGCGTCAACCCCCGACCCGGGCTGCTCGGCGGCCGGTTGAAGCTCCAGCAGCTGGTCCTGATCGAGGTCGCGGCCGCCCTGGTCGCGGTCGGCTGGACGATCAGCCGCCCGGTCGCGGCCGGCTTCGGCGCGGTCGCGCTGGTGCTGCTCGTCCTCGCGGCCGTACCGGTGCGCGGACGGACCATCCCGGAGCTGCTGCGGGTGCGCTCCGCCCTCAAGTCCCGCCGCAAGCAGGCCAGGACGCTGCTGCCACCGGTCGGCACCGACCCGGCGCTGGCCCCCGCCCTGGAGCTCGAACCCGGGCTGCGCACCTGCACCCACGCCACCGAGGCCGAGTTCGGCGGCCGCCCGGTCCGCCGGGAGACCGGCATGGTCGGCGACGGCACCTTCCTCAGCTCGGTGCTGCTCGTCCAGGCCAAGGACCAGCCGCTGCGCCCGGTGCGCACCGCCCTGCCGCTGCCGCTGGACGTGATCTGCTCGGCGCTCACGGTGGACGACATCACCCTGGAGTCGGTGCAGCTCGTCCAGCACACCCAGCCCGCCCCGGCCCCGCACCTGCCCGAGCAGTCGCTGGCCGCCCGCGCCTACCGCGAACTGCCGGACGGCACCTCCACCCCCGGGCTGCGGCTGACCTGGGTCGCCCTCAAGCTCGACCCGGAACGCGCGGCGACCGCCGTGCGGGCCCGCGGCGGCGGCGAGGAGGGCGCCCGCAAGGCGCTGCAGCGGGTGACCGACCAACTGGCCGGGCGGCTCAACAGCGCCGGCTTCAACGCGACCGTGCTGGACGAGCGCGAACTGATCGCCGCCCTGGCCATCTCCGCCTGCGCCAACCCGATCGCAGTGGCCGGCCGCCAGGGCACCGGCAGCGGCGGCGGCACCACCCGCCGCACCCAGGAGGGCGGCCGGTTCTGGCGGATCGACGACCGCTGGCACACCACCTACTGGATCTCCCGCTGGCCGCAGCTGAGCCGCCCCGACGGCGCCCCCGGCCGGATCGCCGCACCGGACCTGGTCAACCTGATCACCGGCTCCCCCGCGCTCGCCAGCACCTTCAGCCTGACCGCCGGGCACGGCACCGGCGGCTCGGTCACCGTCAGCGGACACCTGCGGGTGACCGGGCGCAGCGAGAGCGAGGTCGGCCAGGTCGGCCGCCAGGTGGAAGCCAGGGCACAGAGCGCCGGCCTCGGCCTCGTCCGGCTCGACCTGGAGCAGGCCCCCGGCATGCTCGCCACCCTGCCACTGGGAGGAGCGTCCTGATGGCGTACCAGACCTATCCGGCCCTCGGTCCGCAGCCCGGCGCCGAGCAGCGGCGGGCCCGACCGCGGATCCTGCCCGGCTTCGGCCTGCGCGGGCCGCGCCGGGAGAAGCACGTGCTCGAAGCGGCCGACCTCGCCGCGCTGGCCTTCCCGGTCGGAGACGACGGCGTGGTCATCGGCGTCGACCCGCAGGGGCTGCCCGCGGTACTCGGCCTGTTCCGCCCCAGCGCGTACGACATCGTGCTGGTCGGCGGCATGTGGACGGCCCAGATCATCGCGCTGCGGGCGGCCGCGATCGGCGCCCGGGTCGCCGTGGAGACCGCCCGCGGGCAGCTGTGGGGCCCGATGGCGCAGGCCGCCGGCGGCGGCCAGCCCTGCGTGACGGTCCACCAGGTCGGCCGACTGGGCCCGCAGGGCGCCTCGGTGGCCTCGCCGGTGCTGGTGGTGCGCGACCTCGGCGCCCGCCCGCCGCGCAGCCGGCTCTCCGCCGCACCCTGGCAGACCACCCTGACGCTGCTGCCGTACCTGGGCCCGAACGCCGCCCGGGTGCTGAACGCGGCCGACCTGGTCGGCGTGCAGCGGATCTCCCCGCAGGAGGCGGAGCTGACCGGCCGGGTACTGTCGCTGCCGCCCGAGGACGTGGCCACGCTGCCCACCCTCGGCGACGACCTCACGCTGTGGGCGACCCGGATGCGGCGCCAGTACGTACGGGCCGTGGCCGGGCAGGCCGAACAGCAGGTGCTCGGCGGGCCGCGCCGGATGGACTGAGCGGCGGCTCGCCGCACCCGGCGGGCCACCGCGGAACCGAAGCCGCCTTCAACGGGGGTTGCCGTACGGCCTAGTCTGTGATGCGGCAACGGCACCGCTGAACAAGCGGCGGCGAACACGAGGGAGCCAGAGTGAGCAGCGATCGGGACGGCGTCTACGTCGGCGACAACGCGGCGGAGGACGACGACGACTGGTCGGACGCGCCTGACTACACTCCCCCGTCCTGGTACGTGCAGACGGAGGCTCCGGCCGCTCCGACGGCTTCGGGAACTCCGGCCGCTCCGGGGGCTCCGTCGGCGGCTCCGGCCGCTCCGGCGCCGGTGCCCGCGCAGGCTCCGGCCGTGGCGGACGCCCCGGTGGCCGCCGCGGCTCCGGTGCAGGACCACGCCCAGGCGCAGGACCACGCTCCGGTCCAGCCGCCGGCGCCGGCCCCGGACCAGGCTGCTGCGGCGACTGCCGCCCCGGTTCCGGCCCCCGCGCCCGCCGCACCGGTGCCGCCGGTGGCACCGGTCCAGGCCGAGGCGCAGCACGTCCCGTTCCCGGTGGCCGCCCCGGCCGCCTCCCCGACTCCGCCCCCCGCCGCCGAGCAGCCGCCGGCCGCCGCACCGGCGTGGCCCTCCCCGGAGGCCCTGGCGCAGCAGGGCGCGCCCCAGCCCTATCCGGCCCCGGCGCCCACCGCGGCCACGCCGCCGGCCCCGCCCGTCGCGGCGCAGCCCGCCCCGCCGCAGGCCTACCCGCAGCCGCCCGCCCAAGCCCTCCCGCCGCAGCACCCGCAGAGCCCGCAGGACCAGCACGCCGCCTGGGATCCGCAGGCCGCGTGGGCCGCCCAGCAGGCCGCCCAGGCCCAGCCGACCGCCCCTGCACAGCCGCAGCCGCAGCCCGCGCCGGCCCCGCAGGCCGGCCCGGTGGACCCGCGCCAGGGTGGCTGGCCGCAGCCCGCCGCCTACCAGCAGCCGGCCCAGCCCCTGCCCGGGCAGCCCCAGCCCGCCCCGGCCCAGCAGGCCCCGCAGGCCCCGCAGCCGGCCCCCGGGCAGCCGTGGCAGCAGCACCCGCAGGCCGCGCAGCCCGCCGCGTTCCAGCAGGCCGCCGCCCCGCAGCAGACCGCGCACGGCGCACCGCTCGGCTACACCGCCGCCGTCGAGCTGTCCTCGGACCGGCTGCTGCGCAGCCAGCCCAAGCAGCAGCGCCAGCAGCCGCGGTTCCAGTTCGGCGGCAAGGCCGCGGCCGCCGAGAAGTCCCGCCGGCTGGAGATCATCCGCACCCCGGTGCTGAGCTGCTACCGGATCGCCGTGATCAGCCTCAAGGGCGGGGTCGGCAAGACCACGACCACCACCGCGCTCGGCGCGACCCTGGCCAGCGAGCGCCAGGACAAGGTGATCGCGATCGATGCCAACCCGGACGCCGGCACCCTGGGCCGCCGGGTCAAGCGCCAGACCGGCGCGACCATCCGCGACCTGGTGACGGCCATCCCGCACCTGCGCAGCTACATGGACATCCGTCAGTTCACCTCGCAGGACCTGAACTCGGGCCTGGAGATCCTGGCGAACGACGTCGACCCGGCGGTCTCCACGACCTTCAACGACTCGGACTACCGCCAGGTCATCGACGTGCTGGGCCGCCAGTACCCGATCATCCTGACCGACTCCGGCACCGGCCTGCTGTACAGCGCGATGCGCGGGGTGCTGGACCTCGCCGACCAGCTGATCATCGTCTCCACCCCCAGCGTGGACGGTGCCTCCAGCGCCTCGACCACCCTGGACTGGCTCTCCGCGCACGGCTACGCGGACCTGGTGCAGCGCAGCATCACGGTGGTCTCCGGGGTGCGCGAGACCAGCAAGATGATCAAGGTCGAGGACATCGTCGCGCACTTCCAGACCCGCTGCCGCGGCGTGGTCGTGGTGCCCTTCGACGAGAGCCTGGCGGCCGGCGCCGAGGTCAACCTCGACATGATGCGGCCCAAGGTCCGCGAGGCGTACTTCGAGCTGGCCACCCTGGTCGGCGAGGACATCATCCGGGCCCAGCAGGCCGCCGCCCAGCAGGCCACCTGGCAGCAGCCGCAGCACGCCCCGCAGCCGCAGCCCTACCAGGGCCAGGCCGCGCACGCCCCGCAACCCGCTCCCGGCGCCCCCTGGGCGCCGCAGCCCGGCCAGACCCCGCCGCCCCCGCCCGGGTACGGCTACCCGCAGCCGCAGCCCTGGCCCCAGCAGGGCGCCCCCGCCCCGCAGCCCGGCCCCGGCTACGGCTACCCGGCCCTCCAGGGCCAGCCGCCGATGCCCGCCCCGCCCGCCGAGCCGGAGGGCTACCAGCCCCCGCCGCCGGGCTACGGCTACCCGCCGCAGCCGCCCCAGCAGTGACGCCAAGGCCGTGACACCAAGCCGGTGACACCACGGGAAGGGCCCGCCGACACCAGGTCGGCGGGCCCTTCCGTCATCGTCTCCGCAGGTCAGAGGCCGTCGGTGAGCTCACGGGCGCGCTTGACGTCGTCGGCCATCCGGTCCAGCAGCGCGTCGATGGAGTCGAACTTCTCCATCCCGCGCAGGTAGGCCAGGAAGTCCACCGCGACGTGCAGCCCGTACAGGTCCAGGCCGACCCGGTCGATGGCGTACGCCTCGACCGTGCGGGCAGTGCCGTCGAAGGTCGGGTTGGTGCCGACCGAGATCGCCGCGGGCATCCGCTCGCCGTCCGCGGTCAGCCAGCCCGCGTACACGCCGTCGGCCGGGATCGCGCTGTGCGGCACGGTCTCGACGTTGGCGGTCGGGAAGCCCAGCTCGCGGCCGCGCTGCGCGCCGCGCACCACCTCGCCCTCGACCCGGTGCGGGCGGCCCAGCACCTCGTTGGCGCCGGCCATGTCCCCGGACTCCACCAGCCGGCGGGTCAGGCTGGAGGAGAACGGCTCGCCGTCCCCGGCCGTACCGGAAACCTGCAGATCGATCACCTCGACCTCGAAGTCGTCCGCCCGGCCCAGCTCGGCGAGCAGCGCGACGTCCCCCGCGGCCCGGTGCCCGAAGCGGAAGTTGGGGCCCTCGATGACGACCCGAGCGTGCAGCGCCTCCACCAGGACCTGCCGGACGAAGAACTCCGGGGACTCCTTCGAGAACTCGGTGGTGAACGGCAGCACCAGCACCGCGTCCACGCCGAGCTCCGCGATCAGCTCGGCGCGCCGCGGGTGCGGCGCGAGCAGCGGCGGGTGGCTGCCCGGCCGGATGACCTCGCGGGGGTGCGGGTCGAAGGTCACCACGACCGCGGGGATGCCGAGTTCGCGGGCGCGCTCGACCGCCCGCCCGATGATCAGCTGATGCCCGCGGTGCACCCCGTCGAACGAGCCGATGGTGACGACGCTGCGTCCCCAGTCACCGGGGATCTCCTCCAGGCCACGCCAGCGCTGCACCCGACCGCTCCTTGTTCCGTACGGTGCGTACGTTCTGTACGCTCAAACGCTCAAAACCCGAACCCCTATAGCGTGCCATGCGCCTGCCCCGGCTCAGGCACCGGAATACGGGTTGAGCGCACCGGGGGCCGTACCGCCCGCCCGGGCGCGGTCCGTTCCGCCTCGGCGGCGGCGTACTGCGGATCCCGGCCGGCCGCCGTCAGGGCCCGCATCCGGGCCAGCCGGGGGCCGTCCGGGGCGGTCGGGGCGGCGTCGCGCGGCCACCGGGTGAGCAGCCGGGCGAAGGCCGCGGAACGCCCGGCACAGCGCACCAACACCTCGTCGGCGTCCGGCAGCCCCGGGACGGCCCGGGCCAGCACGGCCCGCGCCCGGGCCGGCTTCTCGGCCGCGCAGTGCTCGGCGAGCCGCTCCACCACGGCAGTCAGCACCGCCGGGTCGGTCTCGGCGGCGAGCAGGGTGTCCAGCAGCTCGCAGCGCAGCGCGTCCGCCGCGGGGTCGGCCACCGGGACGGACAGCACCTCGGCGAACGGCCGCCGCACCGCCGCCGTACGGACCGCCAGCGCGCCGCCGAGCAGCAACCGCAGCTCCAGCCGGTCGGCCGGGCCGACGGCCGTGGCGCGCGCCAGCCGGCGGCCGAGGTAGTCGACGGCGACCGGGCCGGCCAACCCCGGGTGCGCCCGCAGCAGCCGGGCGGCCAGCTCGGCGCCCCGCCGCACGGCCGCCGGGGCGGCCGCGTCGGCGAGCACCCGCAGCGTCTCGGCGGGCGCCGACCCCGCCGCCGCACCGGGCAGAGCCCCGGGCGCCTCGCCGGGCACCGCCAGCCGGTCGGCGAGCGCGGCCAGGACGGCCTCCGGGTCGCTCTCCAGCGCCGGAGCGAGCGCCGAGGGCGTGAGGAAGGCGTCACCGCCCACCCGCAACAGGGCGAGCGCCGCCGGAAGGTGCGCGGCCCGGGTCGCCGGATCGCGGACCAGCAGGGCCAGCGCCGCGCCGTGCAGGCCGGGCTCGTCCTCGCGGGCGAGCAGGGTCAGCGCGGCGAACCGCAGCAGCTCGGCCCCGGCTCCGGCCGCGTACGGGGCGGTGCGCAGCCCGTGCACGGCGGCCGCGACGTGCCGTTCGGGCCGCCGGTCGTGGCTCCAGCGGTCCACCGCCCGGCAGAGCGCGGAGGGCTCCTCGGCAGCGAGCACGGTGAGCAGCGCGTCCGCCCGCGGGTGCGCGGCGTCGGCCAGCGCGTCGGCCAACTCGTCCAGGGCGAGCCGCCGGTGGGCGTACAGCAGGTCGTGGGCGAGGTCGGCAGCGGTTCGTCCGGGAGGGCCGGGCAGACCGGGCAGGCCCGGCAGGCCGCGGGGCTCGTCGAACCAGGCGCAGAGCAGCGGGAACACCGCGACCGGGTCGGCCCGCAGCCGCTCGGCCACCGCACCGAGGTAGCCTCGCTCGGGCCCGTCGACGGCCACCAGGCGGCGCAGCAACGCGAGTTCGGCCTCGACGGGCAGGCCGAGGCCGGTCCAGAACGCCGGACCGAAGCGACCGAGCCCGGCGGCCGGGAGCGCCGCCACTCCACCCTCCGCGGCGGCCCGTTCGGCGATCCGGCCGGCCAACTGCTCCAGCAGTGCCCGGTGTTCGGCAGGGTCGGGGCTGGCGGCCAGACCGGCGGTGAGCAACCGGGCCGCCCACCAGGCGGGTTCGCTGCCCGGCGGGCGCAGGTCCACGGCGCGCCAGATCCGGTGCAGCCACGGGTCCAGCGCGGGCGCACCCCAGGTCTCGGCGACCCGGCGCAGCGCGGCGGCGACCGGGCCGATCCGGTGCCGGGGGACGGCGTAGCCGGTCCGCTCTCCCGCTGCCCGGCGGCTCTGGGACGCCGCCGGCCCTCCGGGCTCCTCCGGCCCCTCGGCCGGCACCGGGGGCGTGTCCTCGGCCTCCCCGAGCAGCAGCCGCAGCGCCGCGTCCAGATCCAGGTGCAGGCCCTGCAGCCAGTCGGCGAACTCCCCGTGCGCGAAGCGGAATCCGGGCCCGGCGGGCACGAACAGGCCCTCGGCGAGCACCGCCGTCGCCCAGCCGCCGTCGGGCGGGAACAGCTCCTCGAAGGCCGTCCGGTCCAGCCCACCCGGTTCGCTGCCGAGCATCCGCCGGGCCGCCTCGTGCACCCGCCCGGCCACCGCCGCCGCCAACCGGCGCACCCGCCCGTGGCGCGGCCCGCCGGGCCGGGTGGCACCCCGCCGGTGGGCGCCGCCGCGCCGGGGCCGCCCGTCCTCGGCCAGCCGCTGGGCCACCCGCAGGCAGCGCAGGTCCAGGAAGGCACCGAACAGCTCGCCCCGCCGCGCCGCACCGTCCCGCAACCCTTCGGCCCACAGCTCCCCGGCCAGCCGTACGGCCAGTGGATGCCGGGCGTCCTCGGCGGCCGGGCGGCCTGGCGGCAGCCCGTAGCGGCGGCGCACCCGCTCGGCCGCCTCGGCGGGCAGCGGCCCGAGCCGCTGCCCGGCCAGACTCGGCCCGCCGAGGGCGGCACCGTCCATCCGCACGGTGGGGGCGCTGCTCAGGTCGCCGTCCGGGTTCGGCTCCTGGGCGCGGTGCGCGCCCGGTGCCCCGCTCCCCCAGGTCTCGGCCGCCAGTCGCTCCCAGAGCTCCTCCCCGCAGGCGGTCAGCAGCCGCGCCCCGCAGCCGGTCAGCCACTGCCCGGCACCGCGCAGCCGGCGCGCGTCCAGCGGCACCGGGGCCTCCTCCGGACCGTCCAGGAGCACCAGCAGCGGCCGCCCGGCCGCCGCGCACAGGGCCGCCACCGCCTCGGGCGGGGGCGCCGGGGTGCCGAGTTCGGCCGCCGCGGCGGCCAGCGCCCGCTGCACCGCGTCGGCGAGCGAGCGGTCCTCGGCGTGCAGGTCGGCGCCGCGCAACCAGAGGGTGGGCAGCGGTTCCGCGGCGCCGGAGCGGCGGACGGCCAGCGCGGCCAGTTCGGTGGAGCGCCCGCTGCCGGCGGCGCCGACCAGCGCGGTGAGGGTCGCGGCCGGCTCGTCCCCGAGCAGGCCGTCCGGCCGGTCCACCCGGTCCGCGGCCAGCCCGGCGACCCGTCCCGGCCCGGCGCCGGCGGCGGCCAGCTGGGCTGCGGTCAGCCGCAGCACCCCGGCCAGGTTGAGCGCCGACCCGTACGCGGGCACGGCCGCGGCGTTGCGCGCCAGCAGCCCGGCCAGCGCCCCGGCGACCTCCGCCCCGCTGCCGGCCGCCACCGCGGGCAGCGCCCCGCCGTGCTGCGGGCCGCGGAGGGCGGGCGCGGCCAGCGCGATCACCGCCCCGCTGCGGGCGTCCAGCACCGGCGAGCCGGCCGGCACCGTGACCCCGCCGACCACCGGGACGTCCAGCAGCAGCACCCCGCCGAGCAGGTGCCCGCCGTACGCGGCGCCGGTGAGCCCGAGCAGCCCGCAGCGCAGCGTGACCGCCCGCCCGTCCTCGCCCTCCAGCCCGGGCAGCAGCACCTCGTGCCCGGCCCCGACGGCGGCCAGCGGAAGCGGCGGCACCGGCAGCCCGCCCACCGCGTCGGTGCGCAGCAGTGCGAGCCCCTGTTCGGGCAGCGGCAGTACGGCGTCCGGGCCGAGTACCCGGGTCTGCCCGCCGGGGGTGTGCAGGACGACCCGGTCCAGCCCGGCCACGCTCTCGTGCGCGGTCAGCACCCCGCCCTGCGGATCGGCGACGAACCCTAAGCCGTGCAGCCGCCCGTTGAGATCGCGGATCCGCAGCAGGTAGCGCCCCGGATCGCGCTCCAGAAACCCCGGCATGACTGGCCCCCTCGACCGTCGTTCGCTCACCGCCGGGAGCCTGCCCGCCGGGGCAGCGCCCCGACCGCGCCCGCGCCGCTCACCACGGGCGTTCACCTCGTGCGCTCCCCCGTGCGGGTGAGCGCCCCGGCCTGGTGCGGGTGTCCCCGGAAACGGCGAAACCCCCGCCGGACTCGACGGGGGTTCCGAGGCTCAGCCGACCGCGGCCGGGCTCAACCGATCTCGACCGGGCTCAGCCGACGAAGACCGCGACCGGCTTCGCCTGCCCGCCCGTCTCCTCGACCAGCGCGAGGAAGCGCCCGTCCGGCCCGAACACCGCGATCGGCCCGTCCACGCCCATCCCGGGCGCCTTGAGCCGGGCGCCGTGCGACAGCTTCTGCGCCGCCGCCTCGTCCAGGTCCCAGCGCGGGAAGGCGGCCGCCGCGGCCTCCCCGATCGGCAGCACCTGCAGCCCCTCGGCGGACTCGCCGGTCACGGCGGCCTCCAGCTGCTCCAGGGTGTGCGCCGACTCCACCGAGTACGGCCCGACCTTGGTGCGCCGCAGCGCGGTCAGGTGCCCGCCCACGCCCAGCCCGGCGCCCAGGTCCCGGGCCAGCGCCCGGATGTAGGTGCCGGAGGAGCACTCGACGGTGACGTCCAGGTCGATCACCGGCGTGCCGTCCTCGGCGACCGCCGCGCGCTGCTCGTGCACGGTGAAGGAGTGGATCGTGGTCGGCCGGGCGGCCAGCTCGAAGTCCTCGCCCTCGCGCACCCGGGCGTACGAGCGCTTGCCGTCGATCTTGATCGCGCTGACCTTGGACGGCACCTGCATGATCTCGCCGGTCAGCGCTGCGATCCCGGCGTCGATCGCCTCCCGGGTGACGCCGTCGGCCGGGGCCGAGGAGGTGACCTCCCCCTCCCGGTCGTCGGTGACGGTGGTCTGGCCGAGCCGGACGGTCGCCTCGTACGTCTTGGCGGTGAGCATCAGGTGGCCGAGCAGCCGGGTGGCCCGCTCGACGCCGATCACCAGTACGCCGGTGGCCATCGGGTCCAGCGTGCCGGCGTGACCGACCTTGCGGGTCCCGGCCAGCCACCGCAGTTTCGCGACGACCCCGTGCGAGGTGATGCCCTCGGGCTTGTCGACGATCACCAGGCCGTCCGGGCCGGTGCCTTTGCGCTTCATCGAGCTCTTTCTCTCAATAACGTCAGGAGACGGTCAACGCGGAATGATCAATTGTGGGGCCGCAGTGCGCCCCGGAACCGCTCGACCACCGCGGCCACATCCTCCCGGACGCTGAATCCGGCCGCGAACACGTGCCCCCCGCCGCCCAGTTCGGCACAGGCCGCGGCGACGTCCACCGCGCCCTTGGAGCGCGAGGAGCCGCGCAGCGTGCCGTCCGGGTCCTGCTTGAGCACCAGCGCCACCTCGGCCTCGGCCGGGCGGCGCAGGATGTCGATCAGCCCCTCGATCTCCTCGACCGTGACGCTGAACAGCGCCAGGTCCTGGTACGGCACCCAGGTCCACACCAGGCCCAGCCCGCCGGCCGCCTCGGGCTCGTAGACGGCCCGGTCGAGCGCGCCCGCGAGCACCTTGAGGTAGCCGAAGGAGGAGGTGTCCCACAGCTGCCGGGAGATCAGGTCGTGCCGGATGCCGGTGGCCAGCAGCCGGCCGGCCAGCTCGTGGGTGGCGGGCGTGGTCGCCCGGTACTTGAACGAGCCGGTGTCGGTGGCGACGCCGGTGTAGAGGCAGGTGGCCAGGGACTGGTCGAGCTCGACGCCGAGCCGGCGCAGCAGTTCGTCGACCAGGACGGCGGTGGCCGGCGCGGTCGGGTCGATCAGCTGGTGGGTGCCGAAGCCCGGGTTGGAGGCGTGGTGGTCGAACACCACCAGGACGGGCGCGGCGAAGGCCTTGTCGTGCAGCAGGCCGAGCCGGCTCTCCGCGGCCACGTCGAAGCAGAGCACCAGCTCGGGCACGTCCGGGACCTCGGCGGCCGGCACGATCAGCTCCTGGCCGGGCAGGAAGGCCAGCGACTCGGGCACGATCTGCGGGTCGTCGCCGAAGGAGACCCGCACCTGCTTGCCGAGCGCGCGCAGTGCCAGCGCGGCCGCCAGCGAGGAGCCCAGCGCGTCGCCGTCCGGGCAGATGTGGCAGATCAGGTCGATCGAGCGGGCCCGCCCGATCTCCGCCACCACCTGCTGCCAGAGCAGCTCGAAACCGCTCTCCTCGGCGCGTGGGCCCGGGAGCGCCGCGAGGGCACCCTCCACCGTGCTGGTGGAGGACGCCCCCGTGGTCGTTCCGGCTCGCGAGGCGGCCTGCGCCGGCTCACCCGCCATGACTACTCGTCCTCGTCGTCACGCTCGGACGCCGGAGCCCGGTACGGGTCCACGTCGCCGGCGTAGGTCGCCCCCGCGGCCTGCGTGCGCACCTCGGCGTCGGAGAGCCGGGCCCGGTCGAGCAGGTCGTCGATGTTCCGGGCGTTCTCCGGCAGCGCGTCCGCGACGAAGGTCAGCGACGGAGTGTGGCGCACCCCGGTCTGCTTGCCGACCTCGGAGCGGAGCACGCCCTTGGCGCTCTCCAGCGCGGCCGCGGTGGCCTGGCGCTCGGTCTCGTCACCGAAGACGGTGTAGAAGACGGTGGCCTCGCGCAGGTCGCCGGTCACCCGGGTGTCGGTGATGGTCACGAACCCCAGTCGCGGGTCCTTGATCCGCCGCTCCAGGGTCTGGGCGACGACCACCTGGATGCGGTCGGCGAGCTTGCGCGCCCTTGCGGTGTCGGTCACGTTGCCTCCTCGTGCAGTGGGCCCGGTACCCGGGCGAGTTGTGCACCCGTCGGGGCCCACGCCCCAAAGTACCGGCCCGCGCCCGGCCTTGCGGGCGCTCTGGGTCCTGATCCGTGTGAGAACGGCGACTTCCGCCGGTCCGCTCCACGGCTCTCATTCGTCGTCGTCGTTGTGGTACCTCCTCCTCGCGGAGAGGAGCTGCACCTCGGGGCGGCCGGCGACCAACCGCTCACAGCTGTCCAGGATCTCGGTGACGTACCCGGCTTCGCCGGACACCACCGCGAGGCCGATCTCGGCCCGGCGGTGCAGATCCTGGTTCCCGGTCTCGGCAGCGCACACGCTGTACTTGCGCTGCAGTTCGGCCACGATGGGCCGCACGATCGAACGCTTCTCCTTGAGCGAGTGGACGTCGCCCAGCAGCAGGTCGAAGGTGAGTGTTCCCACGAACATGTCATGACAGGTCTCGCCGACCTGAAGGCCTCGGGGAGCGGCCCCGAACAGGACCGCTCCCCGGACCCTACACAGCGAGACCGGGGCCGGTCGACGGAAATTCCACCCGTCGACCGGCCCCGGCTGACACCGACTAGGCGCGCGGCTTCTCGCGCATCTCGTAGGTCTCGATGATGTCCTCGACCTTGATGTCGTTGAACGACCCCAGGGTGACACCGGCCTCGAAGCCCTCGCGGACCTCGGTCGCGTCGTCCTTGAAGCGGCGCAGACCCTCGATGGTGAGGCTCTCCGCCACGACCTTGCCGTCGCGCAGCAGGCGGGCCTTGGCGTTGCGGCGGATGATGCCGTCGCGGACCAGGACACCGGCGATGTTGCCGAACTTGGAGGAGCGGAAGACCTCGCGGATCTCCGCGGCGCCGAGGCGCACCTCCTCGTACTCCGGCTTGAGCATGCCCTTGAGGGCGTTCTCGATCTCCTCGATCGCCTGGTAGATGACCGAGTAGTACCGGACGTCCACGCCTTCCTTGTCGGCCGCCGCACGCGCACGGCCTTCGGCGCGCACGTTGAAGCCGATGATGATGGCGTCCGAGCCCATCGCCAGGTCCACGTCGGACTCGGTGATGGCACCCACACCGCGGTGCAGGACCCGGAGCTCGACCTCCTCGCCCACGTCCAGCTTGACGAGGGCGTCCTCCAGGGCCTCGACCGAACCGGAGACGTCACCCTTGATGATGAGGTTGAGCTGCTCGATGGAGCCGGCGGCGATGGCCTTGTCCAGGTCCTCCAGGGACACCCGGACCCGACGCTGCGCGAAGGCGGCGTTGCGGTCGCGGGCCGAGCGCTTCTCGGCGATCTGGCGCGCGGTGCGGTCCTCGTCGACGACGATGAAGCTGTCGCCGGCGCGGGGCACCGAGGTCAGACCGAGCAGCAGCACCGGGCGGGACGGGCCGGCCTCGGCGAGGCTGTTGCCGTTCTCGTCCAGCATCGCGCGGACGCGGCCGTAGGCGTCGCCCACGACGATCGAGTCACCGACGCGGAGGGTACCGCGCTGGACCAGGACGGTCGCCATGGCGCCGCGGCCCTTGTCCAGGTGGGCTTCGATCGCAATACCCTGCGCGTCCTGCTCCGGGTTGGCCCGCAGGTCCAGCGAGGCGTCCGCGGTCAGGACCACGGCCTCCAGCAGCTGGTCGATGTTCAGGCCCTGGCGCGCGGAGATGTCGACGAACATGGTGTCGCCGCCGTACTCCTCGGCCACCAGACCGAACTCGGTCAGCTGACCGCGGACCTTGGTCGGGTCGGCGCCCTCGACGTCGATCTTGTTGACGGCGACCACGATCGGCACACCGGCGGCCTTGGCGTGGTTGAGCGCCTCGACCGTCTGCGGCATGACACCGTCGTTGGCCGCGACCACCAGGATCGCGATGTCGGTGGACTTGGCACCACGGGCACGCATGGCGGAGAACGCCTCGTGACCCGGGGTGTCGAGGAAGGTGATCGGGCGCTCTTCGCCGTTCACCATCGTCGCCACCTGGTAGGCACCGATGTGCTGGGTGATGCCACCGGCCTCGCCGGCCACCACGTTCGACTTGCGGATGGCGTCCAGCAGGCGGGTCTTACCGTGGTCGACGTGACCCATGACGGTGACGACCGGCGGGCGCGGGGCCAGCTGGTCCTCGTCGCCCTCGTTGGCACCGAAGTCGATGTCGAACGACTCCAGCAGCTCGCGGTCCTCGTCGTCCCGGCTGACGATCTCCAGGACGAAGCCCATCTCGTCCGCCAGCAGCTGCAGCGTGGCGTCGGAGACCGACTGGGTCGCGGTGACCATCTCACCGAGGTTGAACATGACGGAGACGAGCGCGGCCGGGTTGGCGTTGATCTTCTCCGCGAAGTCCATCAGCGAGGCGCCACTCGACAGGCGAACGGTCTGGCCGTTGCCGCGAGGCAGCATCACACCGCCGACGGACGGGGCCTGCATGGCCTCGTACTCCTGGCGCTTCGCCCGCTTCGACTTGCGGCCGCGCGCCGGGCGACCGCCCGGGCCACGACCGAAGGCGCCCTGCGTGCCACCACGGGCACCCGGGCCGCCGGGACGGCCGCCGAAGCCGCCGGGACGCGGACCGAAGCCGCCGCCGCCACCCGGGGCACCGCCACCGGGACGCGGACCGCCGAAGCCACCGCCACCGGCCGGACGCGAGCCCGGACCGGCCGGACGGCCCTGGAAGCCCGGACGGGCGCCACCGGCACCCGGACCACCCGGACGGCCACCGGGGCCACCCGGACCACGGCCACCCGGACCCGGACGCGGGCCGGCCGGACGCTGCGGCATCATGCCCGGGTTCGGGCGCGGCATGCCGGACGGGGTCGGGCCACCGGGACGCGGCGCAGCCGGACGCGGCATGCCGTCGGGACGCGGGGCACCACCCGGACGGGGGGCACCGGCACCCGGAGCACCCGGACGCGGAGCGCCACCGGGACGCGGCGCACCGGCACCCGGAGCACCCGCACGCGGGGCACCACCGGGACGCGGCGCACCGGCACCGGGGGCACCGGCGGGACGCGGACGGTCGCCACCCGGACGGGGACGGTCGCCACCCGGGGCGCCCGCACCGGCCGGACGCGCACCCGGCGCGCCGCCCTGACGGCGGTCGCCGGGGCGGCCCATGCCGGTGGCGCTGCCCGAGGTGAACGGGTTGTTGCCCGGACGCGGGCCGGCCGGGCGCGGGCCCGGACGGGCGCCGCCGGCGGCCTGGCCACTCGGGCGCGGGGCCTGGGTGGACGGACGCGGGGCGTCACCGGCCGGAGCCGGCGAGGAGAACTCGGCCGCGGGCGCGGCCGGGGCCGCCGGAGCGGCGGGACGCGCCGCCGGGCGCGGGCCCGGAGCCGGCGCGCCGGCCGGCTTCGGCGCGGCGGGGGCGGCCGGGGCGGCGGGAGCCGCGGCGGCCGCCGGGGTCGGACGGGGACCAGGGGTCGCGCTGGGGCGCGGACCCGGGGTCGGGGCACCCGGCTTCGGGGCACCCGAGCCGGAGGGGGAGGGCGCCGCGGTCTTCCGCGGGCCCGGCTTGGCAGCGGAACCACCACCGGTGGGGGACACACCAAGCGCGTCAGTCAACTTGCGCACGACCGGCGCCTCGATCGTCGAGGACGCCGAACGGACGAACTCGCCGAGCTCGGTCAGCTTGGCCATGACGGCCTTGCTCTCCAAGCCAAGCTCCTTGGCGAGTTCGTAAACCCGGACCTTAGCCACTTCACTCCTGTCTATGAGTCCGGGGGTCTCGTCCGCCGGACTGTCGCTACTTCATGGGCGTACCCATCGCGTACTCATCGCGTACTCATCGAGTGCTCATCGCAATCTCGACCTACTTCCACATCGCGAGGTACCTGACTGGTGCACGGCGCGCGGCTGCCCGAGCGCTGTGCTTGTTGCGGTGGTTCTCCGCCGCGTGGAGCGGCGGCCGTCGCGGGAGGCGGCCCGACTACGAGGCCCCGCCTGCCCGCTCCCCGATGAACTCGCGGAGCCGCTCCGTGTCGAGCGTGCCCTGGAGCCGGAAGGCCCGGGGAAACGCCCGACGGCGGACCGCGAGGTCGAGGCAGGCCGGATCGGGGTGCAGGTGAGCGCCCCGGCCCGGCAGTGCGCCACGGGGATCGGGGACGCACTCGCCCTCGACCGCCGTGACACGCAACAGCTGGTGCTTGGCCGCGCGCTTGCGGCAGCCCACGCAGGTGCGTTCCGGGCGTGCTCGGACGTGCGTCCGGCCAGACGAAGGCAAGTCTACCCCTCCGAAGCGACATGGCGCCGCCCCACGGATCCCGGGGGACCCGTCGGGACGGCTACGACAACACCGATCACCGGTCGGCCGCCACCCATTTTTCTTACTGGGGGCGGTCAGCGTCCTCCGGCTGACCCTCGGTGTCGGGCCGGATGTCGATCCGCCACCCGGTCAGCCGGGCGGCCAGGCGGGCGTTCTGCCCCTCCTTGCCGATCGCCAGCGAGAGCTGGTAGTCCGGCACGATCACCCGGGCGGAGCGCTGGGCGGCATCCACGATCTCGACGCTGGTCACCCGCGCGGGGGACAGCGCGGCGGCGACCATCTCGCGGGGGTCCTCCGACCAGTCCACGATGTCGATCTTCTCGCCGTGCAGCTCGCCCATCACCGCGCGCACCCGGGCGCCCATCGGGCCGATGCAGGCACCCTTGGCGTTCAGCCCGGCACGGCGCGACCACACCGCGATCTTGGTGCGGTGGCCGGCCTCACGGGCGATGGCGGCGATCTCCACGCTGCCGTCCGCGATCTCCGGGACCTCCAGCGCGAAGAGCTTCTTCACCAGGCTGGGGTGCGTGCGCGACAGCGTCACCGAGGCCCCGCGGACACCGCGGCGCACCGCCACCACGTAGCACTTCAGCCGGGTGCCGTGCCGGTAGTCCTCGCCCGGGACCTGCTCCTGCGGCGGCAGGATGGCCTCCAGCTTGCCGATGTCGACCAGCACGTTCTTCGGGTCGTTGCCCTGCTGGACGACACCGGTGACGATGTCGCCCTCCTTGCCCGCGTACTCGCCGAAGGTCTGGTCGTCGGCGGCGTCGCGCAGGCGCTGCATCATCACCTGGATGCCGATGCTGGACGCGATCCGGCCGAAGCCGTTCGGGGTGTCGTCGAACTCCTTCGGCTCGACACCCTCCTCCAGCTCCGTCGGGTCCTCCATCGCCCACACGGTGACGTGGCCGCTCTTGCGGTCCAGGTGCACCCGGGCGCGACGGCGCGAGCCCTCGGTGCGGTGGTACGCGGTGAGGAGGGCGGACTCGATGGACTCGACCAGCAGGTCGAAGGGGATGTTCTTCTCGTTGACCAGCGTGCGCAGGGCACTCATGTCGATGTCCACGGCTACGCCTCCTCGTCTTTCGTCACGTTCGTCATGGTCGTACGGCAACCGAGGTCACTCGGTGCCGTCGTCCCCCTCGTCGAAGTCCGCGGCCTCGTCCAGGAGCTCGTCGTCCTTGCGGTTGAACTCGACCTGGACGCGCGCCCGGGCCACCTCCGCGTACGCCAGACGGCGCTCCTTCGGGCGGCCACGCCCCTTCACCGGCTGCACCTCGACCAGTGCGCCGTCCTCGTCGGCCTCCAGCACCCGGGCGACGATCTCCCCGCCGTCCGCCAGGTGGATCTTGGCCAGCCGACCCTCCGCGCGCTGCCAGTGCCTCGGCTGGACCAGCGGACGCTCCGCACCCGGCGAGCCGACCTCTAGCAGGTAGGGCTCGTCCCCCATCAGGTCCGACCCGTCCAGGGCCTCACCGACCACCCGGCTGAACTCGGCGATGGCGTCCATGTCCACGCCGCCGTCGGTGTCGACGTCGATCTGCACCTGCCGGCGGCTGCCCGCCTTGGTGACCCGGACGTCTTCGAGGTCCAGTCCGGCCTGCGCGGCCAGCGGCTCCAGCAACTCGCGCAGCCGGTCGGTGTGGGTGGTGCTCATCCGGGTGGACTCCTCGGCCGCGTCTGCTGTTGTCAGAAGGTCGCCGCGCGCCCTCGGCGCCACACCGGGTCACGGCAGCTCGGCCCAAAGCCTATCCGGTGAAGACCCCAACCACCGATTCCGGACCACCCCCGGCCGCTCGCACACCACCCACTGCGAGCAAGCTCACACCTGCCGTACGTGAGGATTCTGTAATCATTCACGCCAACGAGGGCAGGCGGGGAGGCCGTCCTCCCGTACACGCCCCGGAGTGACCCCGATGCAGCCGCCCAGCCGACGGACCTTCCTGGCCCTCGGACTGTTCACCCTGACCGCCTGCACCACCGGCCACCCCGGCGCCACCCCGGGCACCACCGGCCCCCGCCCCGACCCGGACGACCCCGTCCGCCTCCGCGCGATCGCCGCCACCGACACCCTGCTCGCCGGCTACGACACCCTGCCGCCGGCCCCCGCCGCCCTCCGCGCCGAGACCGCCCGCCACCGCGCGGCCCTCGCCGAAGGCCTGCCCCCCACCGCGACCCCGGCACCCCCGCGTCGCCCGCCCCCACCAGTCTGGCCGCCCTGGAACGGCAGACCGCCGCCTCCCACCTCGCCGACCTCGACACCGCGAGCCCACCCCTCGCCCGCCTGCTCGCCTCGATCGCCGCCGCCCACGCCCTCCACGCCACCACCCTCGGCGACCCCACCCCACCGACCACCACCCAACCCACCGGCAGCACCACCACCCCCACCCCCACAGCCGTCACCGCCCTCCAGAACGCCCTCACCGCAGAACACGCCACCATCTACGGCTACGGCATCGTCGGCGCCCGCCTCCCCGACGACCAACAACGCACCGACGCCCGCACCGCCCACGCTGCCCACCAGGCCCAACGCGACGCCTGGCAACGCCTCCTCACCTCCCTCGGCGCCACCCCCACCCCCGCCGCCGGCGGCTACCAACTGCCCTTCCCCGTCACCACCCCCACCGACGCCACCAGACTCGCCGCCCACCTGGAATCCCGCCTCACCACCGTCTACGCCGACCTGGTCGCCGCCGTCACCACCCCCACCGCCTCCCCGCCGCCACCGCCCTCCGCGACTGCACCCTCCGCGCCCACCACTGGGGCGCCCCCGACACCCCCTTCCCCGGAATCCCCGACCCCGCCCCCTGACCCCAACGGGCGCGCAGACCAAAGACCGCGCGCCCGCAACACCCCCGCCCCCGACAATGGACCCATGTCGGCCCCCACACCCCCCCTCCCCGTCCCCACCTGGCTGACGGAAACCGTCACCGCCACCCACGGCGAGGGCGGCCGCCAATGGCTGTCCACCCTCCCCGCCAGAGCCGCCGCCCACCTCGCCGCCTGGGACCTCACCCTGGAACGCGTCCTCGACCCCGGCGGCAGCCTCAGCCTGATCGCGTACGTCCACCGCGACGACCTGTCCCCCGCCGTCCTCAAGGCCGGCCTGCTCACCCCCGAGACCACCCACGAGCACGCCGCCCTCACCCACTGGGCCGGCCGCGGCGCCGTCCTCCTCCTCGCCGCCGACCCGGCCGAGGGAGTCCTGCTCCTGGAGCGTCTGCACGGCGAGATCCCGCTCCGTTCCCTCGCCGAGTCCAAGGCCATGCTGGAGGCGACCAGCCTGCTGCACCGCCTCTGGGTGGAGCTCCCCGAGGACCACCCCTTCCCCACCCTCGCCCAGCAGCTCGCCACCACCGAAGCCCGCCTCCAGGAGCACGGTGCCCACCCTGCCGCCACCGAAGCCGGTCCCCTGATCGCCGAAGCCCTGGACACCGCCCGCGCCCTCGTCGGCTCCGCCGGCTCCGCCGCCGAGAACTTCCTCCTCCACGGCGACTTCCACCACGGCAACGTCCTCGCTGCCGACCGCGCCCCCTGGCTGGCCATCGACCCTCGCCCCGTCGCCGGCGAGCGCGCCTACGACCTGGCCCGCCTCGCCCTGGACCGCGCCGACACCCTGCTCGGCTCCCCCGGCGTCCCCGCCGCCCTCCGCCGGCGGCTCCACCAGCTCTCCGACGCCCTCGACGTCGACCGGGACCGCCTACGCGGCTGGACCCTCTTCCGAGCCGTCGACCTGGCCCTCCGCGCCCTCACCGCAGGCCGCCACCAAGACGCCGAACTCCACCTCGAACTCGCCGGCTCCCTCTGAAAACCCCCGCCGCCTGACCCCCTAGGCGCCCTGAGCCCCCCGCAAGGGCAACCGAGCCCCCATCACCGCATACAGCCGATCCGTCGCCGGAAACCGCACCGCCCGCGCCAGGTCCTGGTACCCCAACCCCCGGTACAACCGCCGCGCCGGCGTCTCCGCGTCGATCGCCGAGAGGATGCTCCGGTCCAGCCCCGACCGCTCGCACAGCGTCCGGATGATCCGCGAACCGACCCCCTGCCCCTGGAACTCCGGCAACACGTGCAGCTCGGTGATGGCGAACACCCCGTCCAGCCAGTCCTCGTGCCCCCGCGCGGTCAGGTACGGCTCGATCACCGTGCTCCACCAGTGCTCCCGCTGGTTGGGCATCCCGTACCCGAACCCGACCAGCCGCTCCCCGCTCATCGCCCCGAGCGCGATCACCCCCGGCTGCCGGGCGTGCCGCCCCACGATGTGCAGCCGTACCGCGACCTCCTCGGGCGTGAGCCCGAACGCCACCGCCTGGACCTCCAGCGCCTGCGGCGCCCAGGCCGCAAGGTCGATGGCCCCGATCGTCACCCCGGTCAGCTGATCCATGCTCCGGACGTTACTACCAGCGGCCGTTCACCGCGGCCGAAGATCGGAACAGCCCCCGAACCGGCTCCCGCACCGCCCCCCGAACCGACCCCTCAGAACAGAACGCTCATGAACGCCCCGACCTCCCGGAACCCCACCCGCCGATACGCCGCCCTGGCCCGCAGGTTGTAGTCGTTGACGTAGAGCGACACCACCGGCGCCACCTCCCGCAGCGCGATGTCCAGGACCGCCGCCATCCCCGTCTCGGACAGCCCCTGCCCCCGGTGCTCCGGCGCCACCCAGACGCCCTGGATCTGACAGGCGCCCTCCGTCACGGCCCCGATCTCCGCCTTGAAGACGACCTGCCCGTCCTCCCCGAACCGAGCGAACGAACGCCCGGTGGTGACGAGTTCGGCCACCCGCGCCTGGTAGAGGAGCCCTCCGTCCCCGGCCAGCGGCGACACCCCGACCTCCTCGGTGAACATCGCCACGCAGGCCGGCATCAGCGCCTCGACCTCGTTGCGTCGCACCCTCCGCACCAGCGGATCCGGCGCGATCTCCGCCGACGGCACCGCGGTGGCCAACAGCGGCTGGTGTGCCCGGACTTCGCGCGGCGGCCCCCAACTCCGCTCCAGCAGCGCCCAGAACGCGGCGGTGGACCCGGCCGGCCCGACGATCGAGGAGCAGCGCCGCCCCTGGCGGCGGGCCCGCTCGGCGAACGCCGCGACCGCCTCCGGCCCGGCGTCGACCAGGACGAGGTTCGCCCCGGCGTAGCAGAGGGCGTCCAGCGCGCCGTTCCCGTCGTACCAGCCCCAGATCTCCCCGCCGAGCCGCCACGGGTCCAGCCCGACGGCCTCGACCCTGGTGGCGACGAAGGCGTTGGCGACCGGGTCGCGGTGGAGGATCTCCAGGGCGTCCGCGAGGTCGGGCGGCTCCAGCACGCGGGTGGTGGCCAGGGCCCGGGCGGCCTGGAAGGAGCTCGGGAGCATCACACCTCGATCGAGCATCGAGACAGCACCTCACTGAGACGACTCTGGCCGCACCCTACTCCGTGGCCCCACCCGGCTACGGCCGCGGGGCCGTCCGCGAACGGACGGCCCCGCTTCCGGAAATCTTCACGCGGGCTTCCCCGCGCCGGCTACGCGGGCTTCACTCCCCCGCGACGACGGTCGGCGCCCCCGCCTCGACGCCCGCCGCCTGCATCTGCTCGGCGAGCTTGAGCGCCTCCTCGATCAGGGTCTCGACGATCTTCGACTCGGGGACGGTCTTGATGACCTCGCCCTTGACGAAGATCTGGCCCTTGCCGTTGCCGGAGGCGACCCCCAGGTCGGCCTCTCGGGCCTCGCCCGGGCCGTTCACGACGCAGCCCATGACGGCCACCCGCAGTGGCACCTCCATGCCCTCCAGCCCGGCGGTGACCTCCTCGGCGAGCTTGTAGACGTCGACCTGGGCGCGGCCGCAGGACGGGCAGGAGACGATCTCCAGGCCGCGCTCGCGCAGCCCGAGCGATTCGAGGATCTGGTTGCCGACCTTGATCTCCTCGGCCGGCGGGGCGGAGAGCGAGACCCGGATGGTGTCGCCGATGCCCTCGGCCAGCAGCGCGCCGAAGGCGACCGCCGACTTGATGGTGCCCTGGAAGGCCGGCCCGGCCTCGGTCACGCCGAGGTGCAGCGGGTAGTCGCAGGCGGCGGCGAGCTGGCGGTAGGCGTTGATCATCACGACCGGGTCGTTGTGCTTGACCGAGATCTTGATGTCGCGGAAGTCGTGCTCCTCGAACAGCGAGCACTCCCACAGCGCGGACTCGACCAGCGCCTCCGGGGTGGCCCGGCCGTACTTCTCCAGCAGGCGCTTGTCGAGCGAGCCGGCGTTGACGCCGATCCGGATCGGCACGCCCGCGTCCTTGGCGGCCTTGGCGATCTCGCCGACCTTGTCGTCGAAGGCCTTGATGTTGCCCGGGTTCACCCGCACGGCCGCGCAGCCAGCGTCGATCGCGGCGAAGACGTACTTCGGCTGGAAGTGGATGTCCGCGATGACCGGGATCTTCGACTTCTTGGCGATGATCGGCAGCGCGTCGGCGTCGTCCTGCGACGGGCAGGCGACCCGGACGATCTGGCAGCCGGACGCGGTGAGCTCCGCGATCTGCTGCAGGGTGGCGTTGATGTCCGCAGTCACCGTGGTGGTCATCGACTGCACCGAGACGGGCGCGTCACCGCCGACCGGCACGTTGCCGACCATGATCTGCCGGGAGTAACGACGCTTGGCGAGCGGCTTGAGCGGCAGGGACGGAATACCGAGCGAGATCGCGGTCATGTGCGCAGGGTTCCCCGGGGTTGAGGTGTGGTCGACCGCCCGGCCGCTGGGACGGCCGAGGCCGGGCGCGCTGACGATCGCGCACCCGGCCTCCACGGTACGGCACGGCAACGGCCCCCAGCACACCCGCCGTACCCGACCTGCTAGCTGATCTTCACCGGGTTCACCAGGTCCGCGACCATCACCAGCAGCGTGAAGCCGATGAAGATGCCGGCCACGACGTACGCCACCGGCATCAGCTTGGCGACGTCGAACGGGCCCGGGTCGGGCCTGCGGAACAGCTGTGCGAAACGGCGCCGGACGGACTCCCAGACCGCGCCGGCGACGTGGCCGCCGTCCAGCGGGAGCAGCGGCAGCATGTTGAAGAGGAAGAGCGAGAGGTTGATGCCGGCCAGCAGGTTCACGAAGAACGCGACCCGCTGGGTGCCGGGGATGTCGAGCGAGAAGACCTCGCCGCTCACCCGGGCGGCCCCGACCATGCCGATCGGCGAGTCCGGGTCGCGCGGGGCGTCGCCGACGATCGCGTTCCACAGCCCGGGGATCTTGCCGGGCAGGGCGGCCAGCGACTTCACCCCGCTCTCGGCCATGTCGTACATCCGGTCGACCGACTGCCCGAAGCCCAGCTGGACCACACCACTCGCAGGAGTGAATCCGAGGAACCCGGCCTGGACGGTCTGGCCCTTGATCGGGACGTTGTTGCCGTCGTACTTCTGGACGTCGTTGACGGCGATGGTCGGGTTGAGGGTGAGCTGCTGCCCCTCCCGTTCGACCACGACCGGCACGGTCCGGCCGGCCGAGCGGCGGATGTCCGTCTGGAGCTGGTCGTAGGTGCGGATCCGGTCGCCGTCGAAGGAGACGATCCGGTCCCCGGCCTTCAGCCCGGCCTGGGCGGCCGGGGTCTGGGGGGCGCCCTCCGGGCAGCTGTCGGTGGGCTGGCCCGCCTTGACGACGCACTGGGCGACGGTGCTGACCGTCGGCACGTTCATCGAGACGCCGAAGCCCATCATGACGGTCAGGAACAGCCCGAACGCCAGGATCAGGTTCATGAACGGCCCGGCGAACATGACGATGACGCGCTTCCACGGCTTGCGGGTGTAGAAGAGCCGCTGCTCGTCACCCTCCTGGAGCTCCTCGTAGGAGGCCTCGCGGGCGTCCTCGATCATGGAGCGCCAGGGCGAGCTGCTGCGCTTGGTGATCCGCCCGTCGTCGCCCGGCGGGAACATCCCGATCATCCGGATGTACCCACCGAACGGGATCGCCTTGATGCCGTACTCGGTCTCGCCCTTCCGGCGCGACCAAAGCGTCGGACCGAAGCCGACCATGTACTGCGGCACCCGGATGCCGAACAGCTTGGCCGTGGAGAGGTGGCCGAGCTCGTGCCAGGCGATCGAGATGAGCAGCCCGATGACGAAGACCAGGATGCCTACCACCGTCAAAACCGTTGCCACCGCTGGTCCTCCGTCATTCCGCTCCGCTCATCGTCTCGTCCTACCGGAATCGCGGCCGTCAGTCCGCCCTCGGCCGACCGTCAGCCCGCCCTCGGCCGACCGTCAGCCCGCCGCCAGCTCGCGGGCCCGGGCGCGCGCCCAGTCCTCCGCGTGCAGGACGTCCTCGACGGTCAGGGAAGTTCCCGCCACCGGCGTCCCGTGCTCGGCCACGACCTTGGCAACAGTGTCCACGATTCCGGTGAAGGCGAGGCGGCCCTTCAGGAAGGCCTCCACGCACTCCTCGTTCGCCGCATTGAACACCGCCGGAGCGGTTCCGCCCAGGGTGCCCACCTCGCGGGCCAGCTCGACCGCCGGGAAGGCCTCGTCGTCCAGCGGGAAGAACTCCCAGGTGGCGGCCTTCGTCCAGTCGCAGGCGGGGGCGGAGTCCGGCACCCGGTCCGGCCAGCCGATCCCCAGCGCGATCGGCATCCGCATGTCCGGCGGGCTGGCCTGCGCCAGGGTCGAACCGTCGGTGAACTCCACCATCGAGTGCACCACCGACTGCGGATGGACCACGACCTCGATCCGGTCGAACGGCACGTCGTACAGCAGGTGCGCCTCGATCACCTCCAGGCCCTTGTTGACCAGGGTGGCCGAGTTGATCGTGACGACCGGGCCCATCGCCCAGGTCGGGTGCGCCAGCGCCTCCTGCGGGGTCACCCCGGCCAGCTGGTCACGGGTCCGGTTGCGGAACGGGCCGCCGCTGGCGGTGACCACCAGCTTGCGCACCTCGGCCCGGCTCCCGCCGGCCAGCGCCTGGAACAGCGCGGCGTGCTCGGAGTCCACCGGCACGATCTGCCCCGGCTTCGCCACCGCCTTCACCAGCGGGCCACCGACGATCAGCGACTCCTTGTTGGCCAGCACCAGCACCCGGCCCGCCTGCAGCGCGGCCAGCGTCGGCCGCAGCCCGATCGACCCGGTGATGCCGTTCAGCACCGAGTGGCACTCCATCGCGGCCAGCTCGGTCGCCGCGTCCGGCCCCGCCAGCACGGCCGGCAGCGGAGCACCCGCCGCCTTCGCGGCCAGCGCCTCGCGCAGCGCCGGCTCGGCCGCCGGGTCGGCCACCGCCACGGTGTGCACACCCAGCCGCAGCGCCTGCTCGGCCAGCAGCTCCACCCGGCCGCCGGCCGCCGACAGCGCGACCACCCGGAAGCGGTCCGGATGGCGGAGCACCACGTCGATGGCCTGGGTGCCGATCGAACCCGTGGAACCGAGGATCACCAGCTCCCGGGGGCCGGAGGGGTCCGCCACGGTGGGCGTGAAACGCAGCTGCGGGTGGGCGAGCGAAGTCATGCGCCCATTGTGACCTGTCCGCGACCGCTCCCCGGACCTCCCCCAGGGACGCTCAGGCTCTCGCCAGGACGATCCGGCACCCCCGGGCTACCGTCTGAGCCATGCGTACCGTCATCGCCGGAGGCCACGGACAGATCGCGCTGAAACTGGAACGGCTGCTCGCCGACCGCGGCGAGCGCCCCGCCGGGATCATCCGCCGCCCCGAACAGGCCCAGGACCTGATCGACGCCGGAGCCGAGCCGCTGCTGCTCGACCTCGAAGCCGCCACCGCCCCGCAGCTGGCCGAGCTGCTGACCGGCGCCGACGCGGTGGTCTTCGCCGCCGGCGCCGGACCGGGCAGCGGCGCCGACCGCAAGAACACCGTCGACCGCGACGCCGCCGTGCTCCTCGCCGACGCCGCCGAACTCGCCGGCGTCCGCCGCTACGTGATCGTCTCCTCGATGGGCGCCGACGCCGACGCCCACCACCCCGCCGACGAGGTCTTCCAGACCTACCTGCGGGCCAAGGGCGCCGCCGACGACGCGGTCCGGGCCAGGACCACGCTCGACTGGACGGTGCTGCGCCCCGGGCAGCTCACCGACGGCCCCGGCACCGGCCTGGTCCGACTGGCCCCCTCCGTCGCGCGCGGCGCGGTCGACCGGGCCGACGTCGCCGCCGTCCTGGCCGCCCTGCTGCGCGAGCCCGCCACCGCCGGACTCACCCTGGAGCTGGTCGCCGGGAACGCCACCGTCGAGGAAGCCGTCGCCGCCGCGGCCGGACACGACGGCTGAAACGCCCGCAGGGCCCGGTCCGAGGCGGACCGGGCCCTGCGTCATCCGGTCTCCGGGAGACCGTTCTCCCGGAGGGTGTCTCAGAGGTCGAGGCCGGTCAGGACCAGGACCTTCTCGACGGTGTAGTCGTCCATCGCGTACTTGACGCCCTCACGGCCGACACCGGAGTCCTTGACGCCGCCGTACGGCATCTGGTCCGCGCGGTAGGACGGCGCGTCGCCGATGATCACACCGCCGACCTCCAGCTCCCGGTGGGCGCGGAAGGCGGTCTGCAGGTCGTGCGTGAACACGCCCGCCTGCAGGCCGAACGCCGAGTCGTTGACGGCCGCGAAGGCCTCGTCCACGCCGTCCACCTTGTGCAGCGACAGCACCGGGCCGAACACCTCGGCCTTGGCCAGGATCGCGTCCGAGGGCAGCTCGGCCAGCACGGTCGGGGCGTAGGTCGCGCCCTCGCGGGTGCCGCCGGTCAGCACCTTGGCGCCCTTGGCGACCGCGTCCTCCACCCAGGACTCCACCCGCTTCGCGGCGTTCTCGTCGACCAGCGGGCCGACGTCCGTCGCGTCGTCGTTCGGGTCACCGGTGACCTGGGCCTTCACCTTGGCCACGACCTTCTCCACCAGCGCGTCGTACACCGACGCGTCGGCGATCACCCGCTGCACCGAGATGCAGGACTGGCCGCCCTGGTAGTTGGCGAACATCGCGATCCGGGTGGCCGCCCAGTCCAGGTCGGCCTCCGAGGACCAGTCGGCGAGCACCACGGCCGCGGCGTTGCCGCCCAGCTCCAGGGTGCAGTGCTTGCGCGGCACCGAGTCCATGATCTGGTAGCCGACCTTGTCCGAACCGGTGAACGAGATCACCGGCAGACGGCCGTCCTGCACCAACGCCGGCATCCGGTCGTTCGGCACCGGCAGGACCGACCAGGAGCCGACCGGCAGGTCGGTCTCGGCCAGGATCTCGCCCAGCACCATCGCCGACAGCGGAGTCGCCGGCGCCGGCTTCAGGATGATCGGGGCGCCGACCGCGATCGCCGGGGCGACCTTGTGGGCGACCAGGTTCAGCGGGAAGTTGAACGGGGCGATGCCCAGCACCACACCGCGCGGGAAGCGGCGCACCACCGCGAAACGGCCCACGCCGCCCGGGTCGGTGTCCAGGCGCATGGTCTCGCCGTTGGTGCGGCGCGCCTCCTCGGCAGCCCAGCGGAACACCGACACCGCACGGCCGACCTCACCGCGCGCCCACTTGATCGGCTTGCCGTTCTCCGCGGTGATCAGCCGGGCGATCTCCTCGGTGCGCTCGGCCAGCCGCTTGGCCACATGGTCCAGGGCGGCGGCACGCTGGTGCGCCGGAGTCGCGGCGAACACCGGCAGCGCGGCGACGGCGGCGTCCAGCGCCTCCTCGACCTGGGCCTCGGTCGGGATGCTCACCTTGCCGACCAGACGGCCGTCCCAGCTGTTGTGCACCTCGAAGTCGGCGTCACCGCTCGCCCGGCGGCCGGCGAGCCAGAAATCGTACGTGGTGGTCACCGTGGTACCGGCCCTCTCCTCGTCGTCGTACGGCCCGCACGGACGTGGGACCAGAACCCGAGGGTAGGGGCGTCGGCGCGCCGACCGGATTGGCCGACTAGGAGCGTTCCGCCCCCAGCCCACTCCACCGCGTCCAGCCGGGCGTCCGCGGAGTCCTACTCCTCGCCGGAACGCAGCGCCAGCCACAGCTCCATGCGCACGTCCGTGTCGTCCAGCGAACGGCCCAGCAGCTCCTCCACCCGCCGCATCCGGTAGCGCAGCGTGTGCCGGTGCACACCCAGATCGGCCGCCGCCGCGTCCCACTGCCCGTGCCTGGACAGCCACGCCCGCAACGACGCCACCAGATCGCCGCGGGCCGTCCGGTCGTGCTCGCGCAACGGCCGCAACAACCCCTCCGCGAACGCCGTCACCGCCTCCTCCCCGAGCAGCGGCAACAGCGAACCCGCGCCGACCTCCTCGTGGTCCACCGACCGGCGACCGCCGCGCAGCGCCACCGCCAACGCCCGCTCCGCCTGCGCGTACGCCGTCCCGGCCTCCTCCAACGCGGCCGGCGCCGACACGCCCAGGGACACGCCCTCGTGCTCCTCCACCGCGCCCAGGCACGCCCGGTGCACCGCGCCGTTGTCCAGCGCCAGCACCATCAGCCGCGGCCCGTGCACGCCGTCCTCCCGTGCCACCAGCAGCTTCTCGCCCACCCGGGCACCCGCTTGCTCCGCCCGGTCGCCCAACTCCCCGAGCGACTCCGCGGTCTCCGCGTTGGCCGGCCCCGTCCCGGCCACCAGGACCCGTATCGTCCCCTCCGGCAGACCGCCGAACAGCCCCACCGCCACCTGCCGGGCCGTCGCCACCTCACCCGCCAGCACCATCCGCAGCAGCGCCGCGCCCATCCGCTCCTCCGCCTGCCGCAGCTCGCGCGAACGCTCCAGCGTCAGGGTCAGCAGCGCCACCGCCGCGTTCAGCACGTACCGCTCGGTCGGCGTGATCCGGTCCTCGGTCCCGACCGCCAGGAAACCCCGGGCCCGCCGGTCCGCCCCCAGCGACTGGACCACCACGTAGTCCTCGTCCGCCGTGTCTATCCCCGGCGCCCGCCCCTGCAACGCGGCACTCGACGGCGCCGGCCGCCGACGCAGCCGGTCCACCTCTGCCGCCAGCCGCCCGGCCCGCCGCGCCGCCCAGTCCGGCGCCACCACCGACAGCGCACCCGACCCGTCGTACAGCGCCGCCCAGCCCCCCAGCCGCGCCGCCAGCCGACGCACCACGGCCGTCGTACCGTCCTTGCCCAGAGCGGCCCTGGTCAGCTCCTCCTGCGCCTCGAAGCTGGTCGTCACCGCCTCGTACTGCTCCGCGGCCAGCGCCGCCGACACCACCTTGCTGATCGCGATGAACGGCGTCGGCTCCGGCACCCGCAGCAACGGCAACCCGCGCTGCGCCGCCGCGTCCACCAACGGCTGCGGCACCTCGGTGTGCGACAGGCCCACCCCGAGCCCCAGCCCCACCACCCCGGCATCCGCCAACCGGTGCACGTAGGCCTGCAACTGCGCCGCCGTACGGCCCAGCTTGATACCGGTGGTGAGCAGCAGCTCGCCACCCTCCAGGAACGGCGTCGGGTCGTCCAGCTCACTGGTGTGCACCCAGCGGACCGGCCGCTCCAGATGGTCCGCGCCGGCAAGGACCGTCAGATGGAGCGAACTGTTGCGGACGACGGAGGCGAGTGTGGGGGGCATGGCACCTTCGGGGGATCGACCTGACCGCGCCATTGCGGCCGGGCGAGGAGAGGGACGTGGGACTGGTGAGGGTCTCTCCCCTTCATTATGGACGCCCCGGACAACCGGCACTGCCGAATCCACCTCGAAGGCGACTTCCGCCCCGGCCCCCGCCGGCCCCGTCTCAGCCCCGGAGATCCACCAACAACGGCGGCACCTGCTCCCCCGACACCGCCGTCAACGACACCACCGCATGCCCCGCCGGCAACGCGTGCGCCAGATCCGACGGCGACCACCGCAACCGCTCCACATCCCGCGTCGTCACCGACTCCGTCTGCGCCGTCGTCCCCGACAACGCCTTCCGCCCCACCCGCCCCACCCGCCGGATCACCCCACCGGAGGTGTCGGGGGTGTGGGTGACGGCGGTCTCCTGCACCAGGTGCGTCCCCCAGGCCTCCGAGAACAGCCGCCCGTCCCACGGCGCGATCCCCGGGAACGCCATCCGGCAGCCGACCGCGCCGAACAGCGGCGCCCGCAGCGCCTCCGGCAGGTCCACCAGCGTCCGCAGCAGCAGCACCGCGCCCGCGTTCGCCCCGCGCAGCCGCTGCAGCCCGCGCACCGCGGTGGCGTCCAAGGCCGCCGAGGCGTCGTCCACCACCAGGCCGGCGAACAGCGAACGGTCCTCACGGACCCCGGCCGCCTGCACGAACTGCCCCACCACCAGCCGGGACAGCATCCGGGCCGCCTCCGGGTGACTGCGCTCCGGCAGCTTCACCCGCACCCGCAGCGGGTGGTCCAGCACCCGCATCGCGAACGGGGGACGGCCCGTGCCGTCGGTCGCGAACGCCCCCTCGAAGGCGGGCCGGTCCAGCAGCGCCAACCGGTCCGCCAGCAGCGCCCCGGGGTCGTCCGCCCGGTCACGCTGGCGCTCGCGGTACTCCAGGTCCCGCTCGTGGACGGCCAGCCGGCCCACCGTACCGAGCGCCTTCACCAGCGCCGCCAGCGCATCCGGATCACCGGCCAGCAGCGCCCGCAGCTCGCGCACCCCCGGGTAGCGGCCGTACGCCGCGTGGAACGGGCCCACCACCTGCTGCAGCGCAGTGCGGGCGTTCTCCGTACGGGCGGTCAGCTCCTCCGGCAGCAGCGCCTCGGCCAGCCGGGCGGCCGCCTCGTCAGGGCTCTGCGCGACGCCGTAGAGGTCCAGCCCGTACGCCGAGGAAGGCTCGCCGGGCGCGATCACCACGTCGTACCAGGCATCCGGACCGAGATCGGCGTCCGCCGCCCCGACCACCACCGCGCACGCGGTGCCCGCCAGCGCCTGCAGGCACAGCGCCTCGGCCACCGGCCGGGCCAGCCGCGCGGTCTTCCCCGTCCCGGCCGGCCCCACCGCCAGCACCGAGGTGCCCAGCAGCGCCGGATCCAGCGCGAAGCCGGCCGCCCGGTGCCCCATCGGGTTCTTCGGCACGTCCTGTGCCGTACCGAGCCGGACCTGACCGACCAGCAGATCGTGCTGCTCCCGGCGGCCCGGCAGCTCACGCGACTCCGACGGATGGGCGAAGGCCGCCGCGCCACGGGCGGCCACCTGCTCGATGAAGGCCGGCACGAAGACCGGGTCCGCCTGCGCGGACTCCCAGGCGCGCTGGATCCGCACGTAGTCCACGTCCCCCACGGCCTCCCCGTCGAGCCGCGCCGCGGCCTCGCCCGCACCGCCCTCCCGCAACCCGTCCCACGGGTCCTGCCGCCGCACCGCCTCGCCCCCCGCCGGGGCCTCCTCCTCGGCCCGCTCCTCCTGCGTCACCGTCCGCGACAGCAACGGGGCGACATACCTGCGCCACACCTCCAGCCAACGGCCCATGCGGCCGAAGATCTTGATGGCGATGCCGAGGACCAGGACATTCAGGGTCAGGACTACCGACGTGGCGACGAAGGCCGACCTCGACGGCAGGACACCGATCATCGTCGTTCCGGCGATCGCGAACTCGACCCCGTAGACAAAGGCCAGCCACGCCACCACCGCGTTGAGCCCCGCCCGCAGCAGCAGCGGCCAGGCCGCGACCTTGGCCGCTTCCGCCCGTTCCGGGTCGATCCGGCGGTAGCCGAGCCGGTAGATGCCCGGTTCGGCTTCGGGGCGGGGGGCGCAGGCCCAGGAGGGGAGGTCGAAGGGAGTGGCCGCGCCGGGCCGTTGGTGGGGTAGGGGGCTCGGGTGTCTGGTGGTGGTGCGCTCGCCGTGGTGGTGTGACCCGTCGTGTGCCATGTACGGCCCCGCTCCCTCGCCCGCCCGCCCGGCCCGACCGCCGTCGGTGCCGCCATACCCATGCCGCCGTACCGGCGACACGCCCGCGCTCAGGGTAGTGGAGCGGGGCCTGCGGGTAGTCGTGGCGCCCGTGCTGGCCGGGGAGGACAAGTCGGACGGCGCAGTGCTACCGAGTGGCGCATGCCCGGCCGGGGAGGGCGGCCGTAGCCTGCGAAGCACCGAGCCGAGAAGTCTGGAGAAACCCCATGAGCGCCGCAACGCCGCTCCCGCAGGAGCGCCGCCTGGTCACCGCGATCCCCGGTCCGAAGTCGCAGGAGTTGCAGGCCCGCAAGCTGGGTGCGGTGGCGGCCGGCGTCGGCACCACCCTGCCGGTGTACGTGTCCCGTGCCAACGGCGGTGTGCTGGAGGACGTGGACGGCAACTCGCTGATCGACTTCGGCTCCGGCATCGCCGTGACGAACGTCGGCAACAGCGCCGAGGCCGTGGTGGCCAAGGCGTCCGAGCAGCTGGCCGCCTTCACCCACACGTGTTTCATGGTGACCCCGTACGAGGGTTACGTGGCCGTCGCCGAGCAGCTGAACGAGCTGACCCCGGGCGACCACGCGAAGCGCACCGCGCTGTTCAACTCGGGCGCCGAGGCGGTCGAGAACGCGGTGAAGATCGCCCGCGCGTACACCAAGCGCACCGCCGTAGTGGTGTTCGACCACGGCTACCACGGCCGCACCAACCTCACCATGGGCCTGACGGCGAAGAACATGCCGTACAAGCAGGGCTTCGGTCCGTTCGCCCCGGAGATCTACCGGGTGCCGGTGGCCTACCCCTACCGCTGGCTGACGGGTGCGGAGAACTGCGCCGCAGAGGCCGCCGCGCAGGCGATCGACATCATCAACAAGCAGATCGGCGCCGAGAACGTCGCGGCGATCATCATCGAGCCGATCCAGGGCGAGGGCGGCTTCATCGAGCCGGCCAAGGGCTTCCTGCCGGCGATCGTGGAGTACGCGAAGGCGAACGGCATCGTGTTCGTCGCGGACGAGATCCAGACGGGTTTCTGCCGCACCGGCCAGTGGTTCGCCTGTGACGACGAGGGCATCGTCCCGGACCTGATCACCACCGCCAAGGGCATCGCCGGCGGTCTGCCGCTGGCCGCGGTGACCGGCCGCGCCGAGATCATGGACGCCGCGCACGCGGGCGGCCTGGGCGGCACCTACGGCGGCAACCCGGTGGCGTGCGCCGCCGCGCTGGGCGCCATCGAGACGATGAAGGAGCAGGACCTCAACGGCAAGGCGCAGCGGATCGGCGAGATCATGCTGGGCCGCCTGCGGGCGATGCAGGAGAAGTTCGAGGTGATCGGCGAGGTCCGCGGCCGCGGTGCGATGATCGCGATCGAGCTGGTGAAGCCGGGTTCCAAGGAGCCGAACCCGGAGCTCACCGCCGCCGTGGCCAAGGCCTGCCACGCCGAGGGCCTGGTGGTCCTCACCGCCGGTACCTACGGCAACGTGCTGCGCTTCCTGCCGCCGCTGGTGATCCCGGAGCACCTGCTCGACGAGGGTCTGGACATCATCGAGGGCGCCTTCGCGCTCCAGGGTGTCACCGCCGCCTGATCCAGGCGCCACCTGACCGCCGGAGGGATGTCCGGACAGCGCTGAACGGCCCGTGGGGACCTCTGGTCCCCGCGGGCCGTTCGGTTGTGTGCGGGGGCGCGGACGCCCTGGTACGGCGGTCGGCGCGCGGGCCGCCGCGGCGGCCGGGCATGATCGACGGGGCGCCTCCGAGGTTGCCCGGCGCGGGGTGAAGATGATGTGCGGAATCGCTGAAGGCGCTCGGCGCGGAAGGGCTGTTGACGTAGTGTCATCGCAGATGGACAGCGAGCCTCAGCCATTGGCGGAGCCGTCCGCGGAGCCGTCCTCGGGGGCGGGTCCGCGCGCGCCCCGCGAGGACAACCAGGCCGCCCCGCGAGGGTCGGCGCACACCGAAGGCCGATCGACCGACCGTCCGACCCACACCCCCCGGGGCGCACGGAACGGCGATCATCAGAGCCGCCCCGGAGCTCTCCCCCCTGCTCCGGGGCGGCTGTCCGTCGTCCCGGGCCGGGCGGCCCGGTCGGTGGCCGTGCCGGTGGTGGCCGCGGTGGTGCTGCTGGTGGTGTCCTGGCAGGTGGTGGTGGACGGGCCGCTGCTCGGGGTGGACCGGTGGGTCCGCGGGTCCGTGCACACGGTCCGGCGGGAGTTCCCGAGCACACTGCTCGACGGCCTCGGCCACGTCCTGTCGGACCTGGGCAGCAGCGTCCCGGCGATCCCGGTGCTGCTGCTGGCGGGTGCGCTGGCCGCCTGGCGGTGGCGTCGGGCCGGAGCGTCTCGTTGGTGGCTGCCGCTCCCGGTGGCGGTGCTGACGACGGGGCTGATCCCGCTGCTGGTGGTCCCGGCGAAGTCGGCCTTCGCCCGGCCGGGCCCGCTCGGCGAGCCGCTGACGCCGGGGCAGTGGGGCTGGTACCCGTCCGGGCACACCGCGACGGCGGCCATCTCCTACGGGGTGGCGGCCCTGCTGCTGGCCCGGGTGGCGGGGCCGGGCGCCGCCCGGGTGCTGGCGGCGGGCGCGGCGCTGACGGCCGTCGGGGTGGGCGCGGGCCTGGTGTGGAGCGACTTCCACTGGCTGTTGGACGTGGTGGCCGCCTGGTGCCTGGCGGTGTCGGTGCTGTGGGCGCTCGATCGGTGGCTGCCCCGGCCGGGCGCCGGGGGGCGTCAGGCCTCGGGGTCGTCGTTGCGGTGAACCAGGCCGGCCTCGCCGTTGTCGCGCTGCCATGCGATGAGGAGTTCGTCGCGGGCGCCGAAGCGGACGAGGTGGCGGCCGACGACGTCCTCCAGGCCGGGCAGGTTCTCGCGCTCGCCCTCGACGGTGAGCAGCAGCGCGTCGGGCTGCGCCTCCAGGGTGGCGGTGCCGGCGGTGAAGACCAGCGTGCCGCGGCCGGTCTCCTCGGAGTAGGAGGCCTCGATCTTGCGCCCCATGTGGGCGGCGAGCTGCTTGGCGTAGCGGCCAGGGCGGTCGGTGGCAACGCGGGCGGTGGAAATGGGCATGGATGCTCCAGGGTCGGGAGAGAACTTAGGGTCCCCTCACTGGCGACTACGCTAACCCAGATACTGAGTTAGGCTCAACATATTTCCCGGAGCCTCCTCGGCCGCCGCCCGAGCGCCCCGGACCCGGTCGCTACGCTTGGCCGGACACCTGCCGAGGAGACCGCCGATGACCACCACGCCGACCGACGATCCGGCGGACCCCTCCCCCGTGTCCGGCAATCCGGGCACCGCAGGCGCCCTCGGCGTGCCGGCCGGTTCAGGTACGCCCGGCACCGCCGCCGAACTGGCCGACGCGATGACCAGGGCGATCAAGCGGATCCGCCGGCAGACCGGCTGGCGGCTGGAGCCGTACGGCATCACCCCCGGCCAGGCCCGGGCACTGCGCATGCTCGCCCACGTGCCCGGCTGCGAGACGCCGGACCGGGCGATGCGGCTGAGCGACCTCGCCGACAAGCTGCACATCGCCCCGCGCTCGGCCACCACCGTGGTCGACGCGCTGGAGGAGGCCGGCCTGGTCGAGCGCAGCCCCGACCCGGCCGACCGGCGGGCGGTGCGGATCCTGCTGACCGAGGCCGGCCGGGCGGCGGTGGAGCGGATCGGGCAGGTCCGGGACGAGGTGGCGCAGGAGTACTTCGGCGAGGTCAGTGCCGCGGACGAGGAGGTGCTGCTGCGAGTGCTGCGCTCCGCCGAGGCGCGGTTCCTCGCAGCCGGGCCGCCACGGCGCTCGGCGTCCCCGGACGCAGCGCGGTGACCCCGATCCCGACGATCACCAGCAGCGCGGCCGCGGCGGCCGTCGCGCTGACCCGCTCGCCGAGCAGCAGCCAGGCCGAGGACATCCCGAACACCGGCACCAGCAGCGAGTAGGGCGCCACGGCCGTGGCGTCGTAGCTGCGCAGCAGGAAGCTCCAGACGACGAAGCCCAGCAGGGTGGAGACCAGCCCGACGTAGCCGATCGCGCCGAGCCCGGCGGGAGTGATCTCGCGCAGCGCCCGCAGGTCCGCCTCCGGGCCCTCGACCAGCAGGGACAGGCAGAGCAGCGGCAGCGGCGGGACGGCGCTGACCCAGACCATCCAGCGCAGCGCGTCCGGCGGCGCGGCCTTGCGGGTCAGCACGTTGGCCAGCCCCCAGGCGACGGCGGCCAGCACGACCAGGGCGAAGGCACCGAGCGGGCCGCCCCCGCCCTGGTCGTACGCGCACAGCGCGATGCCCGCGAAGGCGATCGCCAGGCCCACCAGCCGCCGGCCGCCGGGGCGTTCGCGCAGCAGCACGGCGGCGAACAGGGCGGTGAAGCCGGCCTGCCCCTGGAGCGCCAGCGAGGAGAGGCCGGCCGGCATCCCCGCGTGCATGCCGAGGAAGAGCAGCCCGAACTTGACCACCCCGAGCACCACGCCGACCGCGACCACCCAGCGCCAGGCCACCCTGGGCGGCCCGACGAAGAAGACCGCCGGGACGGCGACCACGGCGAACCGCAGCGCACAGAAGAGCAGCGGCGGGAAGTTCGCCAGGCCGACGTGGATGAGGACGAAGTTGAGGCCCCAGATCGCGGCCACCAGGACGGCCAGCGCGATGTGCGGCGCACTCATGCCGTTCTTGCTGGTCACGGGGCTCGTGCCGATCGGGGCGGCGGTGGGTGTCGCGGTCATGGGTCGAGCATGGCGGCGCCGGACCGTGTAGCACCAGCGATGAATATTGAAGGGGACACTTTAGTATCGCTGCATGATGGATCTGGGGCGCCTGCGGGCGCTGCACGCGGTGGCGGTGCACGGCTCGGTCGGCGGGGCGGCGGCCGCGCTCGGCTTCACGCCCTCGGCGATCTCGCAGCAGATCGCCAAGCTGGAGCGGGAGACCCGGACGGTGCTGCTGGAACGGCAGGGCCGCGGTGTGGTGCTGACCGACGCGGCGCGGGAGCTGGCCGCCACCGCACAGACCGTACTGGGGCTGGTGGAGCAGGCGGAGGTGCGGCTGGAGGAGCAGCGCGGCCAGGCGGTCGGGCGGCTGCTGGTCGCCGCCTTCCCCTCCGGCGCGCGCGGACTGATGCCCGCGGTGCTGGCCGATCTGCGGCGGCGCTGCCCGGAGCTGGACGTACGGCTGCTGGAGCGCGATCCGTACCCGGCCGCCGAGCTGGTGGCCCGGGGCGAGGTGGACCTGGCGCTGGTGCAGGACTGGCCGACCGTGCCGCTGCCGGTGCAGGACGGGGTCTCCCGGCTGGACCTCGGGACCGACCCGGTGGACCTGCTGCTGCCCGTCGACGACGAGCTGGCCGCACTCGACCGGGTGCCGGTGGAGCGGTTGCGCGGGCAGCGCTGGATCAGCGTGCCGCCGGGGAACATCTGCCACGACTGGCTGGTCCGCATGATGCGCGAGGCCGGCGAGGAGCCGGACGTGCTCTACCAGGTCGACGAGTTCGAGACGCAGATCGCGCTGGTCGCGGCCGGGCTGGGGATGGGCCTGGTGCCCAGGCTCGGGCGGGGGCCGCTGCCGCCCGGGGTGGCCGCCCGCCCGGTCACGCCGGAGCCGACCCGGCGGGTGTTCGCGCTCTGGCGGTCCCAGGCCTCCCGGCGGCCGGCCATCACCGAGGCGCTGGCCTCGATGCGGGAGTGCTGGGGGCGGCTGGGGGCCTGAGGCCACGGTCGGGACGGGCTCGCCTCGGTCGGGACGGGCTCGCCTCGGTCGGGACTGGCCTCAGGTGGCGAAGCCGATCACCAGCCACATGAGGCCGACCCCGGCGACGGTGCACAGCAGGGTGCTGCGCGAGGGGTGCGGGCTGTGGGCCTCGGGCAGGATGTCGGAGGTCGCCAGGTAGAGCAGGAAGCCGGAGAAGAAGCCCAGGTAGAGGCCGAGCAGGTGCTCCGGGATGGTGAACGCCAGGGTGATCGCGGCACCGGACACCGGGGCCAGCGCGTCCGCCGCGAGCAGGGTCAGCGCCCGCCGCCGGTTGTTCCCGTACAGCCGGGTGATCGTGTACGTGTTGAAGCCGTCGGCGAAGTCGTGCGCGACCACCGCGATGGCCACCACGGTGCCGACCGTGGTGCCGGCCTGGAAGGCGGCGCCGATCGCGAAGCCGTCCATCACGCTGTGCCCGACCAGGGCCAGCGCGGCGGTCATCCCGACGCCCTGGTGACCGGCGGTGCGGCCGTGCCCGTGGTGGTGCCCGTGGGTGTGCTCGGCGTACTCGCCCTCGTGGCCGCGGTGGATGGCGACCGCGCGTTCGACCACGTGGATGGTGAGGAAGCCGGCCGCGAACATCAGCAGCGCCTGCGGCACGCCGTGGACCTCGCCCGGCGCCTGCTGGATGGCCTCGGGCAGCAGGTCGAAGGCGACCACGCCGAGCATCAGTCCGGCGGCGAAGCCGAGCACCAGGTGGCGGCGGTCTCCGGTGCGCTGGGCGACGAAGCCACCGATCAACGTCATCAGGAACGCCCCGGCGGCGACCAGGACGGCGGTCATCGAGCCGCCTCCGCCGCGGGTGCGGCCGGACGGCCGGTGCTGCCGGGTGGTCTGCCGAGCGCTCTGCCCATTCCTCTCCCCCTGGGATCCGCCCGTGGCCGGGCCGACCGCTGACCGTACCGGACGGCCGTTCGAGGGTCTTCGGCCGGGGTGCCGGGCCCGGCCCGGGGCCCGCTTTCCCAGCCTCGGTCCGGGCGTGGCGGGACGCCCGCCGGATGGGCTGTCGGGGTGAGCTCCGGGCGGGAGCGGTCGGAGGACGTCGGCGAGCGGCCGGAGGCCGGCGACCGGCGACCGGCGACCGGCCGGTCGGCGATCAGCGACCGGCGGCGAGCGGCAGGCCGAGGTGGGTACGGGCGAGTTCGCGCACGCCGTCGCCGTCGACCAGGTGGATGTGCCGGTGGCTCTCCTCGGCGGTGAGGTCCAGGGCCTCGTCGGTGAAGTGCCCGGTGGTCAGCCGCAGGCCGCGCTCGGCGGACTCCTCGCCGACCGCCTCGGCCAGCGTGGCGATCTGCTCCGCCGTGACCGGCGCGGCGCCCCGGGAGGCCCAGACCACCCAGCGGCCGGGCAGCGCGCTGCCCGGCGCGCCCTCGCCGGTGGCGACCAGCCCGGCCGGGCTGCGCAGCCGCACGCTCCACTCGGCCAGCCCGCCCCGGGTGAGCAGGTCGCGCACCAGCTGGGCGAACTCGTTGGCGGACAGGTCGGGTGCGGCCGGCACGGCGGCCCCGGCCTGGGCGGCCGGCTCGACGCCCGCCCGCTCGTACGGATCCGGGGTGACGGCGGCGCCGAGCTGACGCAACCGGACCAGCGCCTCGTCCTGTTCGGCGTCGGCGTAGACGCCCTCGTCGTCGCGCTCCTCGTACGGGGTCTCCGGTGGCAGCAGCCGGGTGCGGGCCAGCGCGTCGCGGTCGGCGTCCACGCTGACCAGGCAGAGCGGCTCGGCCGTACCGGGCTCGCGCAGCCAGCCGTTGAGGACGACGCCGGCGAGTATCTCCTCGGTGTCGACGGCGTCGGCGGCCTGCAGGACGCGCAGGGCGAGCCGGGCGACCAGCCGCAGGTAGTCGGTGGCCCGGTCGGCCGGCGGACGCGGCACCGGAAGGATCTCGCCGTCCGGGTCGAGCCGGTAGCCGCTGAGCGAGGGCACCAGGTCGAGCGGCGGGAGGTCGAGGTCCAGGACGGCGGTGCGGGTGAGCGGGCGGAAGACCGCCCGGCAGGGGGCGGGCAGGTCCTGGGTGGCGGTCTCGGCGGCGGCCAGGGCGCGCTCCAGCAGCGACTCCACGGCGGCCGGCTCGGCCAGCCGGTAGGCCCGCCGGCACTCCTCCAGGCTGTCGTTGTACTCGCGGACGGCGCGGGCGCGGGCCTCCTCGGCCGCCTCGTGGGCGCGCCTGGACTCGTCGGCGGCCGGGCGGCCGGCCTCGGCCCGCCGGGTGCGCCACTCGCGCAGGGCGCGCTGGTGGGTGAGCCGGGCCTGGGCCAGTTCGCGCTGGTAGCCGGAGTCGAGCAGGCGGCGGGCCGGGCCGCCCTCGGGGTCGGCGGCGGCGGGCTCGGCGGGCGCGAAGTCCACCCAGCGGGGTTCCGGCTCGTCGGGGGCGGCTCCGCCCGGGCCGTCGGCCTGGTAGGGGCGGGGCTCGTAGTGGCGCAGCTGGCTCTCGAAGTCCATGGCCGAGACGGGCAGGGCGGCCCGGCGCAGCAGGTCGGCCAGCCGGTCGTGCTCGGCCTGGACGGCGACCGTGCGGTGGTGGGTCAGGGCGGCGGCCCTGGCGTGCGCCGCGATCGCCTCGTCCGGATCGACGGCGGCCTGGTCGGCGGTGCCGCGGGGCGGGGTGCTCGGGGGCGGGGTGCTCCGGTCCGCGCCGCCGGGGGTGACGGGGCCGGCAGGGGCCGGGACGGACGGGCCGTCACCGTCGCCGGCCGCGCCCCGACCGGGGTGTCCGGTGACAGCACCGTCCGGTCGCTCCGGCCCGTCCGGCCCGACCGATCGCTCCGGCTCGTCGGCGCCGAGGTCGCGGAAGACCGAGGCGAGGAAGCCCGGGCGGGGGAACCGGACGGTGGCGGTGCCGTCGGACTGGCCGTCTGCTGAGTGCTGCATCGGTCGTCGTTCCCCCATGCTCGTCCGGCGCGCTGCCCGGGGCGGTCGGCGGCCGTGCGGCCCCACCCCTGCCGGACATTGTCCCCCGAACGGGCAAGGCGGTCAGCCAAGCCGGTCAGTTGGTACGGGTGTTGGTCAGGTGCAGGCCGATGTAGCCGACGTAGATCCGGCCGCTGCCGGAGCAGTCGTCCAGGTAGTGCAGCCGGGGTGCGGTCCGGCCGCCGCCTATCCGCAGGTGCGCGCCCATGAAGGCGCGCCGGGAGGTGTCCACGCATTCGGGCACCGGCAGCATCCGCTCACGCTTCCACTTGGCGTGGCTGAACACCGTCCGGGACTCCCCGCGCACGGCCTTGCGGGGCGGGAAGCGGTGGCAGCCCTCGGGCGTGTGCTCGCACCACTGCTTGAAGTCCCCGCCGGCCGCGCCGCGCACCGCTGCCTCGGCGTACTCCTGAAGGGCGGTCAAGCCGTCCCAGGCGAGCCGGGCCCAGCCCGCTCCGGTGCGCTGGAGCCCGTCCAGGGCGAGCGCGCTCTTCTGGTCCCCGGTGAAGGTCAGCAGCGGGAACTCGCCCAGTCTGGCCATGAGTTCGGTGAAGGTCTCGGGTTTGCCCCGGCGGCCGGCGGGCCGGCCGGCGAGGTGCTGCCCGGCGGACGGGCCGCCGTTCGGCGCGGTGCAGTGGCGGCCGGTCAGGGCGCGGGCGCCGGAGCGGGGGCGGCCCTCCCGGGTGTCCCGGGCGTCGCGGCCCTCCCGGCCCTGGCCCCGCTCGCGGTGGTCACGGCGCTCCAGGCGAAGGGTGCGCCGGACCCGCTCCAGCTCGTCGGCCCTGGCCTGCTGCTCGGCGCGGTCCTGCTGCTCCTCGTGCGCGAGCGCGGCCAGTTCGGCGCGGACGGCGGCCCGGTCCGTTCCCGGGGGTGTGGCGGTCGGACCGACGGCCGTACGGCCGGCCGGGTCGGCGTCCGGATCGACGGCCGGACCGACGGGCCGACGGAGCTGCGGCGCGGGGACGCGCAGCACCGGGACGGCGGCCAGCGAGGGCGGAAGCGGCTGGTCGGCAGCCAGGCGGCGCGGCTCGCGGGCGAGCAGCCCGGCGGCGCGGCGCGGGTCCTGCTCTATTCGGCCTCGGGCGAGCACCGGATGCCGGGCGCCGTCGTACCGGGAGGCCGGGTCGACCTCGGGCAGATAGGTGCGCACCGCCCCGCCGTAGACGGTGTGGTACTCCAGCGCGACGTTGAATCCGGTGCGGGCGGCGGGATCCAGCACGTAGGCGGTGGCGAGGCCGGGCAGCTGGTGGCAGAGCGGGCCGACCACGTCCTCCGCCCAGCGGTCGGGCGGGAGGTTCACCGGGACGCTGGCGACCACGATGGGCAGCCGGCGCTCCGGGTCGCACAGCTCGTCGATCAGGGTGTCCACCTGGTCGGCCGTGATCACCCGGGGCGCCAGGTGGACGGCGGCCGGGCCGTCGGTGGCGTCGAGCAGCGGGAGGAGCGTGCGGGCGAGCTCGGGCACCGGCACCCGGCACGGGGTGCGCACGCCGCTGCCGGTGCTGTGTGTCTCGGCCTCCAACCGGACCCAGGTGGGGCCGCCCGCTCCGGTGGCCACGGTGAGGGTGAGCTGCTGGGTGCCGTGCGGGGCCGGGGTGCGCAGCCGGCGGCGGTCGTAGTGGCCGGCGCCGGGGCCACCGCGCAGCGGGCCGTGGTCGCGGTCGAGCAGGACCCGGTCGCCCAGGCGGAGGCGCTCGGCGGGGCCCGGTGCGGCGGGCGCTTCGCCGGCCTGCCCGGGGCGGGTGCGGAGGGCCGAGGGGGGCTCGTCGCAGCCCTCCCGTTTCAGCCAGGAGGCGAGTTGTTCGTCGGCCAGGGCGATGGCGTCGGCGTGCGGGAGCGCCGTGGTGACGGTCATCCGGTAGGGCGTGGCGGGACCGCGGGGGCCGGGCAGATCGGCACCGGCGTGCGGGCGGGGGCGGTTCGAGGCCGGGGCCGAAGTCGGGCTCGGGGCCGAGGTCGGGGCGTTCGAGGTCGAACGGGCTGAGGTCATGCGCATACCTCCGTGGTGCGGGGTGGGTTCCTGTGTCCTCCATCGATGGTTTCGTCCGGTTCTGCCGGATCCTTGCCCAGGAAACGCCACGGCCCCGAGCGGAAGTTCCAACTCGGGGCCACGACACTACGTTCGGGTGAATCTCCTCAAGCCGCCTTCCGCGCGGCGCGGCGGCTCGGCTACGAGGGCCCGGGGCGGCGCCCCGCCCGGCCGCTCAGACCGGGACCTCGACATGGGTGCGGCCGGCCGGGACCGCCACCGCGGTGCCGCCGGTCGCCTCGGCCAGCCAGGTGTGGAAGTCCGCCACCTCGGGCTCCGGCACGCCCACCTCGATCCGCACCCCGGCTGCCTCGTAGGCGAGATCGCTCACCGCGTACCCGGCCGCCCGCAGGTCGTTCTCCACCCGCCCGGCCCGGACGTGGTCCACCGCCACGGCGAGCAGCGCGACCGGCCGCCGCTCCAGCAGGCCGATCCCGTCCAGCGCCTCCGAGACCGCGCTCCCGTACGCCCGCACCAGGCCGCCCGCGCCGAGCTTGATCCCGCCGAAGTAGCGGGTGACCACGGCGACGGTGTCGGTCAGGCCGCGCCGGCGCAGCACCTCCAGCATCGGCACCCCGGCCGTGCCGCCGGGCTCGCCGTCGTCGCTGGAGCGCTCGCGGCGCTGCTCGTCGCCGACCACGAAGGCGGTGCAGTTGTGCCGGGCGTCCCAGTACTGCTTGCGGATCCCGGCGATGAACGCCTGTGCCTCGTCCTCGTCGGCGACCCGGCCGAGGTGGCAGATGAACCGGGACTTCTTGATCTCGATCTCGTGGCTGCCGGCCCGCCGGATGGTGAGGTACGGCCTGGCACTGGGCTCCGGCGTGGCGGACATGACGCGGTGGTTCTCCCGGGAACGGCGAAGGCTGGCGGCGCACACACCCGGGTCACCGGGGCGGCACTGCCAGCCTAGCCAGTTGGCGCCTGATCGAAGGGGTCGGCGGGATCGGCGGGCCGACCGGGGGCAGCAGGAGCCCGCAGGTGGAGGGGTCAGCGGCCGGCCAGGGCGTCCAGCCGCTCGCGGTCCAGGCCGGTCAGCGCGGTGACCTCGGTGAGGTCGACGGCGCCGCAGTCCAGGCCGCGCAGCAGGTAGCCGCTGAGGGCCCGGGCGGTGGCCGGCTCGTCCATCACGTCGCCGCCCGCCTTGGCGACGTAGGCGGCCAGCCGGGCGGCGGCGGCTGCCAGGCCCTCGCGGTAGAAGGAGTAGACGGCGACGTAGCGGGTCGGCAGGTGCGCCGGGTGCATGTCCCAGCCTTGGTAGTAGGCGCGGGCCAGGGAGCGGCGGACCAGGTCGTGGTGGAGCTTCCAGGCGGCGTGCACCTGCTCGGTGGAGCCGGTCGGGATGACGTTGGTGGAACCGTCGGAGAGCCGGACCCCGGTGCCGGCCGCGGCCACCTGCATAACGGCCTTCGCGTGGTCGGCGGCCGGGTGGTCCATGCTCTGGTACGCCGCACTGACCCCGCAGGAGGCGCTGTAGTCGAAGGTGCCGTAGTGGAGGCCGGTGGCGCGGCCCTCGGAGGCCTCGATCATCCGGGCCACGGTGGCCCGGCCGTCCGGGCCGAGGATGGCCTGGGTGGTCTCGATCTGGATCTCGAAGCCGATCCGGCCGGCGGGCAGCCCGGCCCGGCGCTCGAAGTCCGCCAGCAGTCGGACCAGCGCGGTGACCTGCTCGGCGTAGGTCACCTTGGGCAGGGTGAGGACCAGGCCCTCCGGAAGGCCGCCGCCGGCCAGCAGGGTGGCGAGGAACAGCTCCAGGGTGCGGATGCCGCGGGCCCGGACCGGCGCCTCCATGCACTTGATCCGGATGCCGACGTACGGCGGGGCGCTGCCCTCGGCCACGGCGGCGGTGATCAGCTCGGCCGCGCGGACGGCGGCGGCGTCCTCCTCGGCGTCGGGGCGGGGGCCGTAGCCGTCCTCGAAGTCGATCCGCAGGTCCTCGACCGGCTCGCGCTCCAGCTTGGCGCGGACCCGGGCGTGCACGTCGGCGAGCAGGTCGTCGTCGGCGACGCCGAGGGCACGGGCCAGCTCGGCCGGCGTGCCGGCGTGGGTGTCGAAGGCCGTCAGGGCCTGGCGGCCCCATTCCCGTACGGTGTCGGCGGCGAAGGCGTCGGCCGGGACGTAGACGGTGTGCACCGGCTGCCTGGTCCCGGAGTCGCCCGGGTAGCGGCGCGCCAGGTCGGCGTCGACCGGGGCGAGCAGCGCCTCCACCGCGGCGCGGGCGGCGGTGGAGAAGGACGCCCCGTCCGCCGGCCCGTTTCCGTCGACCTCGACCTGAGACATCCGCACTCCTCCGTGCCGAACCGGCGCTTCAACAATTTGTTGAGGCGAAGGTAGCTCCGGCACGGTCGGGCGTCAATGACCGACCGAGCGCTGGACGGCGGCCGGCCCGGTCAGTCCCTCCCGGCGGCGATGTAGCGGTCGCGCAGCTCCGGGAAGAGCTCGGCGACCTCCTTCGGGTGGACCGAGCCGTCGTGGCCCTTGCCGGTGACGCCGTACTCCCTGGTCAGCCAGTCGGCGAGGCGCTGCGGGTCGGGCTGGTGGCCGTGGCCGTCGATGTACGAGACCAGGGCCTCGTAGGCCAGGTCCGGGTCGAGGCGCGCGGGAGCCGGGAGGGGTGCGGGCTTCTCGGCTTGGACGGGCTCCTCGGCCGGAACCGGCGTCTCGGAGCGGGACGACTGGGCCGACTGCTCCGACGGCCGGGCCTCGCGGGGCTGCTGGTGCTGCTGGTGCTGCGGTTCGACGGGCGGCTGCGAGTGCTGCGGCGCGGCCGGGGGCTGGGGCGCAGGAGGCTGCGGCACCGGGTGCTGGGCCTGCGGCTGGGGCGTGCCGGCGGGGGCCGGTCCGGCAGCGGGCTCGTCGGCCACCGGGCGCGGCGGCTTGAACCAGGGCGAGGCCTGGCCGGGCACCCGGCCACCAGGGGCGGCATCGGTCGGGTGGCCGGTGGTGCGGACCGGGCGCTCGGTCCAGACGTTCAGCTCCTCCCCGCGCGGCTGCGCGGCCACGACCGCCTCGTCCTCCGGCTCATGCGCGGCACGCAGCCGGACGGCGGCCAGCTTGGCCAGCATCGGCGCAGCGACCTCGGCGGGCAGCGGCGCGACGGCGGGGGTGACGGGAGCGGGGGTGGTCGCGGCAGCGGCCTGAGCCGGGTCCGGCGCCTGAGCTGCGGCCTGGACGGGCCCGGGCTGGGCCGGTCCGGCCGGAGCTTGAGCCTGGGTGTGGCTCTGGGTCTGGGCCTGGGCTTGGGCCTGCTGGGCCGGTGCCACCTGCTGCGGGTGCGGGCGCTGCTGAGGCTGACCGGCCGGGGCGCCCGCGGCCGGGCCGATGGCGGCGGTGCGGCCCGCCTGGATACCGAACTCCGGCGCGTCCGGCCGGCCCGTCAGCGTCTCCTCGGCCTCGCGCTCGCGGGCCTCCTCGTCCAGCCGGTCGAGCAGCGACGGGTCCAGCGGAACGCCGAACTTGGCGAGCTTGAGCGGCAGCAGCGCCTGGATCGGCGCCGAGCGGCGCCAGCCGCGGCCGTAGCGGAAGCGCAGCTGGGCCCGGTAGACCAGGCGGTTCTGCTCCAGCCGGATGACCTCGTCGTAGGAGCGGAGCTCCCAGAGCTTCATCCGGCGCCAGAGCCGGAAGGTCGGCACCGGGGAGAGGAGCCAGCGCATCACCCGGACCGACTCCATGTGGCGGTCCGCCGTGATCGCCGCGATCCGGCCGACCGCGTGCCGCGAGGCCTCGACCACGACGACGAAGAGCACCGGGATGACGGCGTGCATGCCCATGCCGAGCGGATCGCCCCAGGAGGCGGCCGCGTTGAAGGCGATGGTGGCGACGGTCAGCAGCCAGGCGGTCTGGCGCAGCATCGGGAAGGGGATCCGCAGCCAGGTCAGCACCAGGTCGAGCGCGAGGAGTACGACGATGCCCGCGTCGACGCCTATCGGGAAGGCGTAGGAGAAGGCGCCGAACCCCTTCTTCTCGGCCAGCTCGCGCACCGCGTTGTACGAGCCCGCGAAACCGATGCCCGAGATGATGCAGGCGCCGGCCGCGACCAGGCCGAGCAGGCCGCGATGAGCCTTGGTGAGCGTTGGGCGTGCCATTACGTCTATCAACCCCTGGATGTCGGCTGCGGCCGTACGCTGCCTCGACTGCCGGGTCCCGCTGGTCGGGCCACCGGACGGCTGAGCAGCCTCCGGGCTCGGCCCACCGGAGTTTACTCGTACACCTGTTTAAGCGTTTCCGCAGCCTGGGGTGGAACGGTACCGGCGCGCCGCACGGAGGCTCGGCGGCGGCCGCGGTGAGGACGGCCCGGTCCGCGGTCCGGCCCGCGGTCCGGCCGGACCGTCAGCGGCTTTGCTCCGCCGTGCCGTTGAGGTAGGTCAGCACGGCCAGCACCCGGCGGTTGGCGTCCTCGTCAGGGGCGAGTTCGAGCTTGGTGAAGATGTTGGCGATGTGCTTGGCGACCGCACCGTCGCTCACCGACAGACGGGCGGCGATCGCCGAGTTGGAACAGCCTTCGGCCATCAGCTCCAGCACCTCGCGCTCGCGCGGGGACAGGCGCAGCAGCGGGCCGGGTCGGCGCGAGGTGGTCTGCATCAGCTTCGCGATCACGTCCGGGTCCATCGCCGTGCCGCCCGCCGCCACCCGCCGGACCGCGTCGATGAACTGCTCGGCGTTGAACACCCGGTCCTTCAGCAGGTAGCCGATCCCGCCGGTGCCGTCGGCCAGCAACTCCCGCGCGTACAGCTGCTGGACGTGCTGCGAGAGCACCAGCACCGGCAGGCCCCGGATCTCCCGGCGAGCCTTGAGCGCGGCCTGCAGGCCCTCGTCGGTGAGCGTCGGAGGCAGCCGGACGTCGACCACGGCCACGTCCGGTCGGTGGGTCAGCAGCGCCTCCAACAGCTCGGGCCCGGTCTCCACCGCCGCGGCAATGGTGAAGCCGTGCGCTTCCAGCAGCCTGATCAGGCCTTCGCGAAGGAGGTAGAGGTCCTCGGCGAGGACAACTCGCACGGCAACTCCAAGGTGATGGTGGTCGGACCGCCCGACGTGCTGTCGATGGCGAGGACACCGTCGAAGGTACCCAATCGCTTCTCGATCCCGCGCAGTCCGGTCCCCCGCGAGGGGTCCGCCACGCCCACGCCGTCGTCCGTCACCGTGACCCGCAGGAAGCCGGCGCGGTACAGGATGTCCACCCACACCTGCTCCGCCTCCGAGTGCTTGGCCGCATTGGCCAGCAGCTCGCAGATGCTGAAGTACACGGCGGCCTCCACCGGCGCCGGCGGCCGGTCCGGCAGGCTGACGACGACCTCGGTCGGGAGCGCGCAGTCCAGCGCCAACGCACGGACGGCGTCGCCCAGTCCGCGCTCGGCTAGCACCGGCGGGTGGATGCCGCGCACCAGGTCCCGCAGCTCCTGCAGGGCCCGGGCCGACGACTGCCGGGCCTCGGCGAGGAGCTCGCGCGCGGCGGCCTGGTCGGTGTCCAGCAGGTGCTCGATGGTGCCCAGCGTCATCCCGATCGCGACCAGCCGCGCCTGGGCGCCGTCGTGCAGGTCCCGCTCGATCCGCCGCAGCTCGGCCGCCTGGTTGCCCGCCGCGTCCGCCCGCGTCTCGGTCAACTCGGCCACCCGCCTGGTCAGCTGGGCGTGCGTCGCCCGGCCGTCCTGGTCCAGCACCCGGCGGGCCACCTCCGCGTACGCGCGCACCGCGAACGGTGCCACGAGTATCCCGGCGACGATCATGGCGGCCCCGAACGCGACGCCCAGCAGGGCGGACACCATCTGCCCGCTCAAGGGACCGAAGCCCTCGCTGGGCGGCACCGGCCCCGACAGGGCGTAGGCGGTGCCCAGCCCGAGCAGGCCCAGCACCGGGCCGGCTAGGGCCAGCGTCAGGAACGGGGTCACCGCGAGCCAGGCCAGCTCGGCGCGGGTGGTCCGGTCCCGCAGCCCCCAGTGGACCAGCTGCGCGTACTTCGCCACCGTCCGCGAGCGGTGGTAGGAGTACCCCGTCCACCAGTGCCCACGCCCGTCCAACTCCAGCCCTGGCTGCGGCTCGTAGCTGGCCGGCAGCCGTGCGCCGAACCAGCGCGCCAGCTGCCCGCGCGTACGGTTCGCAGTCCGGTGGACGTTGGCCGCGGCCACCACGGCACCGACGGCCGCCGCCACGAGGAGGGCGAGGAGGAGCCCCGGCCCGGACTGCTGCAGGAGCCGGGCCGTGATCACCCCCGAGATGACCGCCGCCATCACCGGCAGCACGAACCCCGGCACCGCCGACACCACCAGGACGACCAGTCGCGCCAGCCCCTCACCGCCGGCCGCGAAGGCCGCCTGGGTCTGCGCACGTACGGACGTGCCGCTCGCACGACTCGCTGTTGTCACGGGAAACTCCTGATGCCGCCGGTAACCGATCGTTCTCCATCAGTGTTCACGAACCCTCCACTCCCCACACTGGCCATGACACCCCAATTCCGAGGTGGACCTAGGTCCACCTGCAGTGGGGTGCAGCACCACTGACCCGGGCCGACTGATCCCGGCTGGCACTGACGCAAGTCCTGAGCAGTTCATTCAGGTCCGGAAATGCGAAGAACCCCCATCCGGGATCCGGATGGGGGTTCTTCAGAAGAATTGTTCGGCGGCGTCCTACTCTCCCACAGGGTCCCCCCTGCAGTACCATCGGCGCTGTGAGGCTTAGCTTCCGGGTTCGGAATGTAACCGGGCGTTTCCCTCACGCTATGACCACCGAAACACTATGAAACTATCCGACCCGCCGACAGGGCGGTCGTTGTTTCAGAACAACACAGTGGACGCGAGCAACTGAGGACAAGCCCTCGGCCTATTAGTACCGGTCAACTCCACCCCTCACAGGGCTTCCATATCCGGCCTATCAACCCAGTCGTCTACTGGGAGCCTTACCCTCTCAAGGAGGTGGGAGTGCTCATCTCGAAGCAGGCTTCCCGCTTAGATGCTTTCAGCGGTTATCCCTCCCGAACGTAGCCAACCAGCCATGCCCTTGGCAGGACAACTGGCACACCAGAGGTTCGTCCGTCCCGGTCCTCTCGTACTAGGGACAGCCCTTCTCAACACTCCTACGCGCACAGCGGATAGGGACCGAACTGTCTCACGACGTTCTAAACCCAGCTCGCGTACCGCTTTAATGGGCGAACAGCCCAACCCTTGGGACCTACTCCAGCCCCAGGATGCGACGAGCCGACATCGAGGTGCCAAACCATCCCGTCGATATGGACTCTTGGGGAAGATCAGCCTGTTATCCCCGGGGTACCTTTTATCCGTTGAGCGACGGCGCTTCCACAAGCCACCGCCGGATCACTAGTCCCTACTTTCGTACCTGCTCGACCCGTCAGTCTCACAGTCAAGCTCCCTTGTGCACTTACACTCAACACCTGATTGCCAACCAGGCTGAGGGAACCTTTGGGCGCCTCCGTTACCCTTTAGGAGGCAACCGCCCCAGTTAAACTACCCACCAGACACTGTCCCTGATCCGGATCACGGACCCAGGTTAGACATCCAGCACGACCAGAGTGGTATTTCAACGACGACTCCACAACAACTGGCGTTGCCGCTTCAAAGTCTCCCACCTATCCTACACAAGCCGAACCGAACACCAATATCAAGCTATAGTAAAGGTCCCGGGGTCTTTCCGTCCTGCTGCGCGAAACGAGCATCTTTACTCGTAATGCAATTTCACCGGGCCTATGGTTGAGACAGTCGAGAAGTCGTTACGCCATTCGTGCAGGTCGGAACTTACCCGACAAGGAATTTCGCTACCTTAGGATGGTTATAGTTACCACCGCCGTTTACTGGCGCTTAAGTTCTCAGCTTCGCCTGGACGAATCCAAGCTAACCGGTCCCCTTAACGTTCCAGCACCGGGCAGGCGTCAGTCCGTATACATCGCCTTACGGCTTCGCACGGACCTGTGTTTTTAGTAAACAGTCGCTTCTCGCTGGTCTCTGCGGCCACCCCCAGCTCAAGGCGCAAGGCCCGTCACCAGGAATGGCCCCCCTTCTCCCGAAGTTACGGGGGCATTTTGCCGAGTTCCTTAACCATAGTTCACCCGAACGCCTCGGTATTCTCTACCTGACCACCTGAGTCGGTTTGGGGTACGGGCCGCCATGAAACTCGCTAGAGGCTTTTCTCGACAGCATAGGATCATCCACTTCACCACAATCGGCTCGGCATCAGGTCTCAGCCTTAATGTGAGGCGGATTTGCCTACCTCACGGCCTACACCCTTACCCCGGGACAACCACCGCCCGGGCTGGACTACCTTCCTGCGTCACCCCATCGCTCACCTACTACCCCGTTGGGTCACCGGCTCCACCACGTCCCATTGTCCGAAGACTCCGGGCCGGCTTCACGGGCTTAGCATCAAGAGGTTCAGCGTTGGCGCTTCAAAGCGGGTACGGGAATATCAACCCGTTGTCCATCGACTACGCCTGTCGGCCTCGCCTTAGGTCCCGACTTACCCTGGGCAGATCAGCTTGACCCAGGAACCCTTGGTCAATCGGCGCAAGAGTTTCCCACTCTTGTATCGCTACTCATGCCTGCATTCTCACTCGTATACCGTCCACGACTGGTTTCCACCGCCGCTTCACCCGGCACACGACGCTCCCCTACCCATCACAGCAGGCGTTGGCCCTCAATGCTGCAATGACACGACTTCGGTGATGTGCTTGAGCCCCGCTACATTGTCGGCGCGGAATCACTTGACCAGTGAGCTATTACGCACTCTTTCAAGGGTGGCTGCTTCTAAGCCAACCTCCTGGTTGTCTCTGCGACTCCACATCCTTTCCCACTTAGCACACGCTTAGGGACCTTAGTCGGTGTTCTGGGCTGTTTCCCTCTCGACCATGGAGCTTATCCCCCACAGTCTCACTGCCACGCTCTCACTTACCGGCATTCGGAGTTTGGCTAAGGTCAGTAACCCGGTAAGGCCCATCGCCTATCCAGTGCTCTACCTCCGGCAAGAAACACGTGACGCTGCACCTAAATGCATTTCGGGGAGAACCAGCTATCACGGAGTTTGATTGGCCTTTCACCCCTAACCACAGGTCATCCCCCAGGTTTTCAACCCTGGTGGGTTCGGTCCTCCACACGGTCTTACCCGCGCTTCAACCTGCCCATGGCTAGATCACTCCGCTTCGGGTCTTGGGCATGCAACTGAGTCGCCCTATTCGGACTCGCTTTCGCTACGGCTACCCCACACGGGTTAACCTCGCTACACACCGCAAACTCGCAGGCTCATTCTTCAAAAGGCACGCAGTCACGGCCCACCAGCAAGCTGATGAACGACGCTCCCACGGCTTGTAGGCACACGGTTTCAGGTACTATTTCACTCCGCTCCCGCGGTACTTTTCACCATTCCCTCACGGTACTATCCGCTATCGGTCACCAGGGAATATTTAGGCTTAGCGGGTGGTCCCGCCAGATTCACACGGGATTTCTCGGGCCCCGTGCTACTTGGGAGATGAGCAAGCAAGCCGTACAGATTTCGTCTACGGGGGTCTTACCCTCTACGCCGGACCTTTCGCATGTCCTTCGACTACCCATACGGTTTCTGACTCGCCCAGCCGCCGGCAGACGACTGAAGCTCATTCCCACAACCCCGCAATGGCAACCCCTGCCGGGTCTCACACCAAAACGGTTTAGCCTCATCCAGTTTCGCTCGCCACTACTCCCGGAATCACGGTTGTTTTCTCTTCCTGCGGGTACTGAGATGTTTCACTTCCCCGCGTTCCCTCCACACTGCCTATGTGTTCAGCAGCGGGTGACAGCCCATGACGACTGCCGGGTTTCCCCATTCGGAAACCCCCGGATCAAAGCCTGGTTGACGGCTCCCCGGGGACTATCGTGGCCTCCCACGTCCTTCATCGGTTCCTGGTGCCAAGGCATCCACCGTGCGCCCTTAAAAACTTGGCCACAGATGCTCGCGTCCACTGTGCAGTTCTCAAACAACGACCAGTCACACACCCTCAATGATCCGAAGACCACCTCAAGTGAGGCCGGCAACCACTGAGACAACGGTTACCCGTTCCCTCAGGACCCAACAACGTGCCCGACACAGTCAATCCCGGAAGCGTTCCACGCCGAAGCAGTACTAGCAGTCCGATCTCTTCCTGTGCCGAATAGTCAACGTTCCACCCATGAGCGAGCACTCCGGGACATTCGCCCGAAGCTGCTATGTGCTCCTTAGAAAGGAGGTGATCCAGCCGCACCTTCCGGTACGGCTACCTTGTTACGACTTCGTCCCAATCGCTGGTCCCACCTTCGACGGCTCCTCCCCTTACGGGTTAGGCCACCGGCTTCGGGTGTTACCGACTTTCGTGACGTGACGGGCGGTGTGTACAAGGCCCGGGAACGTATTCACCGCAGCATGCTGATCTGCGATTACTAGCAACTCCAACTTCATGGGGTCGAGTTGCAGACCCCAATCCGAACTGAGGCCGGCTTTTTGGGATTCGCTCCGCCTCACGGCATCGCAGCCCTTTGTACCGACCATTGTAGCACGTGTGCAGCCCAAGACATAAGGGGCATGATGATTTGACGTCGTCCCCACCTTCCTCCGAGTTGACCCCGGCAGTCTCCTGTGAGTCCCCATCACCCCGAAAGGCATGCTGGCAACACAGAACAAGGGTTGCGCTCGTTGCGGGACTTAACCCAACATCTCACGACACGAGCTGACGACAACCATGCACCACCTGTATACCGACCACAAGGGGGCGACTATCTCTAGCCGTTTCCGATATATGTCAAGCCTTGGTAAGGTTCTTCGCGTTGCGTCGAATTAAGCCACATGCTCCGCTGCTTGTGCGGGCCCCCGTCAATTCCTTTGAGTTTTAGCCTTGCGGCCGTACTCCCCAGGCGGGGAACTTAATGCGTTAGCTGCGGCACCGACGACGTGGAATGTCGCCAACACCTAGTTCCCAACGTTTACGGCGTGGACTACCAGGGTATCTAATCCTGTTCGCTCCCCACGCTTTCGCTCCTCAGCGTCAGTAATGGCCCAGAGATCCGCCTTCGCCACCGGTGTTCCTCCTGATATCTGCGCATTTCACCGCTACACCAGGAATTCCGATCTCCCCTACCACACTCTAGCCTGCCCGTATCGAATGCAGACCCGGGGTTAAGCCCCGGGCTTTCACATCCGACGCGACAGGCCGCCTACGAGCTCTTTACGCCCAATAATTCCGGACAACGCTCGCACCCTACGTATTACCGCGGCTGCTGGCACGTAGTTAGCCGGTGCTTCTTCTGCAGGTACCGTCACTTGCGCTTCTTCCCTGCTGAAAGAGGTTTACAACCCGAAGGCCGTCATCCCTCACGCGGCGTCGCTGCATCAGGCTTGCGCCCATTGTGCAATATTCCCCACTGCTGCCTCCCGTAGGAGTCTGGGCCGTGTCTCAGTCCCAGTGTGGCCGGTCGCCCTCTCAGGCCGGCTACCCGTCGTCGCCTTGGTAGGCCATTACCCCACCAACAAGCTGATAGGCCGCGGGCTCATCCTGCACCGCCGGAGCTTTCCACCAACCCCCATGCGGAGGAAGGTCATATCCGGTATTAGACCCCGTTTCCAGGGCTTGTCCCAGAGTGCAGGGCAGATTGCCCACGTGTTACTCACCCGTTCGCCACTGATCCACCCCGAAGGGCTTCACCGTTCGACTTGCATGTGTTAAGCACGCCGCCAGCGTTCGTCCTGAGCCAGGATCAAACTCTCCGTGAATGTCTACCCGTAATCGGGTGGCACTCGCGTTGAGCGGCACGGCAACCACCGGAATAGGGTGATCCCGCGCACTGCGTCCTCGCTAGTGTTATTTCAAAAGGAATCTCCAACCCCAGGAAACCTGAGGCCGGGGATGTCAACATATCTGGCGTTGACTTTTGGCACGCTGTTGAGTTCTCAAGGAACGGACGCTTCCTTCGGACCGCCTTCCAGCGGACCCTCCGGGCTTCGTTCTTTCGTGTTCCCAGCTTATCAGATGATTTCCGCTCCGTTTCCGGGGCTTCGTTCATCCAACTCGCCGGTGTCTTCCGGGGTTTGACGCCCCGTCCGACGTTCCAAACTCTAGCCGATCCCCGCTCCGAGAAGCGAATCCAGCCGCAATCCGATAAAACGAACACGCCGAATAGCGCCGAGCCGCTGAGCGTAAAAACGCATAAACGACCCAGCCCGAGCCGGGAAGTGGTGTTTCAAGGGATTGGCCGCCCCGGGACCGTCCGCGCCGATGCGTGTCCGGTGCTCCCTGCCGAGCGACTAGAGAACACTACCCCTGTCTGGTGCCGGAGGCAAACCGGTCCCGGGGACGGTCCGGGTGCAGAGTGCGCGGCCGGGCTTCACGTACTCGCCGTTGGGGTGGTCGTTGCCGGTGACCCAGTGGCGGGCGGTGGCCTCGTCGCGGCCGCCGTCGCGGTGGCGGCCGAGCAGGCGTTCCTCGCGGACGGCGTCGTCGGTGTGCACGTACCAGAGTTCGCGCAGCAGGCGGCGGGCCTCCGGCCACGGGGTGTCGGAGGAGGCGAGGTAGTTGCCCTCGGTGATGACGAGGCGGGTGTGGGGCCGGATCACGTGGCGGGCGGCGACCGGTTCGTCCAGCGTTCGGTCGAAGTCCGGGACGTAGATGTCCTGGAAGCGGTCGGCGGTGACGCGGCGCAGCAGGGCGACGTAGCCGTGGGCGTCAAAGGTGGCCGGGGCTCCCTTGCGGTGGGTCAGGCCGAGGCGGTGGAGCTGGGCGCCGGAGAGGTGGAAGCCGTCGAGCGGGAGGTAGGCGGCGGTGCCGGGTCCTTCGATGCGCTCGACCTGGGCCACCAGGTGGCGGGCCAGGGTGGACTTGCCGGCGCCGGGCGGGCCGGCAAGTCCGAGGATCGTACGGGCGTTGCTGCCCGGGCCGCGGAGGAAGCCGAGGGCAAGGGCGGTGAGGCGGTCCTCGTTCATGGCCGCACCCTACTCACCCGGCGGGCGCCCGGACCCGCCCCAGCCGGGCCCGGGGTGCAGTGGTCAGCGAAGCCGCTCGGCCAGTGGTCAGCGGGGCCGCTCGGCGAGGGCGGGACGGTCCAGGGTGAGCGTGCCGGCGTCCGCGTCGAGGAGGGCGGGGAGGCCCAGCGGGACGGTGAGGGTGGAGGGGCAATGGCCGAAGCCCAGTTCCCAGAGCACCGGTACGCCGAGTCCGCCGAGCCGGTCGAGCATCACCTCGCGGACCCGCTCGGGCCGTCCGCAGCCCTCCCAGGAGCCGAGGGCTATGCCGGCCACGCCGTCGAGGGCGCCGGAGCGCAGGAACTGGGTGAGGAGGCGGTCCAGTTGGTACGGGTGCTCGTTGACGTCCTCCAGCACCAGGATGCTGCCCGCGTACGAGGGCCGGGCGGCGGGTGTGCCGCGTTCGGCGGCGAGGACGTGGACGCAGCCTCCGGCCGTGACGCCACGGGCCCGGCCGGGGACGAGCGGTTCGGCCGTGGGCGAGGTGAGGACGGTGGTGGCGGCGGGGTCGAAGAGGGTGCGGCGCAGGTGCTCGGCGGTAGGGCCGTCGGAGACGAAGGAGGCGCCGGTGGCCAGCGGACCGTACAGGGTGGCGAGGCCGAGGTGCCGGGCGAAGGCCTCGTGCAGGGAGCTGACGTCGCTGAAGCCGATGAAGGGCTTGGGCCGTGCGGCGCGCATGGCCGTCCAGTCGAGCAGGTCGACCATCCGGTGCACGCCATAGCCTCCGCGGGCGCAGATGACGGCGTCGACGGTGGGGTCGAGCCAGGCGGACTGGAGGTCGGCGGCGCGGTCGGCGTCGGTGCCGGCCAGGTAGCCGAGGGTGGGGTGGGTGTCGAGGACGTGCGGGGCGACCGTGACGCGCAGCCCCCAGGAGCGGAGGATCGCGCAGCCGGCGGTGAGGCGTTCGGGTTCGATCGGGCCGCTGGTGGCGACGACGACGATGTGGTCGCCGGGGCGCAGCTGCGACGGGCGGGTCAGCCCCTGGCCGGGAGTGGTCGGGTGCTGGTCCATGGGCCGGGCCGCCTTTCGGGCGCGGGGGGGGAGGGGTTCACGGGCGGCCGCGGCGTGTTCGCGGCCGCCCGTGACGATATGCCCCCGCGTCAACCGGCCGATGTCTGCGGGTCGGTGTCCCACGGCCGCCTGGGGCGGCGGGGAAGCCGGCGGGTGCGGCGGGTGCGGCGGGTGCGGCGGGGCAGGGGCTCTTCAGACCGCCCCCATCACCTCCCGTACCTCGGCGAGGGTGGCGTCGGCGACGGCGTTGGCGCGCTCGGCGCCGTCGTGCAGGACCCGCCGCAGGTGGCCGCGGTCGGCGGCGAGTTCGGTGCGGCGGGCGCGCATCGGGCGGAGGTACTCGTTGACGGACTCGGTGACGGTGCGCTTGAGCGCGGCGGCGCCGCCGTCACCGATCTCCTCGGCGACGGCCTCGGGGGCGCGGTCCTGGCAGAGCGCGGCGAGCAGGACGAGGCCGGAGACCCCGGGGCGGTCGACCGGGTCGTAGCCGATGTGCCGGTCGGTGTCGGTCCTGGCGCCGCGGATGATCCGGGCGGTCTCGTCCGCGGTGGCGCCGAGGGGGATGGCGTTGCCCCGGCTCTTGCTCATCTTGCCGCCGTCGGTGCCGAGCAGCATCGGGGCCTCCGAGAGCAGGGCCTGCGGGAGGGGGAAGACGGTGCTGCCGTCGGCGTGCGGGTAGCGCTCGTTGAAGCGGCGGGCGACGGTGCGGGCCACTTCGAGGTGGGGCAGCTGGTCCTGGCCGACCGGGACGAGGTCGGCCTTGCAGAAGAGGATGTCGGCGGCCTGGTGGACGGGGTAGGTGAACATCAGCCCGCTGACGGAGGACTGCCGGGAGTGGGCGATCTCGTCCTTGACGGTGGGGTTGCGGTTCAGTTCGGCGACGCTGACCAGGCTGAGGAAGGGCAGCAGCAGCTGGTTGAGGGCGGGGACGGCGCTGTGCGCGAAGATCGTGGCCCGCTCGGGGTCGAGGCCGGCCGCGAGGTAGTCGAGGACGAGGCTCTCGGTGTGTTCGGCCAGCCGGTCGGCGATGTCGCGGTCGGTGATGACCTGGTAGTCGGCGACCACGACGAACATCTCGACGCCCTGGTCCTGCAGGAGGACGCGGTTGCGCAGGGTGCCGAAGTAGTGGCCGAGGTGGAGCGGGCCGGTGGGGCGGTCCCCGGTGAGGACGCGGTGCGCGGTCGGGTCGTCGATGCGGACGGGACCGGCGGCGGCAGGGGCAGTGGTGGCGGCAGCAGCACGGGCAGCGGCGGTGATGGTCTCGGCGGTCAAGGGTCCTCCTCGGTACGGCGGTGGTCGCGGCCGTCCGGGGCGAGGGGCCCTTTCCCGCGGGGAGCGGGGGAAACGCGACAGGACCGTCCATCCCGGACGGCCCTGGTCAGGCGAGTGCTGGTGGCCGTCCTAGGACGGCCACCAGCTCAGGCCCACGAAGCGCTTCATGCGGGCAAGCGTACGTCAGTCCTCCGCGCCGCTGTCGTAGTCGGGGCCAGGCGTCGGTGGGGGTCTCATGGTCAGGCAGGGTCCCAGATACCCGGCACGGCTCCATCGAGATAGGTTTGCCTCACCTAAGTTTGATGGACGCTGATCCGCCGACCCACGAAGGAGCGTCGCGTGGCCCCCACCCCCGACGACCTGGCCCTCGCCACCCGCACCACCGGCCGCCGCAGGTTCCTCACCGCCGGGATCGCCGGCGGGGCGGTGCTCGGCCTCGGCGGACTGCTCACCGCCTGCGGCAGCTCCGGCGACTCGGGTGGGTCGGGCCGGTCGGGCGGCAGCGGCGGGTCGGCCGCCGGCGGCGGCTCCACGCCCGACCAGAAGTCGGTCAAACAGGGCGGCGACGACTACGCCACCGTGATCGAGAAGATGAAGGGCTTCGGCACCGACGCCGCCCCCGGCGTCTACCCGCGCACGGTCAAGCACGCGATGGGCGAGACCGTCATCCCCGCCAAGCCCACCCGGGTCGTGGTGCTGGACACCGGCGAACTCGACAACGTCGTCGCACTCGGCATCCAGCCGGTCGGCGTCGTCCACACCGACGCCTCCAAGTCCATGCCGTCCTACCTCAAGGACAAGGCCGGCAACCCGGCCGCCGTCGGCACCACCAACAGCCTCAACCTGGAGGCGATCGCCGCCCTCAAGCCGGACCTGATCCTCGGCAGCCAGCTGCGCGCCCAGGACCAGTACGCGCAGCTGTCCAAGATCGCGCCGACCGTCTTCTCGCTGCGCCCGGGCTACCCGTGGAAGCAGAACTTCCTGCTCAACGCGAGCACCTTCGGCCTGGAGGCCGAGGCCAAGGCGCAGTTGGACGCGTACCAGGCCGCGGCCTCCGCGATCGGCGCCGGGCTCGGCGACAAGCGGCCCGCCATCACGCCGCTGCGCTTCATGCCGGGCCGGACCCGGCTCTACGCCGAACTCTCCTTCATCGGCACCATCCTCACCGACGTGCCGCTGCCGCAGCCCAAGATCGAGCAGGTCAGGGAACTCGCGGTGGAGGTCAGCCCGGAGCAGATCGACAAGGCCGACGCCGACTGGATCTTCTACGGCGTGTACGGCAGCCCCAGCTCGACCAACCAGGACGCGGTCCTGGGCGGCGCGCTCTGGAAGACGCTCGGTGCGGTCAAGTCCGGTCAGGCCCGGCCGGTTTCGGACGAGACCTGGTTCCTCGGGCTCGGGGTCATGGCGGCAAACGCGGTGCTCGCCGACCTCAAGGGGTTCGTCGCCGCCGGGAGTTGATCCGGCGGCCGCTCGGTGGCCGCCGGTGGTGCGGCGGTGTTCCCCGGTGGGGGTCCATGGCGGGGGTCCATGGCGGGGGTCCATGGCGGGGTCCATGGCGGTGGTCCGGCGCTCACCGCCGGGTTCGACGCTTGGAGCTGATCGCGCGGTGCGGCAGGATCGTCGGGACCGTCCCCCGAAGGGCCCGCCGATGACCTCGCTCCACCCCGCCCCGACCGACCCCTCCGTGCCCGGCCCGCCCGGGGACAACGCCGGGTCCTCGCCCCCGCCCGCCGTCTCCGGGCCGACGGCTGTGCCCGGCCCGGTCTGCTCGATCGCGACCGCCGCCGAGGCCGGACCGGCCGCGCCCGGCCCCTCCGACGGGGTGATCCGCCAGGGCTGCGCCTCCCGCCACGACTCGGTGCCACAGCCGCGCAGCAAGGACGACGCGGAGACCCGCGGGCTCGCCAGGACGACGGGCGCAGCGGAACCGGGTACGGGCTCCGGTGCGGGCTCGGGCACGGACGCGGTCTCGGCTGGGGCGGCCGAAGGCCTGGCGGCGGACGGCGGTCCGACCGCGGCGCGCTTGCGGGCAGCGTTCGCCGAACGGCTGCGCGCCGCACGTGCCCAGGGCCGTTCGGTCACGGAGCTGGCGGACGCGTGCCGGCGGCCGGTCGCGGAGGTACGGGAACTGCTCGGCGAGGAAGCCGAGCTTCCCGAACTGCCCGCGCTGCCCGGGGTAGCTGCGGAGGCCGGAGGCGGGAGCGGAGCCGGGAACAGCCCCGGCGTCGGCTTCGTCCGGTTCCAGCCGTCCACCGTGCCGCCGCCGGTGGCCGGACCGTCCGTACCGGCACCGCGTACGGCGCGCGAGGAGCTCCGGCCCCTGGGATCCCGGCGGCCGTCACCCTCGCGCCGACTGCGCCGGATGCACCCGCAGACCGCCCCGACCGGGCAGGAGGCGACCGCACGGGAGACGGCCGCGACCGGCCCCACCGGGGCTGGACCGCGGTCCGCCGTCACTTGGGCGGGTGAACTCGCCGGTGCGCCGGGGAGGGTGGCGGATCAGGCGCCGTACGGGGCCGGGACCGGTGCCGCCGCGGTCGCCCCCGACGCCGAGGCCTCCCGGGCCGAACCGCCGCTCGGCATCCTGATCGGCGGCAGCCCCGGCCAGCCCGAGGCCGTCGGCCGGCCGGAGGAGCGCGCGCCGGTCCGGGTTTCGGCCGAGCCGATCCGGGTCGGGCGGGGCACCAGCCTGGTGGTGCTGCCCTCCTGGCGCCCCGCCATCGCCGTGTCCGTTCCGACCGAGCAACTGCTGTCCGCGACCGGGCTCCGCTACGAGCAACTCGCCGGCAGCCGGCTGACGGTGCTGATGAACCCCAGTGCGCTGCACGACCGCGAACTGGACCTGCACGGCTGGGAGCCCGGTCCGACCGGGCGCGCCCGACGCGCCGGGCGTCCCTAGGGCGGCTCCTTCGGCCGGCGGACGGCGGTCAGCGGCGGGCGGACGACGGTCAGCGGTCGACGGTCAGCGGCCAGCAGTCAGCGGCCAGCAGTCAGCGGTCAGCGGACGGCCGGGGTGTTCGGGATGTACCCGAGCGCGACGGGCACCGGTGGGCGTCCGTCGACCGCCCAGCCCGCGCGGACGGCGTCCAGCAGCTCCGGCAGTCGGGGCGGCCAGAGCGCGTCGGCGTTCTCGTCGGCGAGGTCGGCCGGGGTCCACCAGCGCCAGTCGAGGATGCGGTCCACGGCGTGCACCGCGCTGACGTCCCCGACCGGACCGCGGTACGGTCCGCGGGTGAGGTAGATGTGCTCGTGCTGGCGCACCGGGGTGCCGTGCCAGGTGAAGTCGTGTTCCCAGGTGCAGAGCAGCGGGCCGGGTTCGAGGTCGGTCCAGCCGGTCTCCTCCCAGAGCTCGCGCCGGGCGCCCTCCCACGGGGACTCGCCCGGGTCCAGTCCGCCGCCCGGCATGGTCCAGTGGACGCCGACCTCGTCGTTGTCCGAACGCAGCAGGAACACCGAGCCGTTGTCGTCCAGGACCACCGTGCGGGCGGCCTGCCGGGGTACGCGCTTGCGGGGACGCAGCAGATTTCGCATCGGGTCACTCTCGCAGCGGCCGCCCGGGGCGTCGAGCGGATTCGTCGCGGAGACCCGCGGCGGGTCCGGCGTCCGACGGGCGCCCGACGGGTTCGCGGGCCGTACCCTGACGGCCATGCCCGTACCCGCGATCATCTTCCCCGCCGATCCGCTCAACCCGCGCCGGCCCGACCCGCACTTCGCCTGGGAGGCCCGGCTGCTGCGGGAGTTGGGCGGCGATCACCACCTGGTCGACCATGACGCGCTGCTCTCCGGCCGGGCCGAGGAGGCGGTGCGACGCGTGCCGCAGGACAGCGGCCCGCTCTGGTACCGGGGTTGGATGCTCCCCTGTGCCCGGTACGCCGAGTTCGCCGCCGCGCTCGCCGCCCGTGGCGGCAACCTGCTGACCAGCCCGCCCGGGTACGCAGCGGCACACGAACTGCCCGGCTGGTACGGCGTGTTCGAGGGGGCGACCCCGGCCAGCGCGTGGATCCCCTCCGACGGGACGGCGGCACCCGGACCGCAGGAGCTGGCGGCGGCCGCGGCCCGGCTCGGCGGGAGCGGGCCGGCGATCGTCAAGGACTACGTGAAGTCGCGCAAGCACGAGTGGCACGAGGCCTGCTTCGTGCCCGAGTTGGCTGACCTTGCGGCGGTCGGACGGGTGGTGGAACGGTTCGTCGAGCTGCAGGGCGAGTTCCTGGCCGGCGGGGTGGTGCTGCGGCGGTACGAGGAGTTCGAGGGCGCCGGCGGCGGGGCTGGCGCTGCGGACGCTTCGGGCGCTCCGGACGCCTCGGATGCCTCGGATGCCTCGGACGCGCAGGGTGCGGGCGGGCGGGCCGTGGAGGCGCGGGTGTGGTGGTTGGACGGTCGGCCGGTCCTGGTCGGGCCGCACCCGGACGCCCCGCACCGGACGGTCGATCCCGACCTCACCGAGGTCCGGGCGCTGGTCCGGACGCTCGGCTGCCGCTTCGTCACCACCGACCTCGCCAGCCGGGCCGACGGCTCCGGCTGGCGGGTGGTCGAGGTCGGGGACGGGCAGGTCAGCGAACTGCCACACGGGATCGACCCGTCCGGCCTGCTGTCCTCGCTGATCGCCGCCTGAGCTGCGCTTCCCTGGCCCGCCCGTGCCACCCGAGCCGCCCGACGGCGATCGTGGGCCCGACGGGCGGCGCGGTACGGGGCGGCGCCGGTCGGGTAGCGGTCCGCGGCCCGCCCGGCAGCGTGCGGCCCCGCGCCCTACCCGGCGGCGACGGTCTCGACCGCCGGGTGGCCGTCCGCGATGAACGCCTGCCAGAGCCGGGCGTACGTCCCGCCCCGGGCGAGCAGTTCGGTGTGGGTGCCGTCCTCGACCACCCGGCCGTGGTCCAGCACGATCACCCGGTCGGCGCGCTCGGCGGTGGTCAGCCGGTGGGCGATGACCAGGGTGGTACGGCCGCCGCTGAGCCGGTCCGCGGCCTGGTTGACCGCCGCCTCGGTGGCCAGGTCGAGCGCCGCGGTGGCCTCGTCGAGCAGCAGGATGTCCGGGTCGACCAGTTCGGCCCGGGCCAGCGCGATCAGCTGGCGCTGACCCGCCGACAGGTTGCGCCCGCGGCCCGCCACCTCGTGGTCGTAGCCGCCGGACAGCCGGACGATCATGTCGTGCGCGCCGACCGCCCGGGCCGCCGCCTCGACCTCGGCCGCCGAGGCCTCCGGCCGGCCGTACGCGATCGCCTCGCGGATCGTGCCCGCGAACAGGTACGCCTCCTGCGGCACCACGCCCAGGCGGTGCCGGTACTGCGCCAGGTCGTAGCGGGCGAGGTCGACCCCGTCCACCCGGACGGTGCCCTGCGTCGCGTCGTAGAACCGGGCGACGAGCTTCACCAGCGTCGACTTTCCGGCGCCGGTCTCACCGACCAGTGCCACCGTCTGCCCCGCCGGGATGTGCAGGTCCACTCCGGTCAGCACGTTCGGGGCGCCGTCGGCGCCGCCGTTGTAGGCGAAGCCGACCCCCTCGAAGCTGATCTCGCCGCGCAGCCCCTTGGCCACCGGGACCGGGTCGGCCGCCTCGGCCGTGGTGGTCGGGGTGCGCAGCAGCTCGCGGATCCGGCCGAGGCCCACGGAGGCCTGCTGGTAGCCGTCGAAGACCTGGGACAGCTGGTTGACCGGCGCGAAGAACAGGTCGATGTAGAGCAGGTACGCGACCAGCGCGCCGACCGTCAGCGTCCCGGCGTCGACCCGGGCGGCACCGACGATCAGCACCAGCGCGGCGGCCACGCTGGAGAGGAACTGCACGAAGGGGAAGTACAGCGAGATGTACAGCTGTGCGCGGACCCGGGCCTCGCGGTAGGCGATGCCGCGCGCCACGAAGCGGTCGGTGTTGGTGTCCAGGCGGCGGAAGGCCTGGACGATCCGCATGCCGGCCACGTTCTCCTGCAGGTCGGCGTTGACGACGCTGATCAGGTCGCGGGAGCGCTCGTACTGGTCCCTGGACTTCCTGCGGAACACCAGCGTGGCGATCACCAGCAGCGGCAGCACGGCGAAGACCACCAGGGCCAGGCCGGCGTCGATGATCAGCAGGGCGGCGAAGATCCCGGCGAAGGTCAGCAGGCTGACCACGGCGGTGACCATGCCGGTCTGCAGGAAGGACGTCAGGGAGTCCAGGTCGGTGGTCATCCGGGTCATGATCCGACCGGTCAGCTCGCGCTCGTAGTAGTCCAGGCCGAGCCGGTTGAGGTGGGCGAAGATCTTGAGCCGGAGCGTGTAGAGGACCCGCTCACCAGTGCGGCCGCTGACCCGGTTCTCGGCGCCCTGCACCAGCCAGTCCAGCAGGACCACGACCAGCGCGGTGAGCGCGGCCACCGCGACACCGGACATCAGGCCCTTGCGGACGCCCTCGTCGATGCCGTGCCGGATCAGCACCGGCAGGACCAGGCCGGACCCGGCATCCAGGGCGACCAGCAGGAGGGCGATGAGCAGCGGGACGCGGAAGGGGCGCAGCAGGCGGCGCAGGGTGAAGTCGGGGTCTCCGGCCTCGGCCTCGGCGCGGGGGACGGCCGGGGTGTCGGTGGCGGGCGGGAGGGCGGCGACCTTGGCCAGCAGGTCGGGGTCGGCGGTGCGGGCGGCCTTGGTCAGGGCGGGGGTGGGGAGGTCGGGGACCGGGAGGACCGGGGTGGGGAGGTCCGGGGTGGGGGCGGCGGAGTCCGGCCTCGGCCCGGCGGGCGAGGAGGACGGGGACGGGGAGGACGGGGAACCGGTTCGGGGCTCGGCATTCGCCTCGGTCGGCGTCCCGGGCGCCGGGTGCAGGACGGTGCGTCCCGCCTCGGGGTCGGTGATCAGGGCCCGGTACTGGGGACATCGGGCTTCGAGTTCCTCGTGTGTCCCGATGTCCAGCAGGCGGCCGCGCTCCAGGACGGCGATCCGGTCGGCGAGCTGGAGCGTCGAACGGCGGTGGGCGATCAGCAGCGTGGTGCGGCCGGTCATCACCGAGCGCAGCGCGTCGTGGATCTCCGCCTCGACCTGCGGGTCCACGGCCGAGGTGGCGTCGTCGAGCAGCAGGATCCGGGGGTCGGTGAGGATCGCCCGGGCCAGGGCGATTCGCTGGCGCTGCCCGCCGGAGAGGGTCAGGCCCTGCTCGCCGACCTTGGTCTCGTAGCCGTCCGGGAGGGCGCGGACGAACTCGTCGGCCTGCGCGGCGCGGGCGGCGGCGACGATCTGCTCGTCGGTGGCGTCCGGACGGCCGTAGGCGATGTTGGTGCGGACCGACTCGGAGAAGAGGAAGCTCTCCTCGGGGACGATGCCGACCGCCGCACGGACCGAGTCCAGGGTGAGCTCGCGCAGGTCGTGACCGTAGAGGCGGACGGTCCCGGCGGCCGGATCGTAGAACCGGGGCACCAGCTGGGCCACCGTCGACTTGCCGGAGCCGGAGGCCCCGACCAGGGCGAGCGTCTCGCCGGGGGCCAGCTTCAGGCTCAGGCCGTGCAGGACGGGGGCGGGGTGCTCGGGGTCGTAGCGGAACTCGACCCGGTCGAACTCCAGGGCGACGTCGAGGGTCCGGGGGCCGACGGGGCTGCCGTACGGGGTGGCTCCCTGCGGGGTGGTTGCGTCGGTCGTGCTGTCCTGCGCAGGGGTGTCCTTCCCGGTGTCCTCGCACGGGAGGTCGAGGTCCAGGGTGTGCGCGTCGGGGCGTTCCTGGACCACCGGGCGTTCGTCGACCAGCTGCAGGACGCGTTCCACGCCCGCCCGGGCCTGCTGGCCGACCGTGATGACCATGGTCAGCATCCGCACCGGGCCGGTCATCTGCGCCACGTAGGTGGAGAAGGCGACGAAGGTCCCGAGCGAGACCTGGCCGTCGACGGCCAGCCAGCCGCCGAAGGCCAGGACGGCGACCTGGGCCAGGGCCGGGATCGCCTGCATGGCCGGGTTGTAGCGGGCGTTGAGCCGGATCGACCGGAGCCGGGCGGCGAACAGGTTCTGGGAGGCCCGCTCCAGCTTGTCCACTTCCTGGGCCTCCTGGCCGAAGCCCTTGACCACCCGGACGCCGCCGATCGCGCCGTCCACCACGCCGGCGACGGCGGCCGCCTCCTGCTGGGCGGCCCAGGTGGCCGGGAACAGGCGCTTGCGGCTGAGCACCGAGACCCACCACAGCGCGGGAGCCATGACCAGCGCGACCAGGGTGAGCGGCGGGGACAGCCAGACCATCACGACCAGCGACATGACGAACATCAGCAGGTAGCCGGTCATCATCGGCAGCATCGAGAGCAGGCCGTTGACCAGCTGGAGGTCGGAGGTCGCGCGCCCGACCACCTGACCGGTGTCCAGCCGGTCCTGGCGGTGGCCGTCGAGCCGGCCGAGCGAGCGGAACAGGTCGCTGCGCATGTCGTGCTGGACGTCGAGAGCCAGCTGACCGCCGTAGTAGCGACGGACCTGGGTGCAGCCGAAGACCACGACGGCGGCCAGCAGCAGCACCACCGCCCAGGGGGTCAGCGAGCGGGTGTGGGCGACGATGACGTCGTCGATGATCAGCTTGGTGACCAGCGGCACCAGCGCGGTGACGGCCATGCCGAGGAGCGAGGCGCCGAACGCGAACAGCAGGCTCCGGCGGGACCGCCAGCTGTAACCGACCAGGCGGCGCAGCCAGCCTGCGCGGCTGGCGTCCGTCTGGTCGGCGTCCGTCTGGCCCCCGCCCGTATGGCTGGCGCCGCTCTGCTCGGCAGCCGCGTGCCCGGCCGCCGGGGTCGAGCCGGGGGCCGGTGGGCCGCTCGGGGATTGCTCCACCGTGGATCCGTGAGTCTCAGGCATATTTAGGGATGCTAACCATTTCGTCGGGTGGCCGCCACGGCGTTTCCGGCCCCGGTGGATTCGGGGCGGCCCGGAACGGCCCGGATCGTCCGGTCCGGCGGACTGGCCAACAGCCTGCGGCCTGTGGTGATTCCCGATCGAACCACCCGCCCCCCGCGCGACACCCGTCGACCGCCGCCCGCCTCCAGAGTCGCCGACCAGCCGCCGAACGCCCAGCGGCCGGGGGCGGGCAGAGGCCGTCCTTTGGGCCTAGGACTCCGGAAAGAGCGGGAGAACGATCCCGGACGGGCAGGGGCAGACCGGACTCAGACGCCCGCGGACGCCGAGCCGGTCGACGCCGAGCCCGCCGATGCCGCTCCGGTCGACGCCCCGCCGGTCGACGCCGCGTTGGCGGCAGCGGCGAACGCGCCGTGGGCGAGGGTGTGCAGCAGCGTGGCCATGCCGTCGCGCTGGAGCCCCGAGCGCTCGCCCTGGCCGGGGTTCGAGCCGAGGCTGTGCGGGGTCGAGTTGATCAGACCGAAAACGGCGTGCACGGCGGCCCGGGCCACCGGCTCGGCGGCGGGGTCGGCCAGCGGCGGGTAGGCCTGCCGCACCACCTCCACCCACAGCTCGACGTAGCCGCGCTGGAGCCGACGGACGGTGCGGCGGTCCTCCTCCTTGAGGTTCAGCAGCTCGCGGTCGTGCAGGGTGATCAGGTCGCGGTCGTTCAGGGCGAAGTCGACGTGGCCGCCGATCAGCGCGTCCAAGGCTGCGGCCGGGCCGTCGCCACCGCCCGCCCGGCGACGCCCCTCCTCCAACAGGCGCTCGCTGATGCCGATCAGCAAGTCGGCGAGCATCGCGTCCTTGCCGGCGAAGTGGCGGTAGAGCCCGGGGCCGCTGATCCCGACGGCCTTGCCGATCTCGTCCACGCCGACGCCGAGGAAGCCCCGGGCGGCGAACAGCCGCGCGGCCTCCCGGCGGATCTGGTCGCGGCGTGGGAGCGCGGAGGCTGTGGGGACGTTCGGCATGCTGCCCATCGTAGACAGTCGGGTTATCGACCGTTAACCTGGGCGGCGTAAGTTAACGTTAATTAACGTGGGACTCCATGGGCGCACCGGCGGCCGGCACGGCAGCGGGGCCGCCCACTCGGTGCCGAGGGCAAGGGAGCTCTTGGGAATGGTCATCTCAACCGTCGGCGCAGCCACCGGCGCCCGGCTCAGCCCAGTGAACGGCGCGGCGAACGGCGCAGCGGCGGGTGCCGTAACGCCCGCAGCGGCCGCGCCGGCACCCCGGCTCGGCACCTCCGTCGACCCCGGCTCGGCGGCCTACCTCGCCAACGCCGAGGCGCACCGGGCGCTGGTGGCCGAACTGCGGGCGAAGCTCGACGCGGCCGCTCTGGGCGGTGGCGCCAAGGCCCGCGCCCGGCACACCTCGCGCGGCAAGCTCCTCCCCCGCGACCGGGTGGACACCCTGCTCGACCCGGCCTCGCCCTTCCTGGAGCTGGCCCCGCTGGCCGCCGACGGGATGTACGACGGGGCGGCGCCGGCGGCCGGTGTGATCGCCGGCATCGGCCGGGTCGCCGGACGCGAGGTGGTGGTGGTCGCCAACGACGCCACCGTCAAGGGCGGCACCTACTACCCGATGACGGTGAAGAAGCACCTGCGCGCCCAGGAGGTCGCGCTGGAGAACCGGCTGCCCTGCATCTACCTGGTGGACTCCGGCGGCGCCTTCCTCCCGATGCAGGACGAGGTCTTCCCGGACCGCGACCACTTCGGGCGGATCTTCTACAACCAGGCCAGGCTCTCCGCCGCGGGCATCCCGCAGATCGCCGCCGTGCTCGGTTCGTGCACGGCCGGCGGCGCGTACGTCCCGGCGATGAGCGACCAGGCCGTGATCGTCCGCAACCAGGGCACGATCTTCCTGGGCGGGCCGCCGCTGGTGAAGGCCGCCACCGGCGAGGTGGTCACCGCCGAGGAGCTGGGCGGCGGCGACCTGCACTCCCGCACCTCGGGCGTGACGGACCACCTGGCCGAGGACGACGCCCACGCCCTCTCGATCGTCCGCACGATCGTCGCCGGACTCGGCCCGCGCGCGGCCAAGCCCTGGCCGCTCGCCCCGGTCGAGCCGCCCGCCGTGGACCCGGCGGGCCTGTACGGGGCCGTCCCGGTCGACCCGCGCACGCCCTACGACGTGCGCGAGGTGATCGCCCGGCTGGTGGACGGCAGCCGCTTCGCCGAGTTCAAGGCCGAGTACGGCGCGACGCTGGTCACCGGCTTCGCCCGGATCCACGGCCACCCCGTCGGCATCGTCGCCAACAACGGCGTGCTGTTCTCCGAGTCGGCCGTCAAGGGCGCCCACTTCATCGAGTTGTGCGACCAGCGGGGCATCCCCCTCCTCTTCCTGCAGAACATCACCGGGTTCATGGTCGGCCGTCAGTACGAGGCGGGCGGCATCGCCAAGCACGGCGCCAAGATGGTCAACGCCGTCGCCTGCACCCGCGTCCCGAAGCTGACGGTGGTGATCGGCGGCTCGTACGGCGCCGGCAACTACTCGATGTGCGGCCGGGCCTACTCGCCCCGCTTCCTGTGGATGTGGCCGGGCGCCAAGATCTCCGTGATGGGCGGCGAGCAGGCGGCCTCCGTCCTGGCCACCGTCCGCCGCGACCAGTTGGAGGCGCACGGCGAGCAGTGGCCGGCCGAGGCGGAGGAGGAGTTCAAGCGCCCCGTCCGCGAGCAGTACGAGCGTCAGGGCAACGCCTACTACGCCACCGCCCGGCTCTGGGACGACGGTGTGATCGACCCGATGGACACCCGCACCGCCGTCGGTCTCGCCCTCACCGCCTGCGCCAACGCCCCGCTGGCACCGCCCGCTCCGTTTGGCGTCTTCCGCATGTGACGCCGCCCGGGTGTCACCCCTGCCCCGGTCCTGCCCCCTCCCTTCCGGGTGTGGCACCCACGGACCGGGGTGACACCCACGGCACCGGTCCTGCCCCGGGCCGGCGCCGACCGCCCACCGCCACCTCCTTCGTACGGCTCCCCTCGACCCGGAGGAACGCCTCCCATGTTCGACACAGTTCTGGTCGCCAACCGCGGCGAGATCGCCCTGCGGGTGATCCGCACCCTGCGGCGGCTCGGTGTCCGCTCGGTCGCCGTGTTCAGCGACGCGGACGCCGACGCTCCGCACGTCCGCGAGGCGGACGTCGCGGTCCGGCTCGGCCCGGCCGACCGCAGTGACAGCTCGGCGGCCGAGACCTACCTGCGGACCGACCAGATCCTCGCCGCCGCCCGCCGCACCGGCGCCCAGGCCGTCCACCCCGGTTACGGCTTCCTCGCCGAGAACCCCGGCTTCGCCCGCGCCTGCGCCGACGCGGGCCTCGTCTTCATCGGACCACCTCCCGGTGCGGTCGAGTTGATGGGTGACAAGATCAACGCCAAGGAGGCCGTCCGGGCCGCGGGCGTCCCGGTGGTCCCCGGCAGCCAGGCCAGCGCGCCCACCGACGGGGATCTCGTCGCCGCAGCCGACGAGATCGGCTACCCCGTCCTGCTCAAGCCGTCCGCCGGCGGCGGCGGCAAGGGCATGCGCCTCGTGCGGGACCGGGCCGACCTGCCCACCGAGATCGCCGCCGCCCGCCGCGTCGCCCGCACCGCCTTCGGCGACGACACCCTGCTGCTGGAGCGCTGGGTCGACCGGCCGCGCCACATCGAGGTGCAGGTGCTGGCCGACGCCCACGGCACCACCGTCCACCTCGGCGAGCGCGAGTGCAGCCTCCAGCGCCGCCACCAGAAACTGATCGAAGAGGCTCCCTCCGTTCTCCTCAATGCCGAGACCCGTGCCGCGATGGGCGCCGCGGCCGTCCGTGCCGCGGAGTCCTGCGGCTACACCGGGGCCGGCACCGTGGAGTTCATCGTCCCCGGCATCGACCCGGACGCCCCCTCCGCCGCCGAGGGGGTGCGGGACTTCTTCTTCATGGAGATGAACACCCGTCTCCAGGTGGAACACCCCGTCACCGAGCTCGCCGTCGCCGTCGGCGCCGACTCGGCCCGGCTCGACCTGGTCGAGTGGCAGCTGCGCGTCGCTGCCGGTGAACCGCTCACCTTCACCCAGTCCGACATCTCCTTCCTGGGCCACGCCATCGAGGCCCGCATCTGCGCCGAGGACCCGGAACGGGACTTCCTGCCCACCGGCGGCCGCATCCTCACCCTGGACGAGCCCCGGGGCGAGGGCATCCGCGTCGACTCCGGAGTCGCCCCCGGAACCGTCGTCACCAGCGCCTACGACCCCATGCTCGCCAAGGTCATCGCGTACGGGCCCGACCGCCCGACCGCGCTGCGCCGGCTCCGCGCCGCGCTGGCCGACACCCGCATCCTGGGCGTCACCACCAACACCGGCTTCCTGCGGCGGCTCCTCGCACACCCCGAGGTCGTCGCCGGCCGACTGGACACCGGCCTGGTGGAGCAGACGGCCCGGCAGCTGCCGGCCCTGCTCACCGCGCCGTACTCCCCCGCCAACGCGACCGCCCCGGCCGGGACCCCGACGCCCGCCCATCCCGGGGACGGAACCGACGCCGCGGCGACCGAACCGCCGTCGCCCTCCCACCTCCTCTACTTTGCGGCCGCGCTGGCACGGCACCTGGAACTCACCCCGGCCGCCGCCCCCGGCGACTGGACCGACCCCTTCTCCCTTCCCTCCGGCTGGCGCCTGGGCGGCACCCCCGCCTGGACGACCCACCGACTCCGTACCCCCGGCCAGGACCCGGTCTCGGTGCGCATCCGTTCGATCACTGCCGGCAACGTAGCCGATGCCACTGACAATCCCGTCGGGCTCACCCGCGAGGTGGAGCTCCGGCTCGACGGCGGAGCGGTGCACCGCGCCCGCGCGACCCTGGCGGGCGACCGGCTGCACCTGACCGTCGACGGCCTGCAGACCACGTTCTCGCTGGCCACCGACACCACCCCCGGCCTCGCCGCCGGCCCGGTGACCTGGCTCGGCGTCGAGGGCGACGCCTGGCCCCTGCACGGCTACGACCCGGCCGTCGAGAGCGCCGCCGGGGCCGGCGCGCACCACGGCGCCCTGACCGCCCCGATGCCCGGCACCGTCACGGTCGTCAAGACCACGGCCGGCGAGACCGTCCGCAAGGGCCAGCCCCTGCTCGTGCTGGAGGCCATGAAGATGGAACACGTGATCGCCGCGCCGCACGACGGCGTGGTGGCCGAACTGCGGGTCACCGCGGGCGCCACCGTCGCGATGGAGGACCTGCTGGTCGTGGTCGCCCCGGCGGAGGAAGCCACGGCCGGGGACGCCCCGGCCGAACCGGACGCCGCTCCCGCCGAGCCCGCGGAGGTGCGGTCGTGACCGCCCGCGAGCCCGACGCCCTCGACCTGGGCCTGCCCGACCCGGTCCGCGCCCCCGGCCTGCCCGAGGAGGTCCGGATCCACGAGGTCGGGCCGCGCGACGGGCTGCAGAACGAGAGCTCCCTGGTGCCGGTCGAGGTCAAGGCCGAGTTCATCGCCCGGCTCGCGGCGGCCGGCCTGCGCACCGTCGAGGCCACCAGCTTCGTTCACCCGAAATGGGTACCGCAGCTGGCCGACGCCGAGGAGCTGATGCCCCGGCTCGCCGGCCTGCCCGAGCGCCACCCGGGCCTGCGGCTGCCGGTTCTGGTGCCCAACGAGCGCGGCCTGGACCGCGCGCTCGCCCATCACGCCACCGACATCGCGGTGTTCGCCAGCGCCACCGAGACCTTCGCCCGGCGCAACCTCAACCGCTCGGCGGACGAGGCCATGGCGATGTTCCGTCCGGTCGTGACGCGGGCCGTCGAAGCCGGGATCGCGGTCCGCGGCTACCTCTCGATGTGCTTCGGCGATCCCTGGGAGGGGCCCGTCCCGGTCGACCAGGTGGTCCGCTTCGGCGTCCAGCTGCTGGAGATGGGCTGCTCGGAGCTGAGCCTCGGCGACACCATCGGCGTGGCCACCCCGGGCCAGGTCAGCGCCCTGCTGACGGGCTTCGCCTCGGCCGGGGTGCCGGCCGACCGGCTCGCCGTGCACTTCCACGACACCTACGGGCAGGCACTCAGCAACACCCTGGCCGCGCTGCGCGAGGGCGTCACCACGGTGGACGCCTCGGCCGGCGGCCTGGGCGGCTGCCCGTACGCGAAGAGCGCCACCGGCAACCTGGCCACCGAGGACCTGGTCTGGATGCTGCACGGCCTCGGCATCCACACCGGCGTCGACCTGCGCGCGCTGGTCGCGACCAGCGGCTGGATGGCCGCGCGCCTCGGCCGGCCGAGCCCCTCCCGCACCGTCCAGGCGCTGCTCGGCGCCGACCGGGGCTGACCCGCCCTGCGCCCGCTCCGGCGCCGGCCGCGGCCCGTACGGTCCGGTCGGCGCCCGGGCACCACGTTCATCTCATCGCACTCATCCCATCGCGCTCATCCCTCGACCGGACCGTACGACCGTCACACCGTCAGACGGACGCCGGTCATCCCGCTCACGCCCGCGGCCACCCCGGCCGGGGCCCCAGGAGGATCACCATGCTCGACCACCGACTCAGCAGCGAGTACGAGGAACTGCGGCGCACCGTCGCCGAGTTCGCCCAGGACGTGGTGGCGCCGAAGATCGGCGGGTTCTACGAGCGGGAGGAGTTCCCCTACGAGATCGTCCGCGAGATGGGGCGGATGGGGCTCTTCGGCCTCCCCTTCCCGGAGGAGTACGGCGGCATGGGCGGCGACTACCTCGCCCTCGGCCTCGTCCTGGAGGAACTCGCCCGCGTCGACTCCTCGGTGGCGATCACGCTGGAGGCCGCCGTCTCGCTCGGCGCGATGCCGATCCACCGCTTCGGCACGGAGGAGCAGAAGCGCGAGTGGCTGCCCAAGCTGACCTCGGGCGAGTTCCTCGGCGCCTTCGGCCTCACCGAGCCGGAAGGCGGCTCGGACGCCGGGGCCACCCGCACCACCGCGCGGTACGACGAGGCCACCGACGAGTGGGTCATCAACGGGACCAAGTGCTTCATCACCAACTCCGGCACCGACATCACCGGTCTGGTCACCGTCACCGCGCTCACCGAACCGATCGCTCGTTCGAGTGAAGAGGGCGAATTCCGCTCGCCCACGCGGGAAATCTCCTCCATCATCGTGCCCACCGGGACCCCGGGGTTCCAGGTATCGAAGAAGTACTCGAAGGTCGGGTGGAACGCGTCCGACACCCGCGAACTGTCCTTTACCGACTGCCGTGTTCCCGCGGCCAACCTGCTGGGCGAGCGTGGCCGAGGCTACGCCCAGTTCCTGCGGATCCTCGACGAGGGCCGCATCGCGATCGCGGCCCTGGCCACCGGCCTGGCCCAGGGCTGCGTCGACGAATCCGTGAAGTACGCCGGCGAGCGCCGGGCCTTCGGCCGGCCGATCGGCGCCAACCAGGCCATCCAGTTCAAGCTTGCCGACATGGAGCTGCGCGCCCACACCTCCCGCCTGGCCTGGCGGGACGCCGCCTCCCGGATGCTGCACGGTGAACCGTTCAAGAAGGAGGCCGCGATCGCAAAGCTGTACTCGTCGGAGGCCGCCGTCGACAACGCCCGCGAGGCGACCCAGATCCACGGTGGGTACGGCTTCATGAACGAATTCCCGGTCGCCCGTTTCTGGCGCGACAGCAAGATCCTGGAAATCGGGGAGGGCACGTCGGAGGTCCAGCGCATGCTCATCGCCCGGGAGCTGGGCGTCACGTCCTGACCCGAGCCCACCAGGGAATGACCGACGAACCGTCAGGGGATCACGATCACCGGGCGGTTGGCCCGCCGCGCCAGCCGCCCGGAGACCGAGCCGAAGATCTTGCCGAGCAGGCCGTGCGTCGTGCCGACGACGATCGCGTCGGCGGCGTACTCACGGCCGACCTCCTCGATCTCGTGGCAGATGTCACCGCCGCGCTCGACCAGGATCCACGGCACCCCGGCCAGGAAGTCCGCACAGGCGAGCTCCAGGCCGAGAACCTCGCTCCGGTGGTCGGGGAGGTCGACGAAGACGGGAGGCTCACAGCCCGCCCAGACCGTGGCGGGCAGGCGGTTGGCGACGTGCACGATCACCAGGCCGCACTGCGACCGGCGCGCCATGCCGACCGCGTAGGCGAGGGCGCGCTCGCTCGACAGCGAGCCGTCGAAGCCGACCACCACACCGTGCTGGAACACCGGGTCGAGGGACGGCGCCGACGCGTCCTGCGAGGACGGATCGGCATGCCCGAACGGGTCGGCCGCGCCGGAGGCCGCCTCCGGACGCTCGGCACCCGGGCCCAGGCGGCCGCTCACCGGAGGCCCCGCAGGGCCGGCCGGAGGCTCGCCGCGCCGCTCACGGTGCCCCGGGCGGTCGCGACGGGAGAGGCTGCCGCGGCGCGCGAGGCCGCGCAGAGCGCGCGCGAGGCCCTGCGGTACGCCGACTCCGTCTCCCCCGGTCCCTGCACCCGCACTGCGGGGCACGTCCGGTTCGACCGGTCGGGGAGGCTCAAAACCAGCCATGGCTCACGGCTCTTCGATGGAGAGGGGCCGACAGGAGAGGACAACGCTGCCCGGGCAGCAGGCCCGCCCACGGGATGACGTCGGTCTGAGCCGCGCAGCACCGTATGGACCTGTTCCTTTCAGAGTACGACGGGCGTGGGGCCGAGCCCAGTGGCGAAGCCCCGGAGCGACGTTGTTCCCGCGAAAGGGGGATGCGCCCGCCGTGGCGGTGCGCCCTGCCCGCAGGCGGTCACGCCCCCTCCGGAAAGGAGGTTCCCTGGAGCTTGACTGAGCGGGCCAGACGACGCAACAGGGCCCCCGGACACCGTGACCGGACTGTCATGGATCGGCGACGATCCGTTGCGAGGCGTCGCGAACCGTTACTCCCCGCTGCCCCGTTGCCCCGCCGCCCCCGCTGCCCCCGCTGGCCCCGCCGCCCCCGAGGGCCCCTTCCGGAGCTGCCCGGTACCGGCGGCCGTACGCCAGCTGCCGGAGTCCGTTCCAGCCACTTCGTACGGCTTCGGGACGCTGTCTGGCATTTGCCAGATGCATAGGCGCGGGCGCTGGCACCATGCTGGACATGCCCCTGCTGCTGTTCGACCTCGACAACACGCTGCTCCCCCGGGACGCCGCCTTCCGGGCCTGGGCACAGGACTTCCTGTCCGAACACGACCTCCCGCCCGGCGACCTCGACTGGTTCGTCACCCTCGACGGCGGCGGCTACGTGCCGCGCAGCACCGTACTGTCCGCGGTCCGGCGCCGCTACGGCCTGGACGGGTCCACCGAGTTCCTGCTCGCCCACTACCGGCGCGGCATCAACTCCCACATCCACTGCCCGCCCCGGCACATGGAGGCGCTGCGGGCGGCGCGGGCGGCCGGGTGGACGCTCGGGATCGTCAGCAACGGGGGCACCCGCCCGCAGTTGGAGAAGATCCGGCGGACCGGGCTGGGGCCGATGGTCGACGGCTGGGTCATCTCCGAGGAGGCCGACTGCGTCAAGCCGGACCCGCTGATCTTCGAGATCGCCGCCCAGCGGTGCGGCATCGCACCCACCGGGGAATGGGCCGCACACACCTGGATGGTCGGGGACCACGCGCCCGCCGACATCGCCGGGGCCGAGCTAGCCGGGCTGCGCAGCGTCTGGCTGCACCACGGCCGGCCGTGGGCGGAGAGCGGCTACCGGCCGACGCTGAAGGCGGCCGGGCTGCCGGAGGCCGTCGGCCAGGTGCTCGCGGCGCGCAACGCGCCCTCGCCCCGGCCGGGGATCCGGGCCGGCGGGTGGGGTCGGCGGCAGGCCGCCGGGGTGCCGGTCCGGGAGACGGCCCTGCTCAGCGCGCGGTCCGGCGCGCGTGGGTAGTCGGCCGCCCCGGAGCGTCCGAGTGCGCCCGTTCCTGCGGACGGCGGGGCGAGCGGCCGGGCCGGCGACCAGTCGGGTCAGAGAGCCGGGTTCGGTGTCCGAAACCGATCCGGCGGGTTTGCCGTGATCGCCAAGGTGCGCACGGGCGCCGGGGCGGCCTCCGGCGTGCGCTCCGGCGCGCGGTCGGGCGTCGCCCGGAGCCGCGCCGGAACCGTTCCTGGAGGACCGCTCGACCGCGTCGAGCGCCTTCGCCGTGGCCCCGCCCCCACCCCCACGCCGGCCTTCGCCCGGTAGCACCCGAGGCGCTCCCCGCCGGCTCGGCCCCGCCGGTCAGCCCTGCGCCTAGGTGCGGCTCCACCAGCAGGTTCGGGCCTGCTCGGCGAATCCGAGCGTGCGGTAGAGCGGCTCGCCGAGCGTGGTGGCGACCAGGGTGGCCGGGCGGTCCTGGTGGGCGTGGGCAAGGGCGGTCTGCAGGACGGCGCGGGCCACTCCCCGACCGCGGTGTTCGGGCAGGGTGACGACCCAGTACACGCCGGTGGCCCGGCCGTCGTCGTAGGTGAGGCAGGCGCCCGCCACGGCGCCGTCGACGCGGCCGAGCCACGCCCGCCAACCGGGCTCGCGCAGCAGTTGCTCCGGAAGTGCCTCGCCGCGGACCCAGGGCTGTCGGGCGGGCAGCGGGAACCCCTCCACGATCGCCCGTTCGACCGACGCGAAGCTGTCGCCGCCCCTGGCCTCATCCACCGTCAGGAGACCGCCCCCGACGGCTTCCGAGGCGGCGGGCAGGGTGGCCGTCATGCCCTCGACCGGCCCCGGGTCCCGGACCATCACCGGCATGAGCGGCATCCGGGCGGCCCCGAGGCGGGTGAGGTCGAGCCCTCCGTACGGGTCCTCCAGCACGAAGCCGATGGTCGACCACTCACTCAGCAGACCAGCCAACTCCCGTTCCAGCAGGCCGGGTTCGGCGTAGCGGCGGGTCACCACGAACCGGTGCGCGTCGTCCGGGGTGCGGGCGCAGCGCACTGCCGTCAGACCCCGGGCGGTGCGGAACCGCCAGCCGTGGACGCGGGCTTGGCTGAGCCAGAAGGCGGCGGCGTTGTCGTTGGCCCGTTCGAGCCGGCTGTCGGCGTTCACGGCAGGACCGTAACCCGGCGGCCCGGATGCTGCTTCCGCCCCGTCAGGCTTGGCCTGATGAAGCCTGGGAGGCGCATATCCCGCACCCGTGCGCCCTCTCGTGCACCGATGATTTTCGGTCAATTTCGCACTGCTCCCTCCCGCTTGGGCAAATCCGCAGCCCAGACCCGCCCACCGGGCACCAGGGGGCCGAGCGCTCCGTGAACGGCCCTGCGACAACCAGCCACCGTTGCTTCCGCCCTCTTCACAGAAGGGTCGACGGGTGCCACGCTTCGTGATCGAATGCATCACGCCAAATTGCCATGTCGACATAGCGTCGGATGGTGAACTTGTCACAACGGCAATGGTCCACCCGATAGATTTCGATCTTGGCTAGCAGTGCCGCACCACCCACACCACACCACCGAGGGGGCTTGAGCGCCTTGAGCAGGGTGAGCAGGAGCGACGCGAGTCCTGACAGCGGCCAGGCGGTGGCCGGCACCGCGGGCCGACCCGCGAGAAGCACTGGCACCTCCGCGATCGCCACCACCCGCAGCTCCGGCGCCCCGGGCGCCGCCGCGCACCCCTCGTACCCCGCGACGTACTCCGCCGCGGCACACACCCCCGCGGTCGGCTCGGGCACCGTCCCGGGCGGCGCCGAACACGGCGCGGCCACACCGCACGGAGGCCAGTCGCACGGAGCCCAGTCACACGGAGGCGGGCAGCCGACCGGCGGACAGCCCGTCAGCCGGGGCCCCGTCAGCCACGCCCCGGCCCACGGCGGCGACTACCCCGGTTACCCGGGCTACGCCGGCTACCCGGGCCAGCCCGGCTACCCCGTCGGCGTGCCGGGCCAGAACGGCGCCCCCGGTGCCAACGGCGGCCCGCTCGGCGGCAACGCCCTCGGCACCGGCTCCGGTCACGGCCCGCTGGGCCACGGCGGGCTCGGCGCCAACGGCTCCGGCGCGAACAGCTCGGCGAGCACCGTGACGATCTCCGCCCCCCGGAAGCTGTCCGGCCGGCGCCGCCGGGAGACCGTCGCGGTGCTGATCTTCGGCGGTGCCCCGATCTTCGAGAGTTCGATCCCGCTCTCGGTCTTCGGCGTGGACCGCCAGGACGCCGGGGTGCCCCGCTACCGCCTGCTGGTCTGCGCCGGCGAGGAGGGCCCGCTGGCCACCACCGGCGGCCTGACCCTCTCCGCCCCGTACGGTCTGGAGGCCCTGGCCCGGGCCGGCACGATCGTCGTACCGGCCTGGCGCTCGATCTCCCAGCCCCCGCCGGTCGAGGCGATCACCGCCCTGCGCAAGGCCCACCACGAGGGCGCCCGGATCATCGGCCTCTGCACCGGCGCCTTCGTCCTGGCCGCCGCCGGCCTGCTCGACGGCCGCCCGGCCACCACCCACTGGATGTACGCGCCGACGCTGGCCAAGCGCTACCCCCGCGTCCACGTCGACCCGCGCGAGCTGTTCGTCGACGACGGCGACGTGCTCACCTCGGCCGGCACCGCCGCCGGCATCGACCTCTGCCTGCACGTGGTGCGCAGCGACCACGGCGCCGAGGCGGCCAACGCGCTGGCCCGCCGCCTGGTGGTGCCGAGCCGCCGCGGCGGCGGAGGACAGGCCCAGTACATCGATCAGTCTTTACCGGAGGAGATCGGCAACGACCCGCTGGCCGAGGTGGTCACCTGGGCGCTGGAGAACCTCAACCAGCAGTTCGACGTCGAGGTGCTGGCGGCTCGCGCCTACATGAGCCGGCGCACCTTCGACCGGCGGTTCCGCACGCTCACCGGCAGTGCGCCGCTGCAGTGGCTGATCACCCAGCGGGTGCTCCAGGCGCAGCGGTTGCTGGAGACCTCGGAGCTGTCGGTGGACGACGTCGCCCGCCGGTGCGGGTTCCGTTCGCCGGTGGCGCTGCGCGGACACTTCCGCCGCCAGCTCGGGGTCTCCCCGGCCGCGTACCGGACCAGCTACCGGGCGCGCCGTCCCGGGCAGCAGCCGCCCACCGCGGCCGGTGCGCACGGCGGTGACCTGCGGCTGGCCGGTGCCCTGCCGCACGCGGCGGCCGGCGCCGCCGGGATGGCGGGCGGGTCGCTGTTCGCCGGTGCGCACGGCGCCCAGGCGGCGCAGCCGTTCCCGGGCGGGCCGGGGGCTCAGGCGCCGGTCGGCCCGCACGGGCAGCCGGCCCACGGGCAACCGGTGCACGGGCAACAGGTCGGCCACGGCCAGCCGGGGGCGCACGGGCAATCCGGGGCGCACGGCCAGCCGGCCGGGTACGGCCCGGGACAGGCCGGGACACCGGCCGCCGCCCAGGCCTTCCACGCCCGGGCGGGCCAGCCGTACCCGCACCAGCAGGCCGCGCAGCAATCGCACCCCGGGCAGCAGGGTGCGGTCGGGCGCGGTCCGGTGCGGGGTCCGGTGGTGCCGCCGCAGATCGGTCCGGGCGCGGGGGCGGGACGTCCGCCGCGCACCGCCGAGCACGCGGCGGCCGAGGACGGCCACCCCCAGCCCGGGGCGCGCGGCCAGGGCCAGGGGCACCGCAGCGCGGTCGAGCGGCCCGCGGACGAGCCGGGTACGGCCGGACGCGGCCACGGCGCGGCCGCCGGACGGCTGCCGTCCCCCGCCGGGCAGCCGGCGGCCGGGGCCGGCGAGCTCCGCGGCCGGCAGGCGCGGGCACCGCAGGCCGTCCGTCCCCAGGGCGGACGGGCGGGCGCCGAGGGTGCCCGGGCGGCGCGCGAGGCCCGTCCCGGGCGGGACGGCCACCCGGTCCGCACCGGTCGGGAGGGCGAGCACCCGGACGGCCCCGGCACGCACGACGGAGCCGAGGAGCACCAGGCCGAGGCCACCGCTGCGGCCCCCCGCTCGGCACCGCCGGTGCCCGCGGCGCGTGATCGCGCCGTAGGGTGAGTTGCGTGAATGACCGTTTGGTATGGATCGACTGTGAAATGACCGGCCTCGACCTCGACCGGGACGCCCTGGTCGAGGTCGCGGTGCTGGTGACGGACTCCGAGCTGAACATCCTCGGCGAGGGCCTGGACGTCATCATCCGGCCGCCGGCGGAGGCGCTGGCGAACATGCCCGAGGTGGTGCGCGCGATGCACACCGCCTCCGGCCTGCTGGAGGAGCTGGCGCAGGGCGTGACCCTGGCCGAGGCCGAGGAGCGGGTGCTCGCGTACGTGCGCGAGCACGTGCCGGAGGCCGGGAAGACGCCGCTGTGCGGAAACTCGGTGGCGACCGACCGCGGCTTCCTCGCCCGGGACATGCCGGCCCTGGAGAAGCACCTGCACTACCGGATCGTGGACGTCTCCTCGATCAAGGAGCTGGCCCGCCGCTGGTACCCGAAGGCGTACTACAACAGCCCGCCGAAGGGCGGCAACCACCGGGCGCTCGCCGACATCCGGGAGAGCATCGACGAACTGCGGTACTACCGCGAGGCCGTGTTCGTCCCCCAGCCCGGCCCGGACGCCGACACCGCGCGCGCCATCGCCGGGAAGTACCAGACCCCGGCCGGCTGATCCGGGTCCGGGAGGGTGCCCACGACCGCGGGAAGGAAACCGTGGCGCGAGCACCCTCTCGGATCCTGTAGAGTTCTTCCTGTCGGAACGGGAACGCGAGAGCGGGAACGGACCGGACAGATGGTGGGTGTAGCTCAGTTGGTAGAGCACCTGGTTGTGGTCCAGGTGGCCGCGGGTTCGAGTCCCGTCACTCACCCCAGAGCCCGAGGGGCCGATCTCTTCAAGAGGTCGGCCCCTCGGGCGTTTTCGCGTTCCTTCAACTGTGCCCGGTGGCCCGGCTTTTCCGGTCGACGTCCGGTCGACGTCCGGTCGACGTCCGATGCACTTCAGCTCGATCTCAGGTCGACCCCTGCCGCCGAAAGCTACCGGCTAGTAACATCGTCGCCATGACCACACCTACGATCGGCCAGATGCTCGACGCCACCGTGCCGATGGCGCACACCCTGAAGCTTGAGTACCTGGAGACCACCCCGGAGCGCGCCGTGCTCCGGCTGCCCGACCAGCCCGCGTACCACAACCACGTCGGCGGCCCGCACGCCGGCGCGATGTTCACGCTCGCCGAGTCCGCCAGCGGCTGCATCGTGCTCGCCGCCTTCGGCGACCAGCTGTCCCGGGCCGTGCCGCTCGCCGTCAACGCCGAGATCGCGTACAAGAAGCTCGCCATGGGCGAGGTCACCGCCACCGCCGTGCTCGGCCGCCCGGCCGCCGAGGTCGTCGCCGAGCTGGACGAGGGCGGCCGCCCCGAGTTCCCCGTCACCGTCGAGATCACCCGCGCCGACGGCGCCGTGACCGGTGTGATGACGGTCACCTGGACCCTGCGCCCCAACTCCTGACCGCCGCGCGCCCGGTGGCCCCGGGAACACCACCTCGGGGCCGCCCGTGCGATGACCGTCCGTGCGCTGACCGTCCGTGACGGTCGGCGTGACCTCACCGCCGGTCCGCTCGTTCTCAACTCACATGCGAGCCATTCACGCGACCAAGCCCCAGGAAGCCGCCCTCCGCGGCGGCAGCGGAGGGCGGCGCGGGATCGCCCGTCGGCTGCCCCGCCCCCGGGCCGTCGCAGCCGGCGGGGCCCTGCTCGCACAACTCTGGGGCCTCGGCGCCGCGGGCGCGTACGCGGTGGCCGCCGACCCGCTGCGGGAACCGGCCCGGCCCGCCGTCCGACACGTCCCGCACGGCACGCCCCTGCTCGGCTCACCCGCGCTCGGCCGGCCGGCGCTCGACGGGCAGTCAGCCGAACGTCCCGTCGGCCAGGGGCAGTCGGCGGCCGGGACGCCGGACCGCTCCCCCGGGTCCGTCGGAGTGCCGGCCGACGGCGGACCCCTCGAAGGGACCGCCGGGGCGATCGGCGGCTCCCTGCAGGAGCGGATCCGGGCCGGCGGACTCCCCCTGCCAGGCCAGCCGGCCGCCGTCCCCGACGCCTTCGCGATCGCCTCCGGCCTGACCGGCACCGTCCCCGCCCAACGCCCCTCCGCCGAATCCAACCCGGCCCAGGAGGTCGCGCCCACCGGGCTGCCCGCCACCGGCCACCTGCACCCCGGCACCACCCGCTCCGCCGATCCGCGGCGAGCCGGGAGCACCGAGGCTCCGCCGGTCCCGGCGGAAGCGGCGGGCGCGACCGACACCGCGACCGCGGGCACCGTCGGCCACGACGGCGCGGCAGCCATCCCCGTCGCGGCCGTCTCACCCGGCGGCGACGGGACGCCCGAGACGCTCGCCATCGCCGACACCGCCACCGTCACCCCCGCAACCGACGGCTCCGCCACCGCGACCGCCGTCCTCGCGCCGATCGCCGCCGGCCTGTTGCTCACCGGTGCGGCCATGTGCAAGCACCGCGGACTGCCCCGCGGACACTGACCGGGCCGGCCTGCTGTCGGCGCGGGTGTGCAGAGCACGGCGGCGGGCTCCAGCAGCGGAAGTTCGCGCCCAGGAGCCGAACCTGGCGGGACGCCGACCGAACCGGGTGGCCCCGCCGTCGGATGGAACGGCGGGGCCGGTGGCTTGTCAGTGGAAGACGCCCGGGGGTGGCTCCGGGGAGGGCGCGGCGGTGGCGTCGGTGGCCGGGGTGGCTCCGGCGGCGAAGTCGGTGAGGGGGCGGCCGTGTTCGACGCGGGCGTGGGCGGGGTCGGAGGCCGCGCGGCGGGTGAGGTCGGCGACGGGGAGCGGGGTGTGGGCGGCGGCCAGGACGAGGTTGCCGAAGCGCTTGCCGCGCAGCACGGCCGGGTCGGCGATCAGGCAGAGTTCCGGGAAGACCGCGCCGAGGGTGGCGACCTGGGAGCGGGCGAAGGGCAGGGCGGCGCCGTCGGCGATGTTGGCGGCGTACCAGCCGCCGGGGGCGAGGGCGCGGGCGGCGAGGGTGGTGAACTCGACGGTGGTGCAGTGGGCCGGGGTGCGGGCGCCGGAGAAGACGTCGGTGATGACCAGGTCGACGGTGCCCTCGGGGGTGCGTTCCAGCACGCTGCGGGCGTCCGCGCCGCGCACCTTGATCTGCCAGCCGCGGTCCAACGGCAGTTCGGTGCGGACGAGTTCGGTGAGCGCGGTGTCGATCTCGGCGACCTGCTGGCGGGAGCGCGGCCGGGTGGCGGCGACGTAGCGGGCCAGGGTGAGGGCACCGCCGCCGAGGTGCAGGACGGTCAGCGGGCGGCCGGGCGGGGCGACCAGGTCGATCAGGTGGCCGAGCCGGCGCTGGTACTCGAAGCCGAGGTGGGTGGGATCGGCGAGGTCGACCAGGGACTGCGGGGCGCCGTCGATCAGCAGCGACCAGGCGGCGGGGCGGTCGCGGTCGGGCCGCAGTTCGGCCAGGCCGGAGCCGACGGGACGGGTGAGCGGGCCCTGGGCGTGGGTGCGTCCGTCCGGCCCGCTGGTGTCCACCGTCTCGCTGCCGCGGGCGGCCTTGTTCCTGCTTCGTCCCATGTCGGCCATTATCGCCGCCGCGCGGGACGGCTCGGCCGGACGGCCCGGCCGGACGGCCCGACGGGGCGGAGCCAGCGGTCGGCTAGAACGGGCCGAGGCCGCTCGCGGTGAGCGTGCAGGCGGCCTCGCAGAGGGCGGAGCGGAGCACCCAGGCGTCGGTGGGACGGGCGGCGCGGCCGGCGCCGGCGGGGGGGAGCACCCAGCGGGGGTCGGTGGCGGCCGGGACGAGGGCGCCGGCCGTACAGGAGCTGCCGGGCAGGTGCCAGGTCTCCCAGGTGCCGGCCGGGACGAGGAAGGAGAGGGTGCTGCCGTTGCGGCTCTGGTGCACGGCCCCGCAGGCGCGGCGCAGCCGCAGGATGTCGACGGCTTCCAGGCCGTGCCGCAGGGCGACCGTCACCGTGTCGCAGCCGGTGACGAGGATGCCCTCCTCGGGGGCGGAGCGCTCGCGCCGGGGACCGCCGCACGGCGCGCGGCCGCCGTCCACCGGACCCCGGCCGGGGATCCGGTCGTCGGCGGGGTCGGGGAGCAGGGCGGGGGCGGCGCCGGCGAGCACTCCCCCGGGGACGGGTCGGTACTGCGGCAGTCCGGTGGCCATCATGGGCCCTCCTGTACCTCGTCGGATCCGGAAGCACAGCCGCCCGGAGGGGCCACCGGGCTGGGACGGGGCCGGTGGCGACGGCCTTGGCTTTTCCACGTACCAGGACAACGCCGCGAACGCACCCCAGGCCACGGGGCGCCTTACAGCAAGGCATGGCATTTCATGGCAGATATCCCGCAACATCGGCCGCTTTGCCCGGTATTGTCAGCAAATCTCCCACAAACCCAATGTGTCCGACCGGTGACTCCGAGTACTCTCGGCGCCATGGCAGCCACCCCACCGGCCGAGCCGAACCGACCGTCCCCCAACGCCGTCATGCGCGCGCTGCGCGGCGACCGCTCCCCCGGCGAGTTCGCCATGGCGGTGCGCCGGGCCGCCCGCGAGATCGGCGAGCACGTCTCCTGCGACGCCCGCTACATCGGGCGGGTCGAGTCCGGTGAGATCCGCTGCCCCAACTACGCCTACGAGCGGGTCTTCCGGCACATGTGGCCGGACCGCACGCTCACCGACCTCGGCTTCGCCCCCCGCACGTCCGTCCGCCGGCGCCCGGCGGACGGCGGCGGACGGGCCGAACCGCCCCCGCTCCACCCGCCGTTCCCGCCCCTGCCCGCCCCGCGCTCACCACTCTCCACTCAACTCCCGTACGCTGCCTCGCCGTACGCGGATCCAACCGTTCCGGACGGCCCCCGCTGGCCGAGTCCCGGCGCGGTGCCCCGGGGGCCCGATGGATCGCCCTATCTCGACGAGGAGAACGACGACGTGCGTCGCCGTACGTTCCTGGCCGGCGGCACCACCGCGCTGGCCACCGTGATCGGCATCGACCGAACGGCCGCGGCCGCCGGTCGACCGGCCGGTACCGACGGCGCCTCCGGTGTGCTCACCGGCCAAGGCGCCCTTCCCGGTGCGGAGTTCGCCGCACCGTCACTGCTGGCCGGCGAGCCGCTGCTCGGCACCGACCGGGTGGTGCCCGGCCGGCCCGGGCCGGTGCCGACCCTGCGCAGGGTCGGCGCCGCCGAGGTGCTCGGGGTCGAACAGGCCGTCCGGGACATCCGGTTGGCCGACGACGCGCACGGCGCCGACGCCCTGTACGAGCTCGCCGGGCAGTCGCTGCGCAACGCGTACGTCCTGCTCAACGAGGGCGAGTACAGCGCCGAGACGGAACGCCGGCTCCAGGCCGGAGCGGGCGAACTCGCCATCTCGGTGGGCTGGTTGGCACACGACTCGAACCGGCTCGCGGACGCCCGCTCGTTCTACGCCGAGGCGCTGGCCACCGCCCGGATGGCCGGGGACTCCGCACTGGAGGCACACGTCTTCTGCAACAGCGCCTTCCTCGCCCGGGACGCCGGCCGCCCGCGCGAGGCGCTGCGTGCCGCCCAGGCCGGGCAGGTCGCCGCCCGGGAGCTGGGCTCCTGCCGGCTGCTCGCGCTGCTGGCCATGCGCGAGGCCGGCGCCTGGGCCCTGCTGCAGGACCGCACCTCCTGCGAACGCGCGCTCGGCCGGGCGTACGCGCTGTTCGACCGCGGCACCGCCGAGGGCGATCCGGAGTGGATGTCCTTCTTCGGCGAGGCCGAGATCGCCGGCCTCCAGTCGCAGTGCTGGTCCGCGCTCGGCGACTGGGACCGCGCCAGCGAGCAGGCCGGGCTGGCCATAGCGCTGCAGAAGCCGCACTTCGTCCGCAACCGGGTGCTGTACACCGCCGAGCTGGCCCACGACCGGCTCGGCCGGGGGGACCTGGCGGGCGCGGCGCACCACGGCTCGTCCGCCGTCGCGCTGTTCGGTGACGTCCGCTCGGCCCGGATCCGGAGCATGCTGGCGGACACCGCCGGGCGGCTGCGCCCGCACGCCGGGGTGCCCGAGGTGCGCCGGTTCCTGGCCGAGTACGAGCGGGCGGCCGCCTAGGGCCTGTCCGGCGGTACTGGGCCCGTCAGCGCCCGGTCCCGGATCCGTCAGTGCCCGGCGTTCAGGCCGTCCAGGTGGGAGAGGTCGTTCCAGATCTCCACGGCCGGGGCGCCGTACTCCCAGGACAGCACGCAGAGTGCGGCCGTGCCGAGCTTGAACCGCTGGGCGAACTCGGGCGGCAGGCCCAGCCAGCGGGCGGCCAGGATGCGCAGCAGGTGGCCGTGCGCGAACAGGACGACGTCCCGGTCGGCGCAGTGCATCTGGGTGGTGTCCGGCTCCGGGACGCCGTGCTCCTGGTTGAGGTCGGCGAGGAAGGCGTCCACCCGGGCGGCCACCTCGGAGAGCTTCTCGCCACCGGGCACGCCGTCCCGCCAGATCAGCCAGCCGGGGTGGTCGGTGGCGCGGATGTCCACGCCGGTGCGGCCCTCGTACTGGCCGTAGTCCCACTCCATCAGCTCGGGGCGGTCCACCGCGCGGTCGCCGAAGCCGGCCAGCGCGCAGGTCTCCTTGGCACGGCCGAGCGGGCTGGTGTAGACGAGCGCGTCCGGCAGCCCGTTCCAGGGGGCCTTGGCGAGGCGGGCGCCGAGGGCCCGGGCCATCGCGCGGCCTTCGTCGGTCAGCGGGATGTCGGTGCGGCCGGTGTGTCGGCCGGTGGCGGACCACTCGGTCTCGCCGTGGCGGACCAGCACGATTCGGGCGGGCATGGGAGGGCTCCTCGCAGCGGGGCGGTGGCAACGGTCGGTCTCACCCTTGAGCACCGGGCTCCATGATCCCTCACCGGGGCGGCGGCCACGATCGCGGGCCGGTGCCTACGGCCACCGGCGGGCTCCGGACGGCCACCGGCGGCCCGGAACGGCCCCGGCCGCTGCCACGGACACCCGGTCCGCACCGCGTTGTCGGACCCGGATGCGACACTGAGACGCACCATGAACGTCTCGACGAACGTCCCGCTCCGCGGGCACGCTGAGCCGATCGCCCAGCGGCTCGCCGAGCTGCGCGGACCGGCCCCGCAGCGCAGTCTGAACGCCCGCTCCCTCGCCGCGCTCGCCGCCAATCCGGGCTGCCACCGCCGCGCCGTGCTCGACGCGGCCGGAGTGGACAAGTCGGTGCTGGCCGCCCGGCTGGGCCGCCCCGCCCCCTTCGGCCAGTCCCCGTTCGCGATCGCCCGCGGCGTGATCTTCGAGTCCCGGCTGAAGGCGGACGACTACGCCCCGCTGCTCGAACCGCTCCGCCGCCACCTCGGCCTGCCCGCGGACGGCCACACCCCGCTGCTGGTGCCGGACCTGCTGCAGCGCTCCGGCCCGGCCGTCCGCGCCGACCGGACGGCCGAGGCGCTGGCCCGGGCCGCCGCCGACCCGCAGGCCTGGACGCTGCTGGACCACCCGTTGCTGCGCCTGGAGGTGGCCGGCAGCACCGCCTACCTGGAGCCGGACGCGCTGGTGGTGCACGGCGGGCGGTGCACGGTCGTCGAGATCAAGTCCTTCCCGGTGCTGGACGGCAGCGCGGACCCGGCCAAGGTCGGCGCCGCCGCCCGGCAGGCCGCCGTGTACGTGCTGGCGCTCCAGCGGGCCGCCGCCGCGGCGGCCGGGCAGCCGCTCGCGGACGACCCGTACACCGAGCAGCTGCTGCCGGGCAGCCCCCGGACGAGCGTGCTGCTGGTCTGCCCGAAGGACTTCGGCAACCGGCCGACGGCGGTCGCCGTCGACGTCCGCCGCGAGCTGGCCACCACCCGCCGCCAGCTGAGCCGGATGACCGGCATCGGCCGGCTGCTGGCGGAGCTGCCGCCGGGCGCGGACTTCGACCTGGCGGCCGAGGAGGACGGCGCCCCGGCGCGCAGCGCCGAACAGCTGGCGGCCTCGGTCGAGGCGGTGCCCGCCGCCTACAGCCCGGACTGCCTCTCCACCTGCGAGCTCGGCTTCCACTGCCGCGCCCGGGCCCGCTGCGACGACCGGGTCGAGCAGCTGGGCCGGGGCGTGCGCGGCGAGCTGGGCAGCATCCGGACGGTGGCCGAGGCGCTGGCCGCCGCCTCCGGCACCGTCGACCCGAGCAGGACGGACGACGCCGAGGACGCGGCGCAGCGCCTGGCCTACGCGGCGGCCCTGCGCGCGCAGGCGCTGGGGCGGGCGGCGGGGGCGATCGCATGAGCCTGCTCGCCACCCTGGCCCGGCTGGAAGCCGTCCGCAGCGGCCGGGCCGAGCCGCTGGCCACCGTCCGGCACCGGCACCTGTCCGACCGTCCGATGGTGCTGGTCCCGCTGACCGCGGCCGGCGAGTCCGGCGCGCCGCTGGCGGTGATGCTGGGCACCGACCGGGACGCGCCCCGGCTGCACCTGGTGCCGCAGCCGCTCAACCGCACCCTGCGGTTCGACTTCCTCGCCGAGCTGGCCGCCGACCTGCTGCCCTACCTGGAGTCCTTCGCCGACGAGGTCGAGCAGATCGAGGGCTCCGAGAAGGACCCGGAGACCGGCGAGAAGACCCAGGTGTTCCGCGAGCTGTGCGCGGACGCCCCGCAGCTGATCGTGCCCAACGGCGCGGGCGTGCACCACCTGGCCCTGATCGGCCGCTCGACCCGCTTCCGCCGCACCGTCGAGGACGCGGAGCCGGGCCCCTACCCGGCGCCGGTCCGGGTGCCGCTGCTCGGCCGCTGGCTGACCCACCTCACCGACCGCGCCCAGGTGCCCGGCTCCAGTCTGCTGCTGCCGATGACCGGCCTGCTGGCCCGGCACTGGGCCACCGGCCAGAGCCACCTGGAGGACCAGCACCTGGCCGCCCTGCTGGCCTGGCACCGGCCGCCGCCCGGCCTGACCGGCGCGGAGGCGGCCGAGCTGGCCGAGTCGGCCCGGGACGAGCACGGGCAGTTGCTGCACCCGCCGGCCGGCCCGGCCACCGACCCGCGCTTCGACGAGTCGGTGCTCGCCCCGGCGATCACCCGCTACGACGCCGCCGTGGGCGCCCTGCAGCACAGCACCGAACAGCGCGACGAGGCCGCCGCCGAGCGCGCCCGGGCGGCCGTGCGGGCGGCGGTCGAGCAGTTGGAGGCGGTGCTGACGGCCGTGCTGCTGCCGACCTGGCGGGACGTCTGGCAGGGCCTGGACCTGCTGCGCGCCCTGCCGCCGGCCGGCCATCTGGAGGAGCGCTGGACCGGCGACCGCTGGTCCTACACCGGCCACCGGGACCGCCTGGCGGCCGGCGAGCCGCCGCAGCCGAGGCAGGACGACGCCGTCACCGCCGCCCGCAAGCTCGCCCAGCGCGAGCGCGAGCAGGCCCGGCTGGACGTCCAGGAGGCGCTGGACGACCCGCTGGCGATGGCCGAACACCGGCTGGCCGGCGAGGCGTTCAGCGGCGTGGTGACCGAGGTGGTGCCGGACTGGGACACCACCGGCCGCTCTCCCAAGCCCCGCCCGTTGGTCACCGTGCGCACCGCCGACCGCCCGCACGCGGACCTCGGCAGGGAGGTGCACCGGGTGCACGGGCCGTCCGCGCAGAAGGCCGAGGTCGTCGCGGTCGACACCGTCGAGGGCATCGTCACGCTGCGGGTGCTGTCCGGCATGGGCCGCAAGAAGGAGCCAGAGCCGGGCAGCCTGCCGGAGCCCGGCGAGCCGGTGACCTTCACCCTGTTCGAGTTGACGGTCCGCCAGTCCGCGCCGCTGCCCGAGCCGGACGACACCCCGTGGACCCACGGCGGCCCGCCCGGCACCGCACCCGCACCCGCACCCGCCCGCGGCACCGCCGGCGGCACCGCCGGCGCCGGCGCCGAAGACCCGTTCGCCTCCGAGGAGTGGGAGTGATGGCCGAGCCGTCGTCCGCCCTGCCCGAGTCCCCCGGTGCCTCCGCCGACGCCGCCGTGGCCCGCATCCTGGCGGCGACCGTCCGCCCGCCGGCCGGCGCCCCGCGCGGCGTGGTGGTGGACTCGCCGCCCGGCGCCGGGAAGTCGACGCTGGTGGTGCGGGCCGCCCGCGAGCTGGTCGAGGCCGGCGAGCGGCTGATGATCGTCGCCCAGACCAACAGCCAGGTGGACGACCTGGTCGGCCGACTGGCCGAGAAGGCACCGGAGTTGACGATCGGCCGGCTGCACGCCGCGGACACCCGGCCCGGTCCTGAGGTGCTGCGGCACGCCAACGTCACGCCCTCCGACAAGGTCGCCGACCTGGTCGAGCACGACGTGGTGATCTCCACCTCGGCCAAGTGGCAGTGGGTACGGGCCGAGGCGCCGTGGCGGCACGCGATCGTCGACGAGGCGTACCAGATGCGCTCGGACGCCCTGCTCGCGGTGGCCCGGCTGTTCGAGCGGGCGCTGTTCGTCGGCGACCCGGGCCAGCTGGACCCGTTCACCGTGGTCGGCACCGAGCAGTGGGCCGGCCTGTCGTACGACCCGTCCGGCAGCGCCGTGGTCACCCTGCTGGCGCACAACCCGCAGATCGAGCCGCACCGGCTGCCGGTCTCCTGGCGGCTGCCCGCCAGCGCGGCGCCGCTGATCTCGCGGGCGTTCTACCCGTACACCCCGTTCCGGTCCGGCACCGGCCCGGGGGACCGCCGGCTGACCGCTGCCGTCCGCCCCGACGGCTCGGCCCTGGACGCGGTGATCGACCGGGCCGCCGAGCACGGCTGGGCGCTGCTGGAGCTGCCCGCCCGGCACACCGTACGGACCGACCCGCAGGCCGTGGCGGCCGTCGCGGCCACCGTCCGCCGGCTGCTGGAGCGCGGGCTGACGGCCCACTCCGAACAGGGCGAGGCGCCGCTCACCGCGGACCGGATCGCCGTCGGCACCGCCCACCGCGACCAGGCGGCGGCGGTGCGCGCGGCGCTGCTCAAGGCCGGTGTCCCGGTGGACGGCGCGGCCGGGCCGGCCGTCACGGTGGACACCGCCAACCGGCTGCAGGGCCGCGAGTACGACGTCACCGTGGTGCTGCACCCGCTCTCCGGCCGCCCCGATGCGACCGCCTTCCACCTGGAGACCGGCCGGCTCTGCGTGCTCGCCTCCCGGCACCGGCACGCCTGCATCGTGGTGGCCCGGGCCGGGATCGCCGAGCTGCTGGACGAGCACCCCTCCACCGAGCCGGTGCAGTTGGGCGTCCCGGTGGCCTTCCCGGACGGCTGGGAGGCCAACCACCAGGTCCTGCACCACCTGAGCGGCCACCGGGTGCACCTGCGGTAGCCGTCAGTCCTCGGTCTCGCAGACGGCGAAGGCCACCACGGACCCGCGCTCCGCCTGCGCGCTCCACCCGGTCGCGTCGGCCGTCGGCGCATTGACGCGGACCGGGCCGTCCGCGTCGGGGCGGAGCCGGTAGCCGCCGCCGGTCAGGTGGGTGCCGGGCGGGCAGGTCGCTGTCGAGACGCCGCCCGGGGCGCTCGGCGGGCCGGAGACCACCTTCGCGGTCTCGGCGGCGAAGGCCGTCGGGGCCAGGGCGAGCGAGAGGGGCAGGGCGAGGGCCGCGACGGCTGCTCGGAGGCGCATGGGGACTCCCGGGTCCTCTGGGGTGGCTGGATACACCGGGACAACCGGTTCGCATGCGACCAGGTCACCCGGCGCCCGTTGCGTGCCCCCGGCGCGCGCCGGGGAATAGCGCCCGCACTCGCACCGTTCCGTTACCGGCCGTCGCCGCGAGACAATGGACGACGGCCACAACCCGGGCGGCGCAGCCCGGCGCAGCTCCGCCCCCGCCCACCGAGACCCCGGAGGTGTCCGTCCATGCCCGACTCCCCTGCAGAGTCGACCGAGCCGACGAGGCGTCGGCGCCCGGCGCAGCTGCTGTTCGAGCCGCAGTCCGCCGAACCGGAGCCGGAACGATTCTTCGACCTGGAGTCGATCACCGACCCGGCGGAGCTGCTGCGCCGCTCCACCGAGCTGGCCCTGGCCTTCCGGGCGGCCGCCGAGCGGGCCACGGACTTCCAGGCGGTCGCCGCGGCACAGCTCGCCGACCCGCGCCGCTTCGACGCGCTGTCGGACACCGAGATCGCCCTGCGCGCGGACTGGACCCCGGACTACGCCACCAAGATGGTCGAGTACGGCCGCACCCTGCTCGAACCGCGCCGCCACGAGGACTGACCCACGAGGACCGACCGCCGGTCCCCTGGCATATGCCAGCGGCGGAGGGTACGCGACGGCCCGCCACCCTGTCCGGCGAACGGCGCTTTCCGCCCCACCGGGGGCGCGCACGGCGCAGGCTGCTGCCCGTGGACATCTGGACGCACCAGTCGGTGGAGTACGTCAGCGTGGCCGGGGAGGCCTGGCTCGCCTCCGCGAGCGAGTACCCGCGCAGCATGCGAGCCCTTTGGGAGAGCCGCCCCTGGGCGCCCTCGGTGCTGCCCTGCGGACGGGCCTTCGACGTGATCAGCATGCCGGCGCTGTTCGGCCGCCGGGTGCTGGACGAACTGTGGGCCTCCGGGCCGGGCTGCGGCCCGGTCGCCACCCACCGGGGACGGACCCTGCTGTTCGTCCAGCCGGGCGCCGCGCCGCGGCTTCGCCGGCTGCTGGCCTGGGAGGAGTGGGCCCGGGACGTGCCGCCGCTGCTGTGCCACGGCAAGGGCGACACGGTGACCGTGCCGCCGCTGCAGCGGATGGTGAACAGCCCGGACTCCCCCGGCCAGGGCGCCGGCCGCTGGATCATCGCCCCGGAGGACCGCGAGCCCTGGCTGCCCGGCGCCTCGGTGGTGCTGTGGGCCTGCGTACGGGCGGTGCGGGAGCCGGGCGCGCCGGTTCCTGCCGGGGCGGCGGCGGTGACCGGCGGGTGAACGGGGGGAGGCCGGTATCCGATTTTGGCCGGGCCGCGCGGCGCTGCTAGAGTCTTCTCTGTCAGCGGGCGCCGCTAGCTCAGTTGGTTAGAGCAGCTGACTCTTAATCAGCGGGTCCGGGGTTCGAGTCCCTGGCGGCGCACAGACAGCCGGAAGGCCCCTTGCGAAAGCGAGGGGCCTTCCGGCGTTTCAGTGATTCGCCCGCTCGCCTCCGGGGCGCTCTGACCCGGCGCCGACGGTCGGGCTCGGGGCGGGAGGGGCGGAGGCCCGGGCCGGCCGCCGGAGCGGGCGGCCCGGCGCCCCGGGCCTCAGCGGCCGCGCAGCGCGCGGTAGCGGGCGACCAGCTCGGCGGTGGAGCTGTCCAGCCGGTCGGCGCCCTCACCGGTCAGCAGCACCGGCTCGATCCGCTTGGCGAGCACCTTGCCCAGCTCGACGCCCCACTGGTCGAAGGAGTCGATGTTCCAGATCGCGCCCTGGACGAACACCTTGTGCTCGTAGAGCGCGACCAGCTGGCCGAGCACCGAGGGGGTCAGCTCGCCGGCCAGGATCGTGGTGGTCGGGTGGTTGCCCTTGAAGGTCTTGTGCGGGACGAGCTCGGCCGGCACGCCCTCGGCCGCGACCTCCTCCGGGGTCTTGCCGAAGGCCAGCGCCTGGGTCTGGGCGAAGAAGTTGGCCAGCAGCAGGTCGTGCTGGGCGACCAGGCCCGGGAGCAGGTCGGCGACCGGCTTCGCGAAGCCGATGAAGTCGGCCGGGATCACCTTGGTGCCCTGGTGCAGCAGCTGGTAGTAGGCGTGCTGGCCGTTGGTGCCGGGGGTGCCCCAGACCACCGGGCCGGTCTGCCAGTCCACCGGGGTGCCGTCGCGGGTCACCGACTTGCCGTTGGACTCCATGTCCAGCTGCTGCAGGTAGGCGGTGAACTTGGACAGGTAGTGCGAGTACGGCAGCACCGCGTGCGCCTGGGCGTCGAAGAACGCGCCGTACCAGACGCCCAGCAGGCCGAGCAGCAGCGGGACGTTCTGCTCCGGCGGTGCGGTGCGGAAGTGCTCGTCGACCAGGTGGAAGCCGTCCAGCATCTCGCGGAAGGCGTCCGGGCCGATCGCGATCATCAGCGAGAGGCCGATCGCCGAGTCGTAGGAGTAGCGGCCGCCGACCCAGTCCCAGAACTCGAACATGTTGGCGGTGTCGATGCCGAAGTCGTGCACGCCCTGGGCATTGGTGGACAGCGCGACGAAGTGCTTGGCCACCGCCTCGGTGCCGGCGCCGAGGCCGTCGAGCAGCCAGGTGCGGGCGGAGACCGCGTTGGTGATGGTCTCGATGGTGGTGAAGGTCTTCGAGGCCACGATGAACAGCGTCTCGGCCGGGTCGAGGTCGCGGACCGCCTCGTGCAGGTCGGCGCCGTCCACGTTGGAGACGAAGCGGACGTCGAGGTCGCGCTTGGCGTAGGAGCGGAGCACCTCGTAGGCCATCGCGGGGCCGAGGTCGGAGCCGCCGATGCCGATGTTGACGACGGTGCGGATCGACTTGCCGGTGTGGCCCTTCCACTCGCCGCTGCGGACGCGGTCGGCGAAGGCGGCCATCTTGTCGAGGACGGCGTGCACGGCGGGCACCACGTTCTCGCCGTCGACCTCGATCACGGCGCCACGCGGGGCGCGCAGCGCGGTGTGCAGGACGGCGCGGTGCTCGGTGTTGTTGATCTTCTCGCCGCGGAACATCGCGTCCCGCAGCTCGGCGACGCCGGTGGCGGCGGCGAGTTCGCGCAGCAGCTCCAGCGTCGCGTCGGTGACCAGGTGCTTGGCGTAGTCCACGTGCAGGTCGCCGACCTGCAGGGTGTAGCGGCGGCCGCGCTCGGGGTCGGCGGCGAACAGCTCGCGCAGGTGGGTGTCGCCCAGCTCGGCCCGGTGCTTGGCCAGGGCGGCCCACTGGGGGGTGCGGTCCAGCGGGGTGCGGGCGTCGGCGCGGGTCTCCGACATCGGTGGCTCCTCGATTCGTCTGGGTGCAGAAACCGGCAGGGCCAGGCGGTGAGGCCCGAAGAGTCAGGGCCTCGGTGCGCGAGGTCGTGGCGGTACTGGTGGTGCGCCGACTCCGTTGACGGCCTGCCCGGGTTCAGCCTATGCAACCCGGGAGGCGGTCGCGCACATTCCGGCCCGCGGTGAGCGAACCCCTCGTCACTTCCGTTCCGACCGCAGGTCCAGCCCGCGCAGCACCTGGTCGACCAGCTCCGGATCGGCGCCGAGTTCGCTGCGGGCGGTGAGCATCTCGCGGCGGGAGGCCGCGATCATCTCCTGTTCGACGTCCCGGGCGGCCCGCCACTGGGACAGGCGCAGCTTGGCCTCGGCGGCCTCCTCCTCGGCGTAGTTCTCCGGGCAGAGCCGGGCCAGCCGGTCGTGCTGACGGTCCCGCAGGCGGTCGGCGACCTCGGCCGGCAACCGGTCCTGCTCCTCCAGCTCGCCGAGCCGCTTGAGCCCGGCCTTGGCGGCCCGCCACCAGAGCTGACGGACGGCCTGCTCGTGCTTGTCCTGGTCGATGTCCAGCTCCAGCCGCTTGGCCAGCCAGGGCAGGGTCAGGCCCTGCACCAGCAGGGTGAAGAGCACCACGCTGAAGGCGATGAAGACCAGTCGGCCGCGCTCGGGGAAGTCCGCGCCGGAGTGCAGGGTGAGCGGGATGGCGAGTGCCAGGGCGACGGTGGCCACGCCGCGCATGCCGGACCACCAGAGGACGACGCTCTCCTTCCAGCTGAACGGGGTGTCCTCCTCGTCGCCGCTGCGCAGCTTCTTCGACAGCCAGCCGGCCGGCAGCAGCCACAGCAGCCGGACCACGACGACCACGGCGATCACCACGGCGGCGTCGCCGATGAAGCCGGTCCAGCCGCGGCCGGCCTCCTTGAGCACGGTGGCCAGCTCCAGGCCGATCAGGCCGAAGGCGACGCCGGTGATCAGGATCTCGACCACCTCCCAGAAGGCGTTGCCCACCAGCCGGTAGGAGACCGCGTCGGCGTCGGAGGCCCGTTCGGCGAGGTAGAGCGCGCAGACCACGACTGCGAGCACGCCGGAGCCGTGGATCTCCTCGGCGAGGGTGTAGGCGGCGAAGGGCACCAGCAGGTTGAGCGCGACCTGCTGGGTCGGGTCGTCCAGGCGTTCGGCGAGCTTGGCGTTGACCCAGCCGAGCACCACGCCGACGACCACCGCCAGCACGGCGGACAGGACGAAGCGCAGCACCGCGTGGCCGACCGAGAAGTCGCCGCTGACCATGGCCTCGATGGCCAGCGAGTAGATGACGATCGCGGTGACGTCGTTGAAGAGCCCCTCGCTCTCCAGGATCGCCACCAGGCGGCGGGGCAGGCCGACGCTGCCGGCCACGGCGACGGCGGCGACCGGGTCGGGCGGGGAGACCAGCGCGCCGACCGCGATGGCGGCGGCGAGCGGCAGGGCGGGGAGCAGCCAGTGCACCGTACTGGCCACCGCGATGGTGGTGACCACGACCAGGGCGACGGCCAGCAGCAGGATCGAGCGGGCGTTGGCCTTGAAGTAGCGCACCGAGGAGCGCCGGGCGACCGCGAAGATCAGCGGCGGCAGGACCAGCGGGAGGATCAGCTCGGGTTCGACGGAGACGTCCGGGATCTGCGGGACGAGCGCCATGACGATGCCGAGCAGGGTCATCAGGACCGGCTGCGGCACGCCCGTCTTGCGCCCGAGCGGCATGGTGACCACGGAGGCGAGCAGCACCAGGAAGAACAGGGGCAGCTGGCCCACGGGGAGGTTCCTCTCGACGGCGGACGGCTGAGCGCCGCCCAGGATAAATCTGACAATGCGCCCATCAGTGAAGACGCGCCGAGCAGGGGGTTGACCTCAAGTGCACTTCAGGTCGGAGGATCGGGGGGTCGACGAGAACAGTCGAGCAGTCGGCCGGTCGGCCGGTCGAGCGGTCGAGCGGTCGAGCGGTCAAGAGGGGCGGGAGCAGAGATGAAGGCGGTCACCGTGACGCGGTCCGGCGGTCCGGAGGTCCTGCGGGTCACCGAGGTGCCCGATCCGGAGCCCGGCCCGGGCGAGGTGCGGGTGCGGGTGTACGCCGCCGGGGTGCAGCCGGTGGACCTGGCGATCCGGGAGGGGTTCCGGCCGCCGGGGGTGGTGGTCGAGCCGCCGTTCGTGCTCGGCAACGAGTTCGCCGGGGTGGTGGACCGGCTGGGGCCGGACAGCGGGGGCTGGGCGGTCGGCGACGAGGTGCTGGGCTTCCGGGTGCTGGACGGCCACGCCGAGCTGGTCACCGTCGACGCCGCCCGGCTGGTCGCCAAGCCGGCCGGGATGCCCTGGGAGCTCGCCGGCTCGCTCTCCGCCTCCGGCCAGACCGCACACATGGCGCTCACCCAGCTCGGGGTGGGCCCCGGCGACACCGTGCTGGTGCACGGCGCCACGGGCGGGGTCGGCACGGTGGCCGTCCAGCTCGCCCGGGCCTGGGGCGCCACCGTGATCGGCACCGCGAGCGAGCGCAACCACGACTACCTGCGCGAGCTCGGCGCGATCCCGGTCGCGTACGGGGACGGGCTGGTCGAGCGGGTCCGGGCGCTGGCACCGCAGGGGGTGACCGCGGCCTTCGACGCCGCCGGGCGGGGCGCCCTGGAGGCCTCGGTCGAGCTGGTCGCCGACCGGGGCCGGATCGGCACCGTGGTCGACCACGCGGGCGCCGAGCGGCTGGGCGTACGGGCGCTGCGGGCGCAGCGGACGGCCGAGCGGCTGGCCGAGCTGGTCCGGCTCTGGGAGTCGGGCGGGCTGCGGCTGGAGGTCGCCGAGGCGCTGCCGATCGGGAAGGCCGCCGAGGCCCACCGGCTGGTCGGCACCGGGCACGTCCGGGGCAAGGTGGTGCTGACCATGTGAGCCCCGGGCCGGGAACCGCGATCGGCCCGGAGGAACGGGGGACCTCCGGGCCGATTGTGTGTTTCGGCTGCTGACCAGGTAATGTTCTCCACGTCAGCAGGCGCCGCTAGCTCAGTTGGTTAGAGCAGCTGACTCTTAATCAGCGGGTCCGGGGTTCGAGTCCCTGGCGGCGCACAGACAGCCGGAAGGCCCCTTGCGAAAGCGAGGGGCCTTCCGGCGTTTCCGGCTCTACCGGCTTTTCCGGCTGCGCGCCCGAGCGGGCATGGCAGAAAAGGTGGGATGCAGGTCATTGCTGCCACCCCGACCCGCTGACAGGCTGGCCGCATGAGAGCACGCAGCGTGCTGGTCGTCCTCTACGAGGGCGTGCAGAGCCTGGACGTGACCGGCCCCGTGGAGGTGTTCGCGGGGGCCGGCGCGGCCGCCGGGCAACCGGGTGCGTACCGGGTCGCCACCGCCTCCCTCGGCGGCGGGCCGGTACGCAGCCACAGCGGGCTGGGGCTGCTGGCGGACGCCGACCTCGCCGAGGCCGGGCCGGTGGACACCCTGGTGGTCCCCGGCGGGCCGGTCGGCGAGCGTCCGGACGCCGCCCTGGTGGCACGGATCCGGGAGCTGGCCGAAGGCGCCGAGCGGGTGGTGTCGGTGTGCACCGGCGCCTTCCTGCTCGCCGAGGCCGGGCTGCTGGCCGGGCGCCGGGCTACCACGCACTGGGCGCACTGCGAGGCGCTGGCCCGGCGGTACCCGGACGTCGAGGTGGACCCCGATCCGATCTACGTCCGGGACGGGCGCCTCGCCACCTCCGCCGGGGTCACCGCCGGGATCGACCTGGCGCTGGCCCTGGTCGAGGAGGACCTGGGCCGGGAGGCCGCCCTGCTGATCGCCCGTCACCTGGTGGTCTTCCTGCGCCGGCCCGGCAACCAGGCCCAGTTCAGCACCCAGCTGGCCGCCCAGGTGGCGGCCCGGGAGCCGCTGCGCGAGGTGCAGCGGTGGATCGCCGAGCATCCGGAGGCCGACCTGTCGGTCGAGGCGCTGGCCCGCCGCTCGGCGCTCTCCCCGCGGCACTTCGCCCGCGCCTTCGCCGCCGAGGTCGGGGTCACCCCCGGCCGGTACGTGGACGGGGTCCGGCTGGAGGCCGCCCGGCGGCGGCTGGAGGAGACCGCCGAGGGCATCGAGGAGATCGCCCGCCACTGCGGCTACGGCACCCCGGAGGCGATGCGGCGCGCCTTCGTCCGGGCCCTGGCCGCCCCGCCCGCCGAGTACCGACGCCGCTTCCGACCGAGTCACGACATCCGAACGAGTCACGACGGAGAACACTGATGCGCATCGCCTTCCTGCTGTACGACGAATTCACCGCCCTGGACGCGGTCGGCCCGTACGAGGTGCTGTCCCGGATCCCCGGCGCCGAGGTGGTGTTCACCGCCGCCCGGCGCGGCCCGGTGCGCACCGACATGAAGAGCCTGGCGCTCACCGCGGACCTCGCGATCGACGAGGTGGACGCGGCGGACGTGCTGCTCGTGCCCGGCGGGCCCGGGACGGAGGCCCAACTGTCCGACCAGGGCCTGCTGGAGTGGGTGCGGGCCGTCGACACGACCACCACCTGGACCACCTCGGTCTGCTCCGGCTCACTGCTGCTGGGCGCCGCCGGGCTGCTGAAGGGACGCCGGGCCACCTCGCACTGGTACTGCCTGGAGCAGCTGGCCGCGCTCGGGGCCGAGGCGACCGGCACCGAGCGGGTCGTCCTGGACGGGAAGTACGCGACCGCGGCCGGGGTCTCGGCGGGGATCGACCTCGCGCTGTCGCTGACCGGCCGGCTCGCCGGGGACGCGGTCGCGGAGGCGATCCAGCTGGTCATCGAGTACGACCCGCAGCCGCCGTACTCGGCGGGGTCCACCGCGACCGCGTCGCCCGAGCTGATCGCCCGGCTGAAGTCGCACGCGCTGGAGGTGCGCTGACCCCGCAGCGACCGGAACGGCACCTGCGCTGACCCTCGCCGGGCGGGGGCGCTAACGCCGCACCGGCGGGAAGGCGTGACGGCGGGCGCCGATGACCACGGCGAGGGCGGGGAGCAGCAGCGCGAGGACCGTCCAGGGCAGGGCGCCGGTGCCGAGGCCGCTCAGGACGAGGCCGCCGACCACCCCGCCGCCCGCCATCGCGACGTTCCACAGGGTCACCAGCACGGCCTGGGCGGCGTCCGCCTGGTCGCCGCCCGCGTCGCCGAGGGCGGTCTGCAGCAGCGTCGGAGCGCCGCCCCAGCCCAGGCCCCAGAGCGCTGCGGCGGCGTACACCGGCGCCGCGCTGCCGGACCACACCGCGAGGACGACTGCCGTCACCGCGACCAGCAGTGCGCCGCCGATCGTCAACTGCCGCAGCCGGCGGTGGATGTGGGCTCCGGTGAGCCAGATGCTCAGCAGCGAGGCCAGCCCGAAGACCAGCAGCACGGTGCCGGTGGCGGCACCGAGGCCGGCCCCGTCGAGGAAGGGCGCGATGTAGGTGAAGAGGACGGTGTGCGCCAGTACGTAGAGCACCGTCACGCCGAGCACCGGCACCACGCCGGGCACGGTGAGGGCGCGCCGGACCGGGGTGCGTTCCCCGGCCGGCTGCCCGGGCCGACCGGGCAGCAGCGCCGCGATCCAGCCGACCACACCGACCGCCAGTGCCGTCATGGCCAGGAAGGGCACCCACCAGGCGAGCATCCGGCCGAGGAAGGTGCCGATCGGCACTCCGAGTGACAGCGCCACCGGCACTCCCGCCATCACGACGGCCATCGCCCGGCCCTGTTGCTCGACCGGCACCAGCCGGCGGGCGTACCCGGCCAGCAGCGCCCAGGCGAGACCGGCCGCGACGCCCGCGAGGAAGCGGGCGGCCATCGTGAGCGGATAGGCGGTGGAGGCCGCGGTCACCGTGTTGGCCACCGCGAAGCCGGCCATCGCGGTGAGCAGCAGCCGCTTGCGGTTCCAGCCGGCGGTGGCCGCGGTGAGCGGGATCGCGGTGGCGGCGGTCCCCAGCGCGTAGACGGTGACGGTCTGCCCGGCCGCCGACTCGCTCACGCCGAGGGCTTCGCCCATCCCCGGCAGGACGCCGGCGGGCAGGGTCTCGGTGAGCGCGGTGACGAAGACCGCGGTGGCCAGGGCGAGCAGGGCGGGGAGCGGGAAGGGTGTGCGGGACACCGGGGTGGTGAGCTGTGTGGTCGCCATGGGGACCATGGTTGGACCTGACACGGGTGTGAGGTTCAACCATGGTCCCGCGGACGGCCGGTCGGCGTGGACGTCGGCGCCCGTGGACCTCGGGTCGGCGTGGAGGTCGGGTCAGCGGCCGAAGTAGCCGTCGAAGTTCCGGGAGAACTCCCGCCCGCCGAACCGGTCCCAGTTGATCGACCAGGTCATCAGCCCGCGCAGGTTCGGCTGGGCCCCCGAACGCGGCACGTACGTCCCGCAGTTGGCGAGCCTGGTGAGGCAGTCCAGGGCCTTGTCCACCTCGGCCGGGGCGACGTAGCCGTTGCCCGCGTTGGTGGTGGCCGGCATGCCGATGGCGACCTTGGCGGCGGGCAGCGGCGGGAACACGTTGTTCGCGTTGCCCGCCACCGGGAAGCCCTTGAGCAGCAGGTCGGTCATCGCGACGTGGAAGTCGGCGCCGCCCATCGAGTGGTACTGGTTGTCCAGGCCCATGACGGACCCGGAGTTGTAGTCCTGGACGTGCAGCAGGGTGAGGTCGTCGCGCAGCGCGTGGATGACCGGCAGGTACGCCCCGGCGCGCGGGTCCTGGCCGCCCCAGGGGCCGGATCCGTAGTACTGGTAGCCGAGTTGGACGAAGAAGGTCTCCGGAGCCATGGTCAGCACGAAGCCCGGGCCGTACTTGGCCTTGAGGGTCTTCAGTGCGGAGATCAGGTTGACGATGACCGGGGTGGTCGGGCTCCTGAAGTCGGTGTCGCCGGTGTTCAGGGAGAGCGAGTGGCCCTCGAAGTCGATGTCCAGGCCGTCCAGGCCCCACCGGTCGATGATCGCCGAGACCGAGCTGACGAAGGTGTCCCGGGCGGCGGTGGTGGTCAGCTGGACCTGGCCGTTCTGGCCACCGATCGAGATCAGCACCTTCTTGCCCTGGGCGCGCTTGGCGGCGATGGCGGCCTTGAAGTCGGCGTCGGACTCGACGGTGGGGCAGTCGGTGACGGAGCAGCGGTTGAAGCGGATGTCGCCGGAGGTGGCGGAGGTGGGCTCGCCGAAGGAGAGGTCGATGAAGTCCCAGGAGTTCGGGACGTCGGCCATCCGGGTGTAGCCGGCGCCGTTGGCGAAGCTCGCGTGCAGGTAGCCGACCAGGGCGTGGCTGCCGGCGGGCGGGGTGGTGGGCGTGCCCGTCGGGGTGCCGGTGGGTGTCGCGGTCGGGGAGGCGGTGGCGGTGGGCGTGGCGGTGGGCGTCGGGGTCGGAGTGGGCGTGGGCGTGGGCGTCGGGCTGGGGGCGCCCGGGCCGTCCAACGAGACGTCGTCCGCGTAGTAGGTGCCCTGGCCGTACCAGCCGTGGGTGTACACGGTGGCGCTGGTCTGGGTGGCGCCGGTGGTGAAGCTGAGGCTGAGCTTCTGGTACGACCCGCCGGTGCCGGGCGTCCAGGTGCTGGGGCCGCCGCCGTCGACGCCCAGGTAGACGTACGAGCCGTTGACGTACGCGCTGAGCGTGTAGGTGGTGCCGGGGGTGACGGTGACGGTCTGGGCGCACTGGGCGGTGTCGCTCGCCGAGGCCGCGGCGGCGAGCGCGCGGCTGCCGCCGTGCACCGGGCCGGTGACGACGGTGCCGGTGTTGCCGGTGCAGCTCCAGGGGCCGAGCGAGCCGGACTCGAAGCCGCCGTTGACCAGGAACTCGCCGGCCGAGGCGGCGGGGGCGAGGCCCAGGGTGACGCCGACCAGCGTGGCGGCGGCGACGGCGGAGGCGGTGCCGGCGGCGAGGCCGGTTCTGAGGTTTCTGCGCATGCGGGGGCTCCTGCGATGGCGCGGTCGTGGGGGACGTCCGAGGGCACGCCGGAGCACGCGCCAGTGGGGGGAACGGCCCGGCCTGGCACCCAAGTTGGACTAGACCACTGAAGTGGATCCGGCCGTCGAGTGTCAATGGTCCAGACCGGTTCCGGAACACACCACGCGGACGGCCCGGGTTGCCGCAGGTGACACCCCGTCGAAGGATGGAGGGGTGACCCCGCCCGGCTACCTCCGCCACCCGCACCTGCACGGCGACCTGCTCACCTTCACCGCCGAGGACGACGTCTGGATCGCCCCGCTGGACGCCGGCGGCGCCGTCACCGGCCGGGCCTGGCGGATCACCTGCGACCGCACCCGGGTCAGCCACCCCCGCTTCTCCCCCGACGGCACCACCCTCGCCTGGACCGGCTGGCTGAGCCTGAGCCCCGAGGTGTGGACCGCTCCCGTCGAGGGCGGCGAGGCCCGCCGGCTCAGCTTCTGGGGCAGCCAGGACACCCGGGTCCGCGGCTGGCTGCCGGACGGCGAGGTGCTGGCCGTCACCTCCTTCCACGAGCCCTTCGGCCACTACACCTGGGCGCACGCCCTGCCGCCGGACGGCTCCCCAGGCCGCCGGATGCCCTGGGGCCCGGTCGGCGACGCCCAGATGAGCCGCGAGCGGACCGTCCTGCTGACCGGCTCCGCCCCGCACGAGCCGGCCGCCTGGAAGCGCTACCGGGGCGGCGCCACCGGCCGGCTCTGGGCGGACGGCGAACAGATCCTGCCCGACCACACCGGGCACCTCGCCTCACCCATGCCGGTCTCCGGCCGGATCGCCTTCCTCTCCGACCACGAGGGCATCGGCAACGTCTACTCCTGCCGCCCCGACGGCACCGACCTGCGCCGGCACACCGACCACGCCTCCTACTACGCCCGCGAAGCCGCCACCGACGGCACCCGGATCGTCTACCAGCACGCCGGGGACCTCTGGCTGCTCGACGGCCTGGACGCCCCCGCCCCCCGCCGGCTGCGCATCCCGCTCGGCGGCGCCCGGGCCGGCCGCCGCCCGTACCAGGTCAACGCCGCGACCCAGGTCAAGGACCTCGCCTGCGACCGGACCGGCCGGGCCGGGGTCGTCACCGTGCGCGGCAGCCAGTACTGGCTGACCCACAAGGACGGCCCGGCCCGCGCGCTCGCCGACACCCCCGGGGTGCGGACCCGGCTGCCCGTGCTGCTCGGCCACACCGGCGAGGCCGCCTGGATCACCGACGCCCAGGGCGCCGACGCGATCGAGGTGATGCCGCTGCCCGGGCACGAGACGGCCGAACGGCACCGCCACCGGGTGCTCGCCGCCGGCCGGCTCGGCCGCGTCCTGGAACTCACCGCCTCCCCCGACGGCAGCCGCCTCGCCGCCGCCTCCTCGGACGGACGGCTGCTGCTGGTCTCCGCCGACGACGGCGAGGTGCGCGAGCTGGCCGCCTCCGGCTACGGGCCGGTCTCCAGCGCCCGCTTCTCCCCCGACTCGCACTGGATCGCCTGGTCCCAGCCGGTCGCCGGGCGCTCGCTGCGCCGCATCCGGCTCACCCGCACCGACGCGCCCGCACCGACCACCGAGGTCACCGACGGCCGCTTCGAGGACGAGCAGCCGGTGTTCACCCGGGACGGCCGCTACCTGGCCTTCCTGTCCTGGCGCGGCTTCGACCCCGTCCACGACGTGCACACCGGCGACCTCTCCTTCCCACTCGGCTGCCGCCCGTACCTCGTCCCGCTGACCGCCGACACGCCCTCGCCGTTCGCCGCGCCCGTCGAGGAGGGCGCCCCGGCCGGGGACGGCGGCGACGGCACCGTGCGGGTCGACCCGGAGGGCATCGGCGAGCGGCTGCTGCAGTTCCCGGTGATCGCCTCCAAGTACTCGGCCACCGACGCGGTGCGCGGCGGCCTGGTCTGGCTGCGCTGGCCGATCTCCGGCACCCTCGGGCAGACCTTCGCCAGCCCGGAGGACACCTCCGGCCGCCCCTCGCTGGAGCACTTCGACCTGGCCCGGGGCACCCGCACCACGCTGGTGGACAAGCTGGACGGCTACGCGGTCTCCGGCGACGGCGGCACCATCGCGGTCTACTCGGCCGGCACGCTCCGGGTCGTCCCGGTCGGCGCCCCCTCCGCCGGCACCAGCGTCGACCTGCGCCGGATCACCCACACCGTCCACCCGGCCGCCGAGTGGCGCCAGGCCTACCACGAGGCCGCCCGGATCGTCCGGGACCAGTTCTGGGACGAGCGGATGTCCGGCCTGGACTGGCCCGCCCTGGTCGCCCAGTACGAGCCGCTGCTGGAACGCGTCTGCTCACCCGACGACTTCGCCGACCTGCTGCGCGAACTCCTCGGCGAACTGGGCACCTCGCACGCCTACGTCACCCCGTCCCGCCGCGCCGAGGGGCCCTCGCTCGCCCAGCAGCCGCTCGGCCTGCTCGGCGCCACCGCGCACCGCTCCCCCGACGGACGCTGGCTGGTCGAGCGGGTGCTGCCCGGCGAGTCCTCCGACCCGCGCGCCCGCGCCCCGCTGGCCGCCCAGGGCGTGCGCGACGGCGACGAGCTCGTGGAGGTCGGCGGCCGTCCCGTCGACCCGGTGCGCGGCCCGCTGCCGCTGCTGGCCGGTACCGGCGGCACCACCGTCGAACTGACCCTGCGCAGCGACCCGGACGGCCCGGTGCGGCGGATCGCCGTCACCCCGCTCACCGACGAGCGACCCATCCGCTACCAGGACTGGGTCTCCAAACGCCGCTCCCTGGTACGGGAGTTCAGTGACGGCCGGTGCGGCTACCTGCACATCCCGGACCTCGGCGGCTCCGGCTGGGCGCAGTTCAACCGGGACCTGCGGCGCGAACTCGACAAGCCCGCGCTGGTCCTGGACGTGCGCGGCAACGCCGGCGGCAACGTCTCCGAACTGGTCCTGGAGAAGCTCACCCGGCACGTCCTCGCCTGGGACTTCACCCGGGACCGCCAGCCGGTCCGCTGGCCGCGGCACGCGCTGCGCGGCCCGCTGGTCGCCCTCGCCGACGAGGCGACCAGCTCCGACGGGGACGTGATCATCGCGGCCATCAAGCTGCTCGGGCTCGGCCCGGTGATCGGCAACCGCACCTGGGGCGGGGTGGTCGGGATGACCGGGCGGCACACCCTCGGCGACGGCACCCAGATCTCGGTGCCGAAGAACGCCTCCTGGTTCGACGGCGGGCTCGGCTGGTCGGTGGAGAACCGGGGCGTCGAACCGGACGTGCACGTGCTGCGCACCCCGCGCGACTGGGCGCGGGGGCGCCACCCCGAGCTGCGGACCGCCGTGCAGCTGGCCCTGGAACTGCTGGAGGACGCGCCCGCGGCCGTGCCGCCGCCGGAGTCCACGCCCCGGCCGGACCTGCGGCGCCCGCCGCTGCCGCCGCGGGCGCGGTGACGGCGCCGGGGGGTCAGTGCCAGGAGTCTTGCCCGGGGGTCAGTCCCAGGGGTCTCCCTCTGCGGTCATGTTCTCGGCGGCCCGCCGGTCGGCCTCCGCCTGGGAGAGTTGCTCCTGAGCCAGCCGCTCCTGGGCCAGCTGCTCCTGCAGCGAGCGGGAGCGCTCGACGTCGTCGCCGAAGGCGTCGGCGGCCTCGTCGTGGGCGAGGGCGGCCCGCTGGGCGGCGTCCTCGCCGGTGGCCTCGTGGTGCGGGGGCCGGTGGAACAGCCTGTCGAAGATGCCCATGACTCCTCCTCCGGAGGGAATGTCGGGATACCGGGCTGCCCCCACTCTCACACCGGGCCCGGAGGGACGCACCTTGAGCCTTCGGTCCCTGCCGAACGCGCCCCGGGCCGTAGCCGGGGCGCTCCCGCAGGCGCACGGGCCCCGCGAGGTCCACGATTCGTGGTTTCCGCGGGGCCCGTACGCCTGAGTCCTCCCGGTCAGCCGCTGACGCTGGGCGCGCCCGTCTCCAGGTGGCCGGTGAAGCGCTGGGACCAGCCGGCGTCCGCGTCGACCGTCACGGTGAAGTCGTACCAGCCGTTGGTGTAGGCGACGGCGTTGAAGTAGTCGGTGACGCTGCCGCCGGCCGGGACCTGGTAGGTCCAGGGACCGTCCGTGCGGTAGTTGTTCGACGCGATGGTGAAGGTCATCGGCGTGCTGCCGTTGTTGGCCAGCTTGAAGTACACCGCGAGCTTGCCCGTTCCCGGCTCGACGGCGTACGAGGCGGTGACGGCGGCGTTCTTGCCCGCCTTCGTCGCATCGCCCTTGAAGCGGCGCAGGAAGCGGTTGGGGCCGACCACCGAGAGGTCGTAGGGGCCGCCGCCGAAGCCGGTGCCGCAGTTGAAGAAGTCGCTGGTGCTGCCGCCCGGGTCCACCGTGTACTGCCAGGGGCCGCCGCTGCGGTAGGCGTTGGCGTAGGCGGCGAAGTGCGAGGTCTTGCTGCCCCCGTTGGCCATGCCGATCCAGACCTTCATCACCCCGGCCGAGCCGAACTCCAGGTGGTCCAGGTTGGCGTTCGGCTGGTAGGGCAGGGCGCGGGCCGGCCGGGTGCCGGACTCCTGCAGCGGGAGCTGGTTGTTCACCGGGGCCGGGTTGGGCAGCGGGCCGCAGGTGGACAGGCCGATGGTCTGGGAGGTGTCGGGCAGTGCGGGCAGGCCGTACACCGGGTTGGCGAAGTCGAACACGCTGGTGAGGTCGCCGCAGACGCGGCGGCGCCAGTCGCTGATGTTCACGCACTGCGCGGGCGTGCCGAGGGCGGACGTCCAGGTCTCCAGGAAGCGCAGCACCGAGGTGTGGTCGAAGGTCTCGGAGTTGACCCAGCCACCGCGGGTCCAGGGCGAGATCGTGAGCATCGGGACGCGGAAGCCGAGGCCGATGCTGGTGCCGTTGTAGAACTCGCCCGGGGTGCCGGCCGGGGCGACCGGCGGCGGGACGTGGTCGAAGAAGCCGTCGTTCTCGTCGTAGTTGATGAACAGGACGGAGGAGTCGAAGACGTTCGGGTCCGCGTTGAGCGCGTCGATCACGTTGTGGACGAAGTGCGCGCCGTCGGCCGGGGTGGCGTACGGGTGCTCGGAGGAACCCTGGTCGGGGACGATCCAGCTCACCTGCGGGAGGGTGCCGTTCAGCACGTCGGCCTTGATCGCGGCGACGATGTCGTCCGGGGTCCGGCCGGTGACCTTGGGCACCGAGCCCATGCCCTTGACGGCCAGCGGGCTGCCGGCCGGGGCGCCGGAGAACTGGCTGAAGTAGGCCAGGGCGTTGTCACCGTAGTTGTCGGCGGCGTTCTGGTACACCTTCCAGCTGACCCCGGCGTTCTCCAGCGCCTCGGCGTAGGTCTGCCAGCGCAGGCCCTTCTCGTCGCCGCCGTCGTAGGCCGGGCCGCCCGCGGCGCCGGAGGGGTCGATCTGGCCGGACCAGTGGTAGGTGCGGTTGGGGCCGGTCGCGCTGAGCACCGAGCAGTGGTAGGCGTCGCAGATGGTCCAGTTCTCGGCCAGCGCGTAGTGGAACGGGATGTCCTGGCGGGTGAGGAAGCCGAGGGTGCGGACGTTGCCCTTGGCGGCGACCCAGTTGTCCAGCTTGCCGCTGTTCCAGGCGCTGTGCTGGTCGCTCCAGCCGTGCGAGAGGTCCCCGTTGCACTGGGCGAGGCGCTCGGGGTCGGCGCCGCCGGCCGGCTTGGTGAGGCTGAACTGCCACGGGTACTGGCGGGAGAGCAGGCCGTTGGGCTGGTTGAAGACGCTGTAGCCGCCGGCGATCTGGATGGCGCTGCGGTCGGCGAAGCCGCGCACGCCGCGCAGCATGCCGAAGTAGTGGTCGAAGCTGCGGTTCTCCTGCATCAGGATCACCACGTGCCGCACGTCGGTGATGGTGCCGGTCGTGGTGAGTGCGGTGGTGGAGGCGGTGGCGGCCGCGGCTCCGGGGGCGGCCCCCGCGGCGCCGGTCCCGGCGACGGCGAGACCGGCCGCGGCGGCCCCGGACAGCGTGACGAACTTCCTGCGACTCAGCTCGGCCATCAGCCCAACCCGTCCCTTCACTGGCGATGTTGTGTACACAAGTCGGGGCTCACTCGATCGGGGAGAAGTCTCCAGCGCGCACGGAGCGGGCCACCAGATGCGTGCACCAGGTTTGGCGGACTGTTCGTCCGGGAGTCACCGAACGACGCCGGGCTGAACGCAGGACGGAAACGCCGGGGAGGGACGGAGCGGGCAGGCGGTCAGCGGTCCTTCACCTCGATCCCCAGCGCCTGCGCGAACTGCGGGGCCAGCTCCAGCAGTTGGGTGGAGCTGATCACCGCCCCGCGCAGCCCCTGGTGGCCGTCGGCCAGGCCGAGCCGGACGGCGCCGCGCAGGTCGGTCTTGCTCAGGGCGGCCCCGCGCAGCCGGACCTCCTCCAGCGTCGAGCCGGGGAAGGACACCCCGGTCAGCTTCGCCTCGCCGAAGTCCACGTCGCGCAGCAGGCAGTCCTCGAAGACCACGTCCCGCAGGACGGCCGCCCGCAGGTTGACCGCCTCCAGCTTGCAGCCGCGGAACACCACCCGGCGCAGCGCCGAACCGTACGCGGCGATCCCGGCCAGCACGCCGCCGACGAAGGCGCTGTCCTGCCACTCGGAGTCGCTGAGGTCGCAGGTCACCCAGCGGCCGGCGTGCACCCACACCTCGTTGAAGCGGGCCTGGCGCAGCTTGACCCCGCTGAGTGCGACGCCGGTGAACGCGCACTCCAGGAAGGCCGCGCCGGCGCCCGACTCGTCGGTGTGCTCGCCGCCGTCGAAGTGCGCGGTGTCGTAGCGCGCGTCGCTGCGCAGCGGCCCGGTGTGCGGGCTCAGCACCTCGGCGTACGGCAGGTCGGTGAGCCGGTCGGGGGCGGAGCGGAGCATGGCGGAACCTTTCGGACGGGTGTCGCCCGCATGCTCCCACGGGGTACCGACAATCCGGCGGCGCACCCGTTGCGGCCCGGCCGCAACGGGTGCGGCCGGGCCGGGGGTTCGGCGGTGGATCAGCCGCGCGCCCACAGGGAGTTGACGCGGCTGCGCTCGGTGCTGTTCGGGTAGGGGTTGGTGCAGGAGGTGCCCGGGCCGCCGCCGGACATCAGCTCGCTGCACGGGCCGGAGTAGTGGTCGGGCAGGCCGAGCACGTGGCCGGTCTCGTGGGCCGTCACCCGGACCGAGTTGTACTGCCGGTTCTGCTGGTAGTCGAGGAAGATGTAGCCGCGCCCGTGCCCGTCGGTGCTGGCGTAGGAGCCGCGGCTGTCGTTGCCCTCGTAGTACGAGAAGTCGGCGGCCGAGCCGGAGCGCAGCTGGACGTTACTGACCGAGCTGTTCCAGATCTGCGCGGCGCTGGCTATCTGGGTGCGGAAGGTCGGGGCGGAGCTGGCGTCGTAGGTGACCACGACGGTGGCCAGGCCCGGGTTGGCGGCCTGCTTGGCCTTGGCGGAGGCCATCACGGCCTGGAAGAAGGCCTGGTTGTCCGCGGTCTCCGCGGCCGAGCCGGCGTACGTCGAGGCGGTGTAGCCCGGGGCGGCCGGAGCAGCCGGTGCGGCCGCGGCGGCGGTGGTGACGGGCAGCACGGCGAGGCCGGCCGCGAGGGCGAGGCCGAGGGTGGCGGACAGCACGGATCGCTTCATGTGGGGGTGCTCCGATTCCTGTGGTGCCGTGGCCGGTTGGGGGCCGGCCCTGGGGGACACCTGGTCAACGGGTGATGTCCCAGAGCTTCGGGCAGCCCGGCGGGCGCGCGGATGATGTCAACCCGCGATAGCTCCGTGCAATACCCGGGCCGCCCCGCCGCTTTGGGTCGCCTTTTCCTCGCCTTGACCCAACCGTGCCCCTGGCATTCCGTTCCGGGGGCGGCTAGGCTCCCGAGCGGGGAAGTACCCGGAGCGGCGGGCCGCTCGATTCCGGCCGAGCGGCCTGCCGTGCCCGAACTCCGCTGCGTTGCTTACCGGTTCGCCGCCGCGAGGCCGTTCGCCCAGAGGTAGTCGACCTGGCTGCGCTCGTTGGCGTCGGGGTAGGGGTTGGTGCAGGAGGGGCCGGGGCCGCCGCCGGACATCAGCTCGCTGCACGGGCCGGAGTAGTCGTCGGGCAGGCCGAGCACATGGCCGGTTTCGTGGGTGGTGACGCGCACCGAGTCGTATTCCTGGTTCTGCTGGTAGTCGAGGAAGACGTAGCCGTGGCCGTGCCCGTCGGTGCTGGCGTAGGAGCCCTGGCTGTCGCTGCCCTCGTAGTACGAGAAGTCGCCGTTGCCGCCGGTCTCCTGGAGTCGGACGTTGCGCACCGAGCTGTTCCAGATCTGCGCGGCGCTGGCTATCTGGCCGGCGAAGGAGGGCGCGTTGCCGGTGTCGTAGGTGACGGTGACGGTCTGCAGCCACGGGTTGGCGGCCCGCTTGGCCTTGACCGAGGCCACCACGGCCTGGAAGAAGGCCCGGTTGTTCGCGGCCTGGGCGGCCGAGCCGGCGTACGTCGAGGCGGTGTAGCCCGGGGCGGCCGCGGCGGCGGGCGCGGCCGGTGCGGCCGCGGCGGCGGTGGTGACGGGCAGCACCGCGAGGCCGGCCGCGAGGGCGAGGCCGAGGGTGGCGGACAGCACGGATCGCTTCATGTGGGGGTGCTCCGATTCCTGTGGTGCCGTGGCCGGTTGGGGGCCGGCCCTGGGGGACACCTGGTCAACGGGTGATGTCCCAGAGCTTCGACCCGGGCGGGCCCGCCGCGGATGATGTCAACCCGCGATAGCACCGCCGCATACCGGCGGCAGCGCGTGGCGGCCTGTGGCGGCACGTGGAGCGCTCCGTGACGGAGCCTTGATTGCCTGTCATGTCCTTGGCGAGACGGCTCGGCTGCGTCTATGCTCCGGACGTGGAGCTCGACGTGAGACACCTCCGGGTGCTGTGCGCCATCGCCGACACCGGCAGCCTCCGCAAGGCCGCGCTCCAACTCGGCATGACCCAGCCCTCTCTCACCACCCAGCTGCACCGCATCGAACGGGCCATCGGCGGCACCCTGTTCACCCGCGAGCAGACCGGCAGCCGGCCGACCGCGCTCGGCCACTCGGTGCTCTCCCGCGCCCGGCCCGTGATCACCGAGATGGCCGCGCTGGTGGCCGCCGCCCGTCAGGAGGCCCGCGACGCCACCGGGGCGGGCCGGCAGCGCCGGCTGCGCATCGGCAGCGTCGGCAGCCGGGCGGTCGCGGCCTGGCTGCGCCGGGTGCACGAGCGGCTGCCGGACACCGACACCACCCTCCACGTGGACATCTCCGCCAGCGCGCTGCTGCGGATGGTCGCCGCCGACCAGCTGGACGTGGCCTTCGTGCACGAGAGCGAAGGCTTCCCGCTGCGAGTGCCGGCCGACGCCGAGCAGCGGGTGCTGATGGACCGCGAGCCGCAGTTCGTCGAACTCGCCGCCGGGCACCCGGCCGCCGCCCGCCCGGTCGTCCACCTCGCCGACCTCGGCGGGGACACCTGGATGGTCGACCCGACCGCCGACCACGAGTACGCGGCGATGCGCCGGGCGTTCAGCGAGGCCGGGCTCAATCCCCGGGTGCTGCAGGTGCGGGACAACGCCACCGCCGCCGAGCTGGTCGCCTCCGGCGAGGCCGTCCGCCCCTGCCAGCCGACCGCACCGCCCGGGCCCGGCACCGTCGTCCGGCCGGTGCACGGGGATCCGCTGGCCGTCCGGCTGCTGTTCACCTGGCGCCCGCGTGCGCTCAGCCCGCCCGCACTGGACGCGCTGTACGGCGAACTGCGCGCCGCCTACCTGGATCTGGCCAGGGTCAACCCGGCCTACCTGGCCTGGCTGGCGCGGCACCAACCGGTGCTGCTGGGGCGGGCTGGTTCCTAGACCGAGGTCCGGCTCTCCCGGCTGTGGACCAGCACTCCCGCCGCCACCATCAGCGCGCAGACCAGGCCCGCGGCGAGCACCCCGGGGCCGCCGAGCGCGGTGCAGGCCAGTACCAGGACGGCGCCCGCCGGCGCCAAGGCCTGGGCGACCGCGCCCCGCTTGGTGTGCCGGGAGTGCAGGAACCAGACCGTGACCAGGTAGAGCGCCGTGGGCACGGTGACCGTGGCGGTGGCGGCCCGCTCGGAGATCTCCGCCTTGTGCACGGTCGACTCCACCGCCACCTCCAGCCCGGCGCCGATCGCCGCCGCCGAGCCGAACACCAGGTAGTGCCCGTAACCCCAGGCGAAGGCCTGCCGGTTGGAGCGCAGGTGCTCGTGGACGGGCCGGGCGAAGTAGATCCACCAGGCCGCGAAGCAGATCAGCAGGCCGCCGATGGCCACCGGCACCAGCCGGCCCAGCTCCTCGTGCTCGTCCACCGCGGACTGCACGGCGACGGTCGCCGCCGCCACCGTCTCGCCCAGCACGATCAGGGTGAACAGCCCGTACCGCTCGGCGATGTGGTGCGGGTGCCAGGAGGTCTGCGTCCGCAGCTCGGCGATCACCGGCACGGCGAGCTCGCACAGCACGCCGATCGGGAGGACGTACGGCCGGGCGCCGTGCGGCAGGAACAGCACGACCACCCAGCCGACCTGGCAGAGGGCGATCCCCAGCGCGTAGCGCAGCGCGACCCGGCGTGCCTCGCCCTGCTCGCCGGCCGCCGCGCGCAGCCACTGGGTCACCATCGCCAGGCGCATCACCACGTACCCGGTGATCGACAGCGCCATGTCCTGGGTGGCGAACAGCCGCGGCACCCCGGCGGCGAGGATCAGCACCCCGGCGATCTGCACCAGCGTGGTGACCCGGTACGGCACGTCGTCGCAGTCGTAGGCGGAGGCGAACCAGGTGAAGTTCATCCAGGCCCACCAGATCGCGAAGAAGGCCAGCACGTAGCCGCGCAGGCCCTCCCCGTAGTGCCCGGCGGCGAGGGAGTGGGCCAGTTCGCGCCCCGCCTGGCCGACCGCGACCACGAAGCAGAGGTCGAAGAAGAGTTCCAGCGGGGTGGCGACCCGGTGCGGCTCGTGGCGGTCGCGCGGGACCATCCGGCGCACCGGCGGCGGGTCGACGTGGCGCGTGCGGGGTGCCGCGGCGGCGGGATCACTGGCCATCGGAGCTGCTCCGGGGTCGGAAGGGGCTGGTCGTCCGACGCATCCTGGCAGTGGCCCGGGCCCGGCGCACGCACCGGCGCGGCCCGGGAGCCCGTACGGCCCCCGGGCCGCGATGGCCCCGGTATGTCCCTTTTCTCCTTGCCGTCAGCCGCAGTTGACGCCGCGGTGCGCGAACCGGGTGACAGCCCGGCAGGTTTCCGGGCGCGCCCCGCGCGCTGCGCCCCGGACGGCCGGAACCCGCCGCTAGATTCGTCCCGGTTGGAGGAGCGAGGCCCCTGCGGGGCCCATGACACGGGCGGCCTGCGGGCAACGCGGAAGGTCAAGGCGGGTGGCGGGACAGCGGGGGCGGCGGAGCCGACCTTCCCCTGTCCGCGCCACCGGCCTCGTGATCACCGCGCTGCTCGCCAGCGCCTGCCGTGCGGCCGTCCCGGTGGCGGCCGCGGCCGCTACTTCTCCCAGCCGACCTTGCTGTAGTCCTCCTGGGCGAGGCCGAAGGCGCCGTAGTTGGCGAGGCCCTTGCGCACCGCCACCACGGCGGGCCGCTGGTAGAGCTCGACGGTGTGGCCGAGCTCCCAGATCTTCGCGTCCGCCTGGTTGTAGAGCTTCGCGGCCTCCACCGGGTCGACCGTCCCGGCCGCCTGCTTCAGCAGGCCGTCGATCTCCGCGGTGCCCAGCCGGGACGGGTTGCTGAAGGTGTTGTCGCCCACCGGCAGGCGGAAGTTGGCGAGGCTCTTGGAGTTCGGGAAGGAGTCGGTGTTGCGCCAGCTCGCGATGTCGAACTTGCCCGGGGTCACGTACTTGGCGAAGTAGTCGTTGGCGGCCACCTTGTCCAGGTCGACCTTGACACCGGCCGTCTGCCACATCGCCGCCGCCGCGGTGGCGAGGTCGAGCTGGGCCTGCGCGGTGCCGTCGCTGAGCACCCAGTGCAGCTCCAGCGGCCGGCCGTCCTTGGTGCGCGGCTGGCCGCTGCCGGACTCCTTCCAGCCGGCCTCGTCCAGCAGCTTCTTCGCCGCGGCCAGGTCGAACTTGGCCCAGTCGCCGGAATTGTCCTGGTAGCCGGCCTGGTTGGGCATGATGATGTGGTTGCCGAGCGGCTTGAACTCCACCGGCACCCCGTTGTTGGCGATCTTGATCAGTGCCGAGCGGTCGATCGCCTTGCCGAGCGCCTGGCGCACCCGCTGGTCGGCCAGCGCACCGGTGCCACCGAAGGAGATGTGCACCTCGTCCCAGGGGCTGGCGGCCCGGATCACGGTGTCCTTGGCGTTCTTGAGCTGCCCGTACGCGGTGGCGGTGCCGGCCGAGGCGAGGTCGATCTCGTTGTTGAGGTAGGCCTGGATGCTCGCGGCCTTGTCCATCACCCGGAAGGTGATCTTGTCTGCCTTGGCCCGGGTGCCCCACCAGGCCGGGTCCGGGACGAAGGTGATGGTCTGCGCGGTCTTGTCCGCCACGCCGATCTTCAGCGCACCCGCGGTGATCGGGACCTTCTCCACCCAGCCCTTGTTGAAGTCGTCCGGGGTGGAGATGCCGGCCGCGGGGACCAACGGGCGGAACAGGTTCTGCCAGTCCGCGTACGGCTCCGAGAAGGTGACCTTCACCTCGGTCGGGTCGGCGCCCTGCTCGACGGAGGAGATCAGTTCGTAGCCGGACGGGTCGTAGCCGTTGTACGCCGGGTCCTTGCCGTTGCTCGTCTGCCAGTCGGCCTTGAAGTCCAGGTAGCTCAGCGGCTTGCCGTCCGACCACTTGGCCTTGGGGTTCAGCTTGTACGTGATCACCTGCGGCGAGGTCGAGGTGACCTTGGCCTCCACCAGGTAGTCCGGGTTCGCCCGGAAGGTGCCGGAGGCGTCGGTGCTGAACAGCGAGGGTTCCAGGGCGCGGACCAGGTTCACCGTGTCGGTGTAGGAACCGCCGTCCACCTGGAGCGGGTTCCACTGGGTGATCCACTGGTCCAGGGCGAAGCGCACCTCGCCACCGTCCTTGATCTGGTCCAGGGACTTGGCGTTGATGTCCTGGGAGTCCTGTCTCGGTGGCTCGCTCTTGGCCACGTCGCCGGCCGAGCCACCCCCGCCCGAGGTGCACGCGGTGACCGCGAGCGCGACGGCGACGGCGAGGGCGGCCGCCCGGCCGAGCCGGCGGGCCGTGGTGGAAGCGTCCATGAGGGTCCCCCTGGTGAGGTCTTCGGTACGGGAGTTGTGCCGCGCGAGGTGTGGCGAGGCTTGAGCGTGGGCAGCCAAGTCGGCACCGGGCGAGCAGAACGTAACAGCGGATCAGATCCGCCACCAGGGGGAGGAGCGCACACCTGATCCAAAAGTCACACGCGGCAACACGGCCGCAATACCCCGGCTGTGCCACGGTGCTTCACTCTGACCTGCGGTTTCCCGAACTCCCCTGCTACCCGTGCCATCTGATGCCCTGACCGGGCCCCGACCGAAAGCCACCACCCGATGCCCACCAGACGCTTCGGCCGAGCCACCACCCCGGGCGGCCGTTGATGCTCCGCTACCTGGCGAAGCGGCTGAGCTACTACGCGGTGCTGCTGATCGCCGCCGTCTTCCTGGCGTACGCGATATCCGCGACCGCCCTGCAGCCGCGCACCTACTTCGACGCCAAGGTCCCCCGCCCGTCCGCCGAATCGGTCGAGCGCCAGCTCACCGCGCTCAACCTGAACGACCGCACCCCGGTCGCCGAGCGCTTCGGCCACTGGGCCGGCGGACTGCTGCACGGCGACCTCGGCCGGACCATCCACGACACCCCGGTCACCGACGACTTCGGCCGCCGGGTCTGGGTCTCCCTGCGGCTGCTGCTGCTCGGCAGCGTGCTCGGCATGCTCCTCGGCGTCGCCGTCGGCGCGTGGAGTGCCGTCCGCCAGTACCGGATCTCCGACCGGCTGCTCACCGTACTGTCCTTCGTGCTGCTCTCCACCCCGGTCTTCCTGGTCGCGCTGTTCCTCAAGAACGGCGCCATCGCCGCCAAGGACGCGGCCGGCCACGACGTGATCCCGTTCACCGGCTACGAGACCCCCGGGCTCACCGGCGGCCTCGGCACCCACCTGGCCGACTGGGCGCTGCACCTGCTGCTGCCCACCATTTCGCTGGCCCTGGGCGGCCTCGCCACCTACAGCCGCTACCAGCGCGGCACCATGCTCGACGTGCTCGGCTCCGACTACCTGCGCACCGCCGAGGCCAAGGGCCTCACCCGCGGACGGGCGCTGCTCAAGCACGGCCTGCGCACCGCCGTGATCCCGATGTCGACCATGTTCGCCTACAGCTTCCTGGGCATCTTCACCGGCGCGATCTTCACCGAGACGATCTTCGGCTGGCACGGCATGGGCGAGTGGCTGATCCAGTCGATCAACGAACAGGACGTCAACTCGGTGGTGGCGATCAACCTGTTCACCGCCGCCGTCGTCCTCGCCTCCGGCTTCCTCGCCGACACCCTGCACGCCGCCCTCGACCCGCGCGTGCGGTCCTGACCGGGAGACCTTCGAGATGACCACCACCGTCGCCGAGGCCTCCCCCTCGACCACCGCACCCCGGGCCGACGGCCGCGGACGACTCGTCCTCGCCCGGCTGCTCGCCGCCCGCGGAGCCGTCGCCGGGGCCGTCGCCGTCCTGCTGCTGTTCGCGCTCGCCTTCGGCGGGCCGTACCTCACGCCCTGGGACTACGCCACGCCCGACTTCTCCGCGCTGCACCAACCCCCCTCCGCCGCACACTGGTTCGGCACCAACGGGGTCGGCCAGGACGTGTTCGCGCAGACCGTCCGCGGGCTGCAGAAGTCGCTGATCATCGGCTTGCTGGTGGCGCTGTTCTCCACCGCGCTGGCCTCCGTGGTCGGCGCCTGCGCCGGCTACTTCGGCGGCTGGACCGACCGCGTGCTGATGTTCCTGGTCGACCTGCTGCTGGTCTTCCCCTCGTTCCTGATCATCACCATCGTCTCGGCCCGGCTGAAGAGCGCCGGCTGGATCGCCTTCGTGCTGCTGCTCGCGCTGTTCAACTGGATGATCACCGCCCGAGTGGTCCGCTCGATGACCATCTCCCTGCGCGAACGCGAATTCGTGCGCGCCGCACGGTTCATGGGCGTACGACCGCTGCGGATCATCAGCCGGCACATCCTGCCGAACGTCGCCTCCTTCCTCATCATCGACGCCACCATCGCGGTCGGCGGCGCCGTGATGAGCGAGACCGCGCTCTCCTACTTCGGCTTCGGAGTCAAGCCGCCGGACGTCTCGCTCGGCACCCTGCTCGCCGCCGGGACCAGCGAAGCCCCGGTGTTCCCCTGGCTGTTCTACTTCGCCGCCGGCCTGCTGGTGCTGTTCGTCCTCGCCGTCAACCTGATCGGGGACGGGCTGCGCGACGCCCTCGATCCCACCTCCGGGGCCCGGCCCCGCCGTTCCCGCCGCAAGCGCCGCCCGTGACCACCACCCTCTCCCACAGGAAGCGCCGCCCCGTGACCGCCACCGCCCGTTCCCCCAGGAAGCCCCGCCCGTGACCACCACCGTCGAAACGCCTCTGCTCGCCGTCCGGGACCTGCGGGTGGACTTCGCCGGGCCCGACGGTCCGGTCCCCGCCGTCCGCGGGGTGGACCTCACCCTGCACCGCGGCGAGACCCTCGGCATCGTCGGCGAGTCCGGCTCCGGCAAGTCCGTCACCGCGCTGTCCGTGCTCGGGCTGCTGCCCGGCACGGCCCGGGTCGGCGGATCGGTGCAGTTGGACGGGCGGGAGCTGGTCGGGCTGCCGGGCAAGGAGCTCGCGGCGATCCGCGGCCGCCGGATCGCCATGGTCTTCCAGGACCCGCTCTCGGCCTTCACCCCGGTCTACCGGATCGGCGACCAGATCGCCGAGGCGGTCCGCATCCACCAGCGGGTGGACAAGGCCGCCGCGCGCCGCCGGGCCGCCGAACTCCTCGACCTGGTCGGCATCCCGGCACCCGACCGGGCCCTGGACAGCTTCCCGCACGAGTTCTCCGGCGGCATGCGCCAGCGCGCGATGATCGCCATGGCCGTCGCCAACGAGCCCGACATCCTGCTCGCCGACGAGCCCACCACCGCGCTCGACGTCACCATCCAGGCCCAGGTGCTGGACGTGCTGCGGACCGCCCGGCAGGAGACCGGTGCGGCCCTCGTCCTGGTCAGCCACGACCTCGGGGTGATCGCCGGGACGGCCGACCGGGTCGCGGTGATGTACGCGGGGCGGGTGGTCGAGACCGCCGAGGTGGACGAGTTGTTCGCGGCGCCGCGCCACCCGTACTCGCTCGGCCTGATCGGCGCGCTGCCCCGGCTGGACGGGCACGGCGGCCCGCTGGTGCCGATCCCCGGCGCCCCGGCCCCGATGGCCGAGCTGCCGCCGGGCTGCCCGTTCGCGGCGCGCTGCCCGCTGGCCGAGGAGCGTTGCTCGGTGGCGGAGCCCGCCCTGGAGGGCGCGGACGGCCACCTGGCGGCGTGCGTACGGTCGGCGGAGCTCGCCGAGCGGCGGCCCGCGCCGTCCGAGGTCTACCCCGTCCCGCTGCTGCCCGCCCGCGCCGACTCCGGCGACCGCTCCGCCCTGGCACCGGTGCTGACGGTCAACGGCCTCGGCAAAACGTTTCCGCTCCTCAAGGGCACGGTCTTCAAGCGCAAGGTCGGCGAGGTGTACGCGGTCGACGGCGTCGACCTGGACCTGCGCGAGGGCGAGACCCTCGGCCTGGTCGGCGAGTCCGGCTCCGGCAAGTCCACCACGCTGTTCGAACTGCTGAAGCTCGGCGCCCCCGAGACCGGCCGGATCGAACTCCTCGGCCGGGACACCGCGAAGCTCACCCGCGCCGAGGCCCACCGGCTCCGCGCCGAACTGCAGATCGTCTTCCAGGACCCGATGGCCAGCCTCGACCCGCGGATGCCGATCGGCGACATCGTCGCCGAACCCCTGCTCGCCCAGCACACCCCGCGCGAGGAGATCGCCCGCCGGGTGCCCGAACTGCTGCGCCAGGTCGGTCTCGACCCCGAGCACGCCGTCCGCTACCCGCACCAGTTCTCCGGCGGCCAGCGCCAGCGCGTCTCGATCGCCCGGGCCCTCGCCGTCCGGCCGAAGCTGCTGGTGCTGGACGAACCGGTCTCCGCCCTGGACGTCTCCATCCAGGCCGGCGTGCTCAACCTGCTGCAGTCCCTCAAGACGGAACTCGGACTCTCCTACCTGTTCGTCTCGCACGACCTCTCGGTCATCCGGCACCTCGCCGACCGGGTCAGCGTGATGTACCTCGGCCGGACCGTCGAACAGGGCGAGGTCTCCGCCGTCTTCGACCGCCCCCGGCACCCGTACACCCGCGCCCTGCTCTCCGCCGTCCCGCTCCCCGACCCCGCCGCCGAACGCGCCCGCGACCGCATCCTGCTCGCCGGCGACCCGCCCTCCCCCACCGAACGCCGCACCGGCTGCCCCTTCCGTGCCCGCTGCCCGCGCTACGCCGGGCTCACCGCCCCGGCGGACCGGGCGCGCTGCGAACAGGAGCGGCCCGCTCTCGACGGCCCGCCCGGGACGGACCACCAGGCGGCCTGCCACCACCCGGAGCCGCCTGCGCACGGTCACAGCACGTAATTGGCCGAATACGATTCGGTGGATCGGGTCGGCGCCGTGTAATGTCTTCGACGTCAGCAGGCGCCGCTAGCTCAGTTGGTTAGAGCAGCTGACTCTTAATCAGCGGGTCCGGGGTTCGAGTCCCTGGCGGCGCACATGGCAAGATCTCAGGCCGTCCACTCCGGTGGGCGGCCTGAGGCGTTTCCGGAGCGGGTAGACCTTCTCGCCATGACCTCCTCCGACCCCCGCCCGCTGGCCGAGGAACTGCTGCTGCTCTGCGCCGATCCGGCCACCGGGCGCCTGCGATCCCCGACCACCTTCCCGACGGCGGTCGCGGGCGCCGTCCTCGCCGAGCTGCAGCTGACGGGCACGATCACCGTCGAGGACCGCCGGATCACCGCGTTCCGGCCACTGGACGACCACGACGAGCTCGCCGCCAGGGTGCTGACCGAACTGGACCGGGCGGGCGGGAGCCGTCACCGGACCACCCTCGACCACGCACTGGGCGAGCTCCGGTACCGCAACGCCCCTCGGCGCTACCTGGACCGGCTGACCGACCAGGGCGTGCTCACCGTCCGCACCCCCGGTTTCCTCGGGCTGCCCCGCCGCCGGTGGACCGCCGTCCGGCCGAACACCGGGGCACTGATCGCCGAGCGGGTGGCGGCGACGCTGGCCCGGACCGCCGACTCCGGCCCGACCACCCCGGCGGAGCAGCGGGACCACCAGCTGGCCGGGCTGATCGGGGCGGCCGGGCTGGAGCGCCGGCTGTACCGGGGCGCGGAGGGCGAGCCGGCCCGCCGCGCCGTGCGCCGGCTCGCCCGCAGCCTGCCCGTCCCGGCGGCCGTGAGCCGGGCCGTGGCCCGGCGGAGGCGGGCGATGAGCAGTTGACGGCTGAGCCCCCGGACCGGCCCGGGGCTCAGCGGGTGTCGAGCACGGCCGAGGCCACCGCGTCCGGACGGTCGAACATCACCAGGTGCCCGGCCGGGGCGGTGGTGCGGAAGTCGGCGCCGAGCAGCGCCGCGAGTTCCCGCTGCTCGGCCAGCCGGGTCTCGGTGCGCCGGGTGCGGCAGCCGTCGTCGGCGGCCAGCACGGTGACCGGCAGGTCCTCGGGCAGCGGCCGGGTGCGCCGCAGGTCGTCCAGCTCGGCCGCCAGGTCGAGGTAGCGCGCGTTCTCCCGCAGCAGCGCCCGCAGCGCCCGGCCGGTGCGGTAGCAGTGCCGGACCAGCGGCTTCGGGGCGAGGTCCTCGTGGCGGACGGTGGCCAGCCGGGCCGCCACCCGGCGGGCCGTCGGGCCGAGCAGGTAGGGCACGGCGAGGGCGGTCGCGGCGCCGGCCACCGCCCTGGCCGCCAGGTCGCGCGCCCCGGGCGCGGGGTGCGGCCGGGCCGCCGGCTCGACGCTGCCGTCGACCAGGACCAGCCCGGCGGTCCGCTCGGGGTGCAGCCGGGCGAAGGCCTCGACGTGGAAGCCGGCCAGCGAGTGCCCGACGACCGTGCAGGGCTCGCGCAGCCCGAGGCCGTCCAGCACCGCCCGGATCCGGTCGGCCTCGCCGGCCGCCGTCGGGGCGGGCCGGTCGCCGGCGGGCTCGGCGGCGCTCAGCCCGTAGCCGGGCCGGTCGAAGCGGACCACGCTGCGGAAGGGCGTGAGGAAGGGGACGACCAGGTCCCAGTCGAACCAGCTGCAGCCGAGGCCGCCGGAGAGCAGGCAGAGCGGGCCGCTGCCCTCGGTGCGGACGTGCAGCGGGACGCCGTCGATGCGCAGGAAGCGCGCCCTGGCGGCGGGGTGTCCTGGCTGGGGGCTGGGCACGGTTCCACCCTAACCAGCGGCGACCTCCACCCCAACCGGGAGGAAAGGGGTAGATCAGGCAGCGACAGCCGGAGGCGGTTCGAGGCACCCCTCGGGACCGTGTATTGTTTTCCAGGTCAGCAGGCGCCGCTAGCTCAGTTGGTTAGAGCAGCTGACTCTTAATCAGCGGGTCCGGGGTTCGAGTCCCTGGCGGCGCACAGACACCGGGGAGCCTCTCGCAGCAGCGAGGGGCTCCCCGATTTTTTGGCCCTCGAAGTCCGATTTGTGTGTGATGTCGGTCTCGATTGGCGCTCCGCCGGAGCCATCCGGCCCGCCCTGGTCGTCCAGGGCAGTAGAACCGGAATCGGGACAAAGGTCCCCAACCGCCGTTCTCCCCCCACGCCGATGTCTCCCGCCCATGCAGGCTGCTTCGGTCCGCCCGCAGGAAAGGCCGCGCTTTGTCCCGAAATGCCCAGAGCGGCCGTCGCACGCCGTCGATCAGTCTCCGGCCGGTCAAGCGGCTCAAGCGCCCCGCCGGCACGGTGGGAACGTCCGGCGGCTCCGGCTTCTCCAGCTTCTCCGGCGGATCCGGCGGATCCGGCGGCTCCGGCGGCTCCGGCGGCGGGAAGGCGCGCCGTCCGAAGCGCACCGGCTGGCGCCGGCTGATACCCACCTGGCGGATGACCCTGCTCGGCTTCGCCTCGGCGCTGCTGCTCGGCGTCGGCCTGTTCGCGCTGGGGATCGCGCTGGTGAAGGTCCCGGACGCGCACGCCGCCGCGACCGCGCAGAGCAACACCTGGCTCTACGCGGACGGCTCGGTGATCACCCGCACCGGCCAGACCAACCGGCAGAACGTCACCCTGGACAAGGTCTCCCCCGCCGCCCAGCACGCCGCGCTGGCCGCCGAGGACCGGAACTTCTACAACGAGGGCGCGGTCAACGTCCAGGGCCTGGCCCGGGCGGCCGTCAACACCGCCAAGGGCGAGGGAACCCAGGGCGGCTCCACGATCACGCAGCAGTACGTGAAGAACACGTACCTGAACCAGAAGCAGTCGATCACCCGCAAGGTGAAGGAACTCTTCATCGCGATCAAGGTGGACGCCACCGAGAGCAAGGACGACATCCTCTCCGGCTACCTGAACACCTCCTACTACGGCCGCGGCGCCTACGGCATCCAGGCCGCCGCCCAGGCTTACTTCGGCATCGACGCCTCGGCGCTCAACCCCGCACAGGGCGCCTACCTGGCCACCCTGCTGAACGCGCCGAGCGCCTACGACGTGGCCACCGCGACCGCAGCGGGCAAGCAGAACGCCGTCAACCGCTGGAACTACGTGCTGGACGGCATGGTCAAGGAGGGCTTGCTCTCCGCCGAGGAGCGGGCCACGACCACCTTCCCGGACGTCCGGGACCCGCAGCCCAACCCGGGCCTGTCCGGCCAGGCCGGCTACCTGGTCGACGCGGCCACCCAGTACCTCACCGGGAACGGCGTCATCAACGAGACCGAGCTGGCCAAGGGCGGCTACACGATCAAGCTGAGCATCGACCCGGGCCGCCAGCAGGCTCTGCAGGACTCGGTCCAGGCGCAGCTGCACGACACCCTGAACCCGGACAAGCGGAAGAAGGACGCGGCCGCCCAGGCCGGCGCCGTCTCCGTGGACCCGAAGACCGGCGCGATCGTCGCCCTGTACGGCGGCGTCGACTACGTGAAGCACTACGTGGACAACGCGACCCGGCGCGACTACCAGGCCGGTTCGACCTTCAAGGCGATCGCCCTGGCCGCCGCGTTCGAGAACGGCGCCAAGACCCAGGACGGCCGCACCGTCACCCCGCGCACCGTCTACGACGGCACCAGCGGCCGGAAGGTCCGCGGCGGCAAGGGCACCCCGTACGCGCCGCCGAACGAGGGCGACAAGAGCTACGGCCAGATCACCCTGCAGCAGGCCATCGACTGGTCGGTGAACTCGGCGTTCGCGCAGCTCGCGCAGGACACCGGGCTGCAGAAGGTCAAGGACACCGGCATCGCGCTGGGCCTGCCCGGCAACACCCCGGGGCTCGACCCGGTGCCGTCCATCCCGCTGGGCGCGGCCACCCCGAGCGTGCTCGACATGGCGGGCGTGTACGCCACGCTGGACAACGGCGGCAAGCAGATCACCCCGTGGCTGGTGCAGTCGGTGGACCGCGAGGGCGAGGCCATGGCGCTGCCCGCGCACAAGACCACCCAGGCGATCAGCGCGGACACCGCCAACCAGGTCACCTCGATGCTCCAGGGCGTGGTGAGCGACCCGGGCGGCACCGGCTGGCGAGCGAAGGCGCTGGGCCGCCCGGTGGCGGGCAAGACCGGCACCACCGACGACCAGAAGTCGGTCTGGTTCGTCGGCTACACCCCCGAGCTGGTCACCTCGGTCGCGCTGTTCGGCCAGGACCCGGGCACCGGCGCCCAGGTCAGCCTGAGCGGCGTCGGCGGCATCGACGGCGCGGCGGGCGGCCAGTTCCCGGCGCAGATCTGGACCGCCTACATGAAGGCCGCGCTCAAGGGCCAGCCGACCAGCGACTTCCCGACCCCGGCCGACGGCGACACCTCGGACGCCACCGACCTGCCGACCGCCCCGACCACGCCCAGCGCCACCCCGTCGGCGGGCGCGGCCACCGGCGGCCCGAGCAGCGGTGCCACCACTCCGGGCGACGGTTCCGGCGCCGGCACCAACCCGCCGTACGGCGGCGGCGGGGCGACCACGGCACCGACCGCTCCCCCGACCGGCCAGCCGACCATCCAGCCCACCACCAAGCCGACCACCCGGCCCACCCCCAAGCCGACGCCGACCACCCAGCCGACGACGGTCCCGACCACGCAGCCGACCACCCAGCCCACGGGCGGGACGGACTCGCTCGCGGGGGTGGGGGGCTGATCGGGGGTGGGGGGCTGATCGGGGGCTGTCCGGGGCTGCCCGGGGCTGATCCGGGGCTGTCCGGGGTTTTCCCGGGTGGGGTGAGTACGCCGTTGCGCACAGTTGGATGCAGGACCAAATGACGGAATGGCGCCTTACAGAAGCGCCGGTATGACTGTCACAATGCGTCGGTGCACAGATCAACGGCCTCACCCACCCTCCCCTCGGGCAGAACCCTCGGCCTCGGTCTCGCCCTGGTCTCCGCCTTCGCCTTCGGCGGCTCCGGCACCGCGGCCAAACCGCTGATCGAAGCCGGGCTCTCCCCGATGCACGTGGTGTGGCTGCGGGTCACCGGCGCGGCCGTCGCCCTCCTGCCGATCGCCTACCGGCACCGGGACGCCGTACTGCGCCGCCCCGGCCTGCTCCTCGGCTTCGGCCTGCTCGCCGTGGCCGGCGTCCAGGCCTGCTACTTCGCGGCGATCTCCCGCATACCCGTCGGCGTGGCCCTGCTCATCGAGTACCTCGGGCCGCCGCTGCTGATCGGCTACGTCAAGTTCGTCCAGCGCAAGCCGATCACCCGGGGCGCGGCCATCGGCGCCGGCGTCGCGGTGGCCGGCCTCGCCTGCGTGGTCGAGGCCTGGAACGGCCTGAGCTTCGACGCCCTCGGCGTGCTCTTCGCCCTCGGCGCGGCCTGCTGCCAGGTCGGCTACTTCGTGCTCGCCGACGCCGGCCGCCGGGGCGAGCGCCCCGTGGACCCGCTGGCCGTCAGCGCGTACGGGCTGCTCATCGGCGCCGTCCTGCTCACCGCCGTCACCCGGCCCTGGCAGGCCGACTGGAGCCTGCTCGGCGGCGACGTGGTGATGAACGGGCACAGCCTGCCCGCGTTCGTCCCGGCCGCCTGGATGGTCCTGGTCGCGACCGTGCTGGCCTACCTCACCGGAGTGGTCGCCGTCGGCCACCTCTCCCCGCCGGTCGCCGGGGTGGTGGCCAACCTGGAGGCGATCGTCGCCACCGTGCTGGCCTGGGTGCTGCTCGGCGAGCACCTGGGGCTCCCACAGATCGCGGGCGGCCTGCTGGTGCTGGCCGGGGCCTTCGCGGCGCAGGCGAGCAAGCCGGCGGCGGAGCCGAGCAAGCCGGCGGCGGAGGTGGGCCCGGAAGGGACTGCGTGGGCCGGGGCGACCGGGGCGACCGGCCTCCCGGATCCGGAGGACGCGAACGGCACCCGCGAGCGGGTGGCCGCCGAGCGCGGGGTCAGCGGCCGGTCCAGCCGAACCAGTCGAGGTGATTGAGCGGCCACACGACGGCCGACACCGGGCCGACCACGTTGCCCACCGGCACCGCGCCACCGCCGGGGCCGCGCTGGTGGTAGCGGGAGTCCGCCGAGTCGCTGCGGTGGTCGCCCTCGACCCAGACGTAGCCCGAGGGCACCTTCACCGGCCCGAAGTCCAGGCCCGCGCAGGAGTCGTCACCGGGGTGCAGGTACGGCTCGTTCACCTTCCGCCCGTCGACGGTCAGGGTGGTGCCCTCGCACTGCACGGTCTGGCCGCCGGTCGCGATGACCCGCTTGACCAGGTAGTTGTCGTCCTTCGGCGGCACCAGCCCGACGAAGCTGAGCACCGAGCTCACCGCGTTGGTGAACGGGTTCGGGTCGGTGGGCTGCGGCGGCAGCCAGCCGCCCGGGTCCTTGAACACCACCGGCTGCCCCGGCTCCGGCTCCCAGCCGGTCAGCGGCGCCAGCTTGTTCACGCCGACCCGGTCGCCGATCCGCAGGGTGTTCTCCATCGAACCGGAGGGGATGGAGAACACCTGGAACAGACAGGTCTTGATCAGCAGCGCGACCACCAGGCCGACCGCGGCCATCACCGGCAGCTCGATCCACCACGGCCGCGGGCGGCGGCTCGTCCGGCCGGTACGGCCTGCCCTGCCCGTACGGCCCGGCCCGCCTGCGCGGCGGGCGCGCGAACCGCGGGCCCGTCGCCTGGCCTCGGCCCGGCCGCCGGGGGTTCCGCCGGACGTTTCACCGGACGTTTCACCGGGGGTTCCGCCGGACGTTTCGCTGGGCGTTTCGGGCAGGTTCACCGCCATCGTCGCTGCTCCACCTCTCCGGCTGGGGAAACCTGCACGGTACGCCAACCGTGGAGCATGACGAAATCGGGCATTTAGCCGCCACCGACATCCGGGCCTCTGCGCGGGGGCGCCTGCTCGGTTCGCCGCCGGTCCGTTCCGGTCGGCCCGTCTCTGCCGCTTGTCCGTCAGGCGCGGGCGATGGCCTCGTGGTGGCGGATGACCTCGGCGATGATGAAGTTCAGGAACTTCTCCGCGAAGACCGGATCCAGCTTCGCTCCGGCGGCCAGCTCCCGGAGCCGCTTGATCTGGTCCCGCTCGCGCGCCGGGTCGGCCGGCGGCAGCTTGTGCTCGGCCTTGAGCCGGCCGACCCGCTGGGTCGCCTTGAAACGCTCGGCCAGCATGTGGACCACCGCGGCGTCGATGTTGTCGATGCTCTCGCGCAGGCTGGTCAGCTCCGCCCGTACGGCGTCGTCGATCCCCTCGGACTGGCCGGCGTCAGGGGTCGTGGAGTGGTCCGTCATCGGGGCGGCTCCCGGTGTCTGGGTGGGCGCCCGACCATAGGGCGGCCGGGCTCGGGCCCGGGCAAATCTAACAGGGCCCCTGCTCGGGACCCGCACCGTCGCACGGATCCGTCCACGATCCGGACACCCCCGAACCGCCGCCCCGGAACCCGACGCCACCACGCCGTCCGGCCCGGCGTGACACCGCGGTCGCGGACGGGGCTGCCCGTAGGCTGGTGCGTGCATGACCGGAAGTGACCGCTCAGCTGTCCCCCAGTTATGGAGGTACCGATCGTGGCAACCACCCGCACCGCCCGTACGGCCTGGAAGGGCGACCTCATCCACGGGCAGGGCGAGACGACCTTCGCCTCGTCCGGGATCGGCACGTTCCCGGTGTCCTGGCCGGCCCGCGCCGAGCAGCCCAACGGCAAGACCAGCCCGGAGGAACTGATCGCCGGCGCCCACTCGGCCTGCTTCTCGATGGCCCTGTCGAACGGACTGACCCGCGCCGGCACCCCGCCCACCGCACTGGACACCCAGGCCGACGTCACCTTCCAGCCCGGCGAGGGCATCACCGGCATCCACCTGACCGTCACCGGCAACGTGCCAGGCCTCGACCAGGAGGGCTTCGTGAAGGCCGCCGAGGACGCCAAGGCCAACTGCCCGGTCAGCCAGGCCCTGACCGGCACCACCATCACCCTCACGGCCAACCTCGCCTGAGCGTCCGCATGACCGTTCTCCTGACCCTCCGGCAGCCCATCCGGCAGCCCTGAACCCCCGGCCGCTCCCGGCGCGCAACCAGCGCCCGGGGGCGCAGCTTCGGCGCACACGCCCCTGGCGCACATCATCCGATGTGCACCGGGGGCGTCCGCCCGTACCGCCATCCATGATCACAAAGCGGGGCGAATCACCCTCGCGGCGGTCACCGCGCGTTGTCGTCGCGGCCTATGATCGGCCGCAGCGCCCTGTTCTTCACGCGGGTCCCCGCGCGACAACGCCCCACGGCGGGCGTCCCGCAGCGGACCGACTCCGAGGACCTCGACAGAGTGCGGAGCCGGTCGTCGGATCCCGACTCACCGGCCGGACCATCGTCAAGCGTCAGCAGCGGACGGGAGCATGCCGTGCCGGGCCAGAACGAGGGGGCCGACGCACACCACCCGGGCGTGCGGCACGAGGAGACACCACACCAGCGCCACCTCGGCGCGCCGTTCCCCGGCCCGGCCGCGGGATCCGTCACCGCCCTCGGCGCCTGGCGGACGCTGCAGGAGTCCGAGGTGCTGCTCTGCCCCACCTGTTCGGCCCCACTCACCGACGGCACGCACCGGGGCCGGGCCGAGGGAAGCGGTACGGAGGACGGCGGGCCCGGCTCGGAACAGGACGGCGGAGGCGGTCCGGCGGGCGGGGGCGGTTCCACGGGCGGGGGCGGTTCCACGGGCGGGGGCACCGACCGGATGCTGGCCGCCCTGCGGGCCAGCGAGTCCCGGTTCCGGGCCGCCTTCTGCGACGCGGTCATCGGGATGGCCCTGATCGACCCCGAGGACCGGATCATCGAGGTCAACCCCGCCTTCGCCGCCCTGATCGGACGGAGCGTCGGCGAACTGGTCCGCACCCGGCTGTACGAGCTCATCGACCCGGAGGGCATGCCGGACCGGCTCTTCGCCGAACTCGTCCACGGGGAGCGGGAACGGTTCCGCGTGGAGAAACGGCTCAAGCACCGCGAGGGCCACGAGGTCTGGAGCAAGGTCACCTTCTCGCTGATCCGGGACGGCGCCGGGCAACCGCTCTACACCCTCGCCCTGGTGGAGGACCTCACCGAGCAGCGCCGGCTCGGCGACCGCCTGGAGTACCAGGCCCTGCACGACCCGCTGACCCGGCTGCCCAACCGCACCTTCTTCTTCGAACGGCTCGACGCCGCCTGCCTCGCGGTGACCGAGGAACCCGGGTCGGGCCCGGCCACCGGCGACGGACGCCGGGTCGGCGTCTGCTACCTGGACCTCGACGGCTTCGCCGCGATCAACGAGGCTCTCGGCCACCACATCGGCGACCAGCTGCTGATCGCCGTCGCCACCCGGCTGCGGCGCGCGTTCTCCGGGCACGACGCCCACCTGGTCGCCCGGATGGGCGGCGACGAGTTCGCCGTCCTGGTCACCGACAGCCTGGGCAGCGAACAGCTGACCGGGTTGGCCGGCCGGATCCTGGAGGCGCTGGAACGTCCCTTCGACGTCGCCGGGCACCGGCTGGTGATCACCGCCAGCGTGGGCGTGGTCGAGCGGTCCGTGCACGAGACCACCCCGACCGACCTGGTCAAGGACGCCGACGCCACGCTCTACTGGTCCAAGGCCGACGGCCGCGCCCGCTGGACCCTCTACGACCCGGACCGCGGTGCCCACCAGCTCACCCGGCAACTGCTCACCACCGCGCTGCGGCCGGCCCTGGAACGCGGCGAGTTCACCATCGAGTACCAGCCGCTGGTCGGCCTGGCCGACGGCGCGGTGCACGGCGCCGAGGCACTGGTCCGCTGGCGCCACCCCCGCTACGGGACGCTCTCCCCCGACCGCTTCATCCCGCTCGCCGAGGAGTCCGGCGCGATCGTGCCGCTCGGGCGGTGGGTGCTGGAGGAGTCCTGCCGCCAGGCGCAGCAGTGGCTCACCGAGTTCCCCGACACCGAGACCTTCGTGAGCGTCAACCTGGCCGCCCGCCAGATCTGGGACTCCGACGTCGTCGCCGACGTCGGCCGGGCCCTCGAACGCACCGGACTGCCGGCCCGGCTGCTCCAGTTGGAGATCACCGAGAGCGCCCTGCTCGGCCCCGGCGGGCGCCCCCTGCAGGCCCTGCAGGCGCTCGCCGACATGGGCGTGCGGATCGCCATCGACGACTTCGGCACGGGCTACTCCAACCTGGCCTACCTCTCCCGGCTGCCGGTGCACGTCCTCAAGCTCGACGGCACCTTCATCGAGGGCTTCCGCGACCCGGCCCCGCGGACCCGGCGGACCGCCGCGGTCGCCCCGAGCTCGGTACCCGGCGCAGCGACGCCGACGAGCAGATCGTCGGCGCGATGGTGCAGCTCGCCCACACCCTCGGTCTGACCGTCACGGCCGAGGGCATCGAGAGCGCCGCCCAGGCCGAACGCCTGCGGCTCACCGGCTGCGACACCGCCCAGGGCTGGTACTTCGCCCGGCCGGGCGAGGCGGCGCTCGTCGCGGCCATACTCCGCGAGGGCCGCCCCGCCCTCGACGGGCGGTAGGCGCGTCGCTCGGGCGCCCCCGGCGGCGCCGACGGGGAGTCGGCGGGGGCAGGTAGCGGCGCGCCGGAGGGTGGTCAGGCGGCGGCGGTCGGGCGGTGACCGTCAGGCGGTGGCGTCAGGCGGCGGCCGTCAGACCGTAGGCCTCGGCGATCAGGCCGTAGGAGCGGAGACGGGCCTCGTGGCCGTGGATGTGCGAGGTGACCATCAGCTCGTCCACTCCGGTGCGCTTGCGCAGCGCCTCCAAGCCGTCCGCGACCCGGCCCGGGTCGCCGAGGACGACGTTGTCGAGCCAACTGTCGATGAAGTCCGCCTCCGCCGGGCTGTACGGGTACTGCTCGGCCTCCTCCGGGGTGGGGATCGGGCCGGGGTTGCCACGCCGCAGCCGGAGCATGCCGAGGGCTGCGGAGCGGGCCAGGCGGCGGGCCGAGGGCTCGTCGGCGGCGGCGACGGCGCTCACGCCGATCAGTGCGTACGGCTCGGCGAGCACGGCGGACGGGCGGAAGGACGACCGGTAGAGGTCCAGGGCCGGGAGGGTGTTGGCGCTGCTGAAGTGGTGGGCGAAGGCGAACGGGAGACCGAGGCGGCCCGCCAGTCGGGCGCTGAACCCGGAGGAGCCCAGCAGCCAGATCGGCGGACGGCCCTTCCCCTGGGGAACGGCGGTCAGCCGCTCGTACGGGTGGCCGGCGGGGAAGTCGCCGTCGAGGAAGTGGGTCAGCTCGGCGAGCTGCTGCGGGAAGTCGTCCGTGCCCTCGGCGAGGCCGCGGCGCAGCGCCCGGGCGGTGGCCGGGTCGGTGCCGGGGGCGCGGCCGAGCCCGAGGTCGATCCGGCCGGGGTGCAGGGCCTCCAGCAGGCCGAACTGCTCGGCGATGGCCAGCGGGGCGTGGTTGGGGAGCATCACACCGCCGGAACCGAGCCGGAGCGTCGTGGTGTTGGCGCCGAGGTGGGCGAGCAGGACGGCCGGGGTCGAGCTGGCCACCCCGGGCATGCCGTGGTGCTCGGCCACCCAGAAGCGGTGGTAGCCCCACTGCTCGGCCTTGCGGGCCAGCCCGGTGGTGGCCGCCAGGGCTTCGGCGGGCGTGTAGCCGACGCCGACGGTGGCCAGGTCCAGGATCGAGAGCGGGGCGGGTGCCGTACCGCGGGCGGCTCCCCGGATCGCCGCGCCGGGCGTCGGCCCGGTCCCGTGCTCCTGCTGGTCCTCGGTGGTCATGCCGTCCGCCCTCCTGGCTGTCCTGGTGCCGGCCTTCCTGGGGCCGGCCTGAGTCGGCGACCGTGCGGGTCTCGGGGGGCCCGGCGGTCGCTGCTGCCGACCGGGGTCAACCACGGTCGGGAGCTCGCTGTTCCCGCTCCCGGGGTGCCGTTCGGCCCTGCTCCGGCTCCGTTCTCGGCCGTTCTGCACGGTGCCGCCGAGCCGGCCCCGGGCTGACGGAGAGCCAGCGGGCGTACACGGTTGGCGACTTCACGCCAGCGCCGGAAGTCGCCAGCGCCAGGGCTCGCGGCGGGGGCCCGGCGTCCGGCAGTCTGGTGATCAGGAGCGGGTCGCCGGATGGGCCCCCGCACTCCACCTGCAAGATCGTCGGGCTGGACCAGCCTCGGACGATCACTGCGAGCCCTCGGTGCGGCACCCCGCCCCGGGGGCTCGTTCGGTTTCCGGCGCCCCTGCGCCGCCGCCGGCGAGTCCGTCCCCGCCGGTCCGGGCGGGCGGCCCCGCCGCCCGGTGGGCGGCCGGAACCGCTGGCCGTGATCTACGGCATACCGGGGTGCTTCATGGCATGAAAAGTCGAGGCGCTAGCGTTGAGGCCTACAGCCACCTGCTCGCTCGGGCGGCGTGGAGGGAGTAAGGGCCTTGAACTTCATGGCGGCGATCGGATCCTCGTGGATCTGCGCCCTGGCTCTGTTCGCCGTACTCGGAGACGCCCTCCTCCCCTTCATCCCCAGCGGAACGCTGGTCATCCTGGCCGTGCTCAAGACGGCACAGGTCAACGGTGCCCCGCTGCTACTGGGCCTCGGTGTGGCGGTGGCCTCCTTCCTGGGCGATCTCCTCCTTCTCCACCTGGCCCGGCGCGGCGCCCCGCTGCTGAACCGCCGGCTCGCCCGGCGCCCCAAACTGGCGGCCAGCGTGACCCGGGTCCAACAGGCCCTGGTCGAACGGCCGCACGGCGCGGCCGCGGCGATGGTGGTGATCGCGAGGTTCGTCCCGGCCGGGCGGACCGTCCTGGACCTGGCCATCGGCCACTCCCCCGCCCATCCGCACCGCTTCCTGCACTGGTCGGCGCTGGCGGCGCTGGTCTGGGCCGCCTACATCGTGACGCTGGGCTGGCTGAACAGCCACTGGTTCAACACCGCCTGGCTGAGCCTCGCGGTCTCCTGCGCAGCGGCCACCGCCATCAGTACGGCGATCGCGCGCATGGTGCGGCGGCACCGTCGGCTCGCCGCGCTCTGACCGGACCTTCCCGGCCGTCCTCCCCTACCGGCGTCCTCCGACCGCTCCGCGCTGCCGCTGCCCCTGACCCCTGTTCGTACGGCCGGGCCCAGTAAGGGGCAAAAGTTTTCCCAAGAGGGCGATCAACCGGGCCGAACCCTGACGAACTGCGGCTGGGGCCGGACCGACCGGCGGTACCGTACAGCGCGGGCCGCGAGGGATCCGAAGCGTCACAGCACGGCAACAGACGAGGGATACCTGCAGCCCAGCCGGGGGTGCCTGGCGTGTTGAGAGTCGTCGGAGCTCGGCGGCCTTGGTGGCCGCCATGGCGACATGACATGCTAACGGCGGAATAATCATCAATTGCCCGATTTGACCGGTGCGGCCGCGGGCCGTCCTCACCACCGGCATCGGCACCCAGGGGAGACCATGACCAGCATCTCGCGCAGGACTGTGCTCAGTGCGACCGCTGCGACCGCGGCCCTCGGCGCGGTCGCAGCCTGCTCCAGCGGCGGTTCCGGTTCGAGCCAGGACTCCACCCCTGCGGGTTCCGGCGGCGGCAGCAGCGCCCCCCAGACCGGCACCGGCGACCCGACCCAGGCGGTGGTGCCCAAGGGCACCCCGATCGGCGACGGCTCCAACGCGGACACCGGGCCGCAGCCGAACCAGCCCAAGCCCGAGAAGCTCAAGCCGGGCGAGCGGCCGCCGCAGTTCGTGGTGTTCTCCTGGGACGGGGCCGGCGGCACCGAGGACGGCCAGTTCCCCCGCTTCCTGAAGCTGGCGGAGCAGTACAAGGCCACGATGACCTTCTTCCTCTCCGGCATATACGCCCTTCCCAAGGGCAAGGCCGACCTGTACCACCCGCCGAAGCACTCGGTCGGCGCCTCCGACATCCCGTACCTGTCGGACGGTGCGGTCAAGAGCACGCTCAAGCTCATCAGCCAGGCCTGGCTCGCCGGTCACGAGATCGGCACCCACTTCAACGGGCACTTCTGCTCCAGCCGACCGGACAAGAACGGGGTCAACATGTGGACCCCGGAGGACTGGCAGAGCGAGATCGACCAGGCGATCGGCTTCGTCACCCAGTGGCGGACCAACACCGGCTTCACCGACGTCGACCCGCTCCCCTTCGACTACAAGAAGGAGCTCATCGGCGGCCGCACCCCCTGCCTGGAGGGACAGAAGGCGCTGCTGCCGACCATCGCCAAGCTCGGCTGGAAGTACGACGCCAGCTCCTCGGGCGGGCTCCAGATATGGCCGCAGAAGGTGCAGGACGGCAAGGTCTGGGACTTCCCGCTGCAGTCCATACCGTTCCCCGGGCACACCTTCCAGGTCCTGTCGATGGACTACAACATCCTGGCCAACCAGTCCAACGGCAGCACCAAGGGCGACCCGGCCAAGTACAACGACTGGCGCACCCAGGCCACCGACTCCTACCTGGCGGGCTTCGACCGCGCGTACAACAGCAACCGCGCACCGTTCTTCATCGGCAACCACTTCGAGCAGTGGAACGGCGGCATATACATGGACGCCGTCGAGCAGACGCTCAAGACCATCACCGGCAAGCCCGAGGTGCGGCTGGTCTCCTTCCGGCAGCTGGTCGAGTGGCTGGAGGTGCAGGACCAGTCCACCCTGCGCAAGCTGCGCTCGCTCAACGTCGGCCAGGCGCCGACGGGCGGCTGGGAGAGCTTCCTCGGCACCGCGGGCTGACCCGCCGGCCGCTGCCGGCCCGGGCCGCCCCGCCCCCGCGGGCAGGGGTGGCTACCCCGCGGCGGGGGTGTCCGCGAGCAGGCTGCGGACGATGCGGTCGGCCCCCGCCTCGTTCCAGAGGATCGAGTAGTGGTTGGTGCCCGGCACCGGCGAGGCCGGGACCCGTTCCGGGTCCAGCCCGGCCAGGCCGATCCGCTGGTGGTCGTAGAGGCCCTGCGGTTCGTCGAACAGGCCGCGCTCGGCCCACAACAGCTCGGCGGGGCAGGTCAGCCGGTGCACGGCGGCCGCCGCCTCCCGGTCCAGGAGGACCTGGGCACCGTCGATCCGGACGGCCTCCGGCACGCAGGAGGAGCGCAGTTCGGGTGCCTCGCCGACGAGGTCGCGCTGGGTGTGGGCGTCGATCCCGTCGGTCCACGCGGCTCCGACGGCCGGGTGTCGCTGCCAGAACGCCCGGTAGGCCTCGCGGTCCGGGAAGGTCATGGACAGCCGGGCCACCGCGGGCCCCAGCACCGCGGCCAGGGCGTCCTCCTCGGGGACGCCCGCCGGCAGCGGGAAGGTCAGCGCACCGTCCACCAGCAGGACTCGGCGGACGAGTCCGGGGTGCCGGAGGGCGGCCAGGGCGGCGATCCAGGCCCCCATCGAGTGGCCGGCGACCACCGCGGGCCCCGAACCGAGGGCGGCGATCAGCGCAGCCACGTCATCGGCGTGCCGGACCAGCCCGTACGGCCCGGCGACCGAGCGGCTGGCACCGCGGCCACGCAGGTCGGGCGCGAGCAGGGTGACCCGTCCGGCGAGCCGGTGGGCGACCTCGTACCAGGCGAGGCTGTTGGCGGTGATGCCGTGCACCGCCACGACCGTCGGCGCCCCGGGCTCCTCGGCGGGCCAGCGCAGGACGGCCAGGTCCCCGCCGGGCACGGGGACGGTCAACTCCTCGGGGTTCAGGGGGGACTGGCTCACGCGGGGGTACCTCCGGTGGGGCGGGCGGTGCGGACGGCGGTGGTGCGGGCCGAGCGGGCGGATCGGGCGGCGCGGATGCGGGCGGGCAGACCGGCCAGGCCGCCGGGCAGCAGGTAGACCACGGCGACGAACAAGGTGCCCAGCAGGAAGAGGGGTTGGGAGAGCGGCACGCGCAGCGCCGCGGGCAGGTCGGCGACGGCCGTCGAGTTGGCGAGGTCGCCGAGCCGGTGGCTCGCCCACGTGTACAGGACGCCGCCGAGCAACGGCCCCCAGCGGGTGCCGGATCCGCCGAGGACGACCATCACCAGGAGGGCGAGCGTGGCGTCCGAGGTGGCGGCCTGCGGGGTGGCACCACCGGTCAGCAGCAGGTAGACCACCCCGCCCAGGCCGGCGAGGGTGCCGGCCAGCACGAAGACGACCAACTTGTAGCCGTAGGGCCGCAGTCCGAGCACCTCGACCCGGCGCTCGTTCTCCCTGATGCCCTCCCAGACGCGGCCGATCGGCGAGTTGACGGCCCAGTGGACCGCGGCGAGCGTCAGCACCAGGTAGCCGACGGCGATCCAGTAGAGGTTGGCGGTGTTCTCGATCCCGAGCAGGCCGGAGGGCAGCAGGTCGGCCGGGGCCGAGCGGCCCTCCTCGCCGCCGGTGGCGCCACCGGGGTTGCGCTGGACGAGGATCGAGCCGGCCTGGGCGAAGGCGAGGGTGACCATGGAGAAGCCGATGCCGGTGACGCGCAGGCTGACCGAGCCGAGCAGGAGGGCCAGCAGCACGGTGCAGGCGACGCCGAACACCGCGGCGGCGGCGAAGGGCAGTTGCAGCTCCAGCATGCCGAGGTCGGTGGCGTAGAGGCCGGTCGCGAAGTAGAGCGCGTGGCCGAAGGAGAGCAGTCCGGTACGGCCGAGCAGGAGGTCGTAGCCGGTGGCGAGGGCCCCGTAGAGCAGGCACAGGGCGAGGAGTTGGAGGCTTCCGGGGCTGCCGAGCGGGCCGTCGAGCAGTCCCGGGAGGGGAAGCGCACTGTATGGGGCGACAAGGAGCGTGATCAGCAGAGCGATCGGCCACCAGCGTAGCGCTCCGTGCAGCACTGTCCAGCGATTAGTGACTGAATCACCTGTTCGAGGGATGGCGCCGGACTCGCGAGTGTGTTCACATGGGGTCTCGGCAAGGCTGGTGTCAGTCCCCCTTGCCACAGTGACGGTGTCGGCGGAGCTGGTGTCAGTCCCCTCTGCTGATATGGCGGTCACGGCAGGGCTGGTGTCAGTCCCCCCTGCCGAGGTGGCGGCGCTGCGGCGGACCGCGGGGCCACCGGTGCTCGTGATCGGACGTTCGGCGTTCACGCGAGCCTCCCGGTGAGTCCACGGGGTCGGACCAGAAGCAGCACGGCGAGCAGGACGACGACCGAGAGGTCGCCGAGCCCGGCGCCGGTGTAGTAGTTGGCGAACTGCTGGACGAGGCCGACGCCCACCGAGGCGGCGGCGGCCCCGGTCACGGACCCCATGCCGCCCATCACCACGACGACGAAGGCGAAGATGAGCAGGCCGGTCCCCTGGCCGGGATTGACCGAACTGAAGTAGAGGCCGCCGAGGGCACCGCCGAGCGCGGCGGCCGCCCCGCCGATGGCGAAGACGAGGGTGAACGCCTTCCGGACGTCGATGCCGAGCGCGGTGACCATCGCCCGGTCCTCGACGCCGGCCCGGACGATCAGCCCGTAGCGGGTACGGGCGAGGAACAACCGAAGAGTGAGCAGCAACAGCGCAGCGGCGGCCACCAGGACGAAGCGGTTGACCGGGACGGTCGCACCGAGCACGTGCCAGGTGCCGGACAGCAGGGCCGGCTGGGGGAAGGGGCGGGCGTCCGCGCCCCAGATCCCCATGAGCAGGGCGGGCACGGCCAGTCCGACCCCGACGGTGGCGAGGATCTGGTCGCGCGGGCGGCTGTAGAGCGGCCGGATCACGAAGAGCTCCAGCAGGACGGCGGCGGCCGTCCCGACCAGGGTGCCGAAGGGCACCGCGAGCCAGAAGGAGAGGCCGGCCTCGGCGCCGGCCCACCAGGTGGCGTACGCGCCGATGGAGAGCAGGGCGCCGTGCGCGAAGTTGAGCACGTCCATCAGACCGAAGATCAACGACAGACCGGAGGCGACCAGGAAGTACAGCGCACCGAGACCGAGTCCGGTACAGGAAAGGAGAACGAGGGTGTCCATCAGGGCTTCACCTCCGCGGTGATGACAGGGGCGGCCGGGGAGGCTGCGGGCCGGGACTCGCCGGCGAGCGGGCGACGGGAGCCGACGCCGAGCAGGCGGCGGGCGGCCTCCTCGTCGGCCAACAGCTCGGCGGTGTCGCCGCGGTGGGCGGTGCGGCCGTCGGCCAGGACGGCGCAGGTGCCGGCCAGTCGGCGGACCAGGGCGAGGTTCTGCTCGACCAGGAGGACGGGCACGGCCGCCGCGGCGCGGGCCAGCACCTCGGCCACCTCGGCCACGATCCTCGGGGCCAGGCCCTTGGTGGGCTCGTCGGCGATGATCAACCGGTTGCGGTTGAGCAGCGTCCGGCCGATCGCCACCATCTGCTGCTGGCCACCGGAGAGTGTCCCGGCCAACTGCCCGGCCCGTTGCTCCAGTTCGGGGAAGAGCTCGTGCACGAGCGGATAGTCCGGCTCGACGGCTCCGGCCCCGCCCTGGGTGCCGCGCTCGGCGAGGCGGAGGTTCTCGGCGACCGTCAGGCCCGCGAAGATCCCCCGGTCCTCGGGCGCGTACCCGATGCCATGACGAACGACCAGATACGTGGGAAGGGAGGAGAGTTCGGCGCCGGCGAAGCGGATCCTGCCGGTGCGCGGAACCAGGCCCATCAGGGCCTTGACGGTGGTGGTCTTGCCCGCACCGTTGCGGCCGAGGAGCGCGGTGACCCCGACGGGGGCCACGTCGAGGTCGACGCCGTGCAGGATGTGCAGCCCGTCGATGACGACCCGCAGATCGCGGACGGAGAGGAGGGGTTCGGTAGCGGAGGAGGGCACGGAGAACGGTACGGAGGATGAGTCGGAGGACGACGAGGAGAGCGGAGAGGAGGTCACAGCGCCTCACCCAGGTAGGCCTGTTGCACGGTCGGGTCGGCCATCACGGCCTCGGGGGTGTCCAGGGCGAGCAGGGTGCCGTGGTGCATCACCGCGAGTCGGTCGGCCAGACCGAGCAGGACGTCCATGTGGTGCTCGACCATCAGGACGGTCCGGCCCAGGTCGCGGTGCACGGAGCGGATCAGCTCGGTGAGGGCGGGCACCTCCTCCGCGCTGACGCCCGCCATCGGCTCGTCCAGCAGGATCAGCCGCGGATCGGAGACCAGCAGGACGGCCAGCTCCAGCTTGCGCTTCTCTCCGTGCGAGAGAGTGCCGGCCAAGGTGTCGGCGCGGTGGGTGAGTTCGGTGCGGTGCAGGGTGTCGGCCAGCTGGTCCTCGTAGTGGTCGGCGCGACGCCAGAGCCGGTACGAGGCGCGGGGCCCGGCCGCCGCCTGGGCGGCCAGGCGGACATGGTCGGCGACCGTCATCCCCGGCCAGAGTGAGGAGGTCTGAAAGGTGCGGCCGAGGCCCCGGCGGGCCCGGGCGTGCACGGTCTCGGCGGTGATGTCCGCACCATCGAGGTGGAGGCTGCCGTGCGTCGCCGGGTGGATGCCGGAGACCAGGTTGAAGAGGGAGGTCTTGCCGGCGCCGTTGGGCCCGATGAAGGCGATGAACTCGCCTTCGCCGACGGAGAAGGAGACGTCCTCGACGATCGGCACACCGCGGACGGACCAGCCGAGCCCGTCCAGGCGCAGCACCGGGGAGGAGGAACGCACCGACGACGCCGAGGGTGTGGAGGCAGTACCGGCGGAGGGCGTACGGGCGGAGGCAGAACGAGAGGAGGACGTACGGGCGGGCACCGGGATCAGCCCGCCATCGGGGCGACCGGAGGGGCCACCTCGTCCGCGGTCAGGGTCTTCTCCACCTTGGGCTTGGCGGCGGCTCCAGTGCCGGTCAGCCGGACCTGGAACATCGGCTGGAGGAGGGCGTGGTCCTCGGCTCGTACCGTGGTCTTCCCCTTCACCCCGTCGAAGCTCCAGCCCTCCAGCGCCTTGACCAGCGCCGAAGTGTCGTCGGCAGAACCGTGGTTGGCCTCGACGGCGTGCACGATCAGCTGCGCGGCGGTGAAGCCGTCGGGCGTGAAGATGTCGCTCTTCCCGCCGGCGGCGGTGACGGCCTCGTCCATGGCCTTCTCCACCGGGGTGCCGGCGGCGCCGCCGAAGTAGTGGTTCAGGAAGGAGATCTTCTCGCCGGCCGGGCCGAACAGCGGGTAGGAGGCGGCCAGGTCGAGACCGGTGACGACCTTGGTGTCGGTGAACACGTCCTGCTGGTTGAGCGCCGTCCACAGGGCCGAGGCGGTGTCGCCGGCCCAGGCGACGAACAGCAGGTCGGGTCTGGCGGTCTTGGCCTGGGTGGCGAAGGGGGTGAGGTCGGTGGCGCTCGGCGGGGCGAGCACCTGCTCGACGGTCGCCCCCTCGGCGCCGAGCACGGCCTTCACGGCGGCCACGTTGGCCTGCCCGAAGGCGTTGTCCTGCGCGAGCACGGTGACCTTCTTGCCCTTGGCGTCACCGACGAACGAGGCCGCGGTCCTGATGTCCTGGTAGGACTGGCGGCCGGAACGGAAGGTGTACGTGTTCAGACCGGTGACCTTGTCGGCGGCGGCCGGGCCGCTGATGAAGAGCACCTTGTTCTGGGCCGCGATCGGGCCGACCTGGAGGGCGACGCCGGAGGCGGTGGAGCCGGCCAGCACCTTGTAGCCCTTGCCGATCAGGTCCTTGGCGGCGGACACCGCCTTGGCCGGGTCGCCCGCGTCGTCCTGCTCCTCGAACTCGATCCTGTGCCCGTCCACCGCGCCGGTGCCCTTGGTCGCGTAGCCCAGGCCGGCCTTGAAACCGTCCAGGTACTGCTTGCCGTAGGCGGCCAACGGTCCGGTCTTGGAGTAGACCAGGCCGACCTTGATCGGGCCCTTGGCTCCGCCGTCCGCAGCGCTCGTCCCGGCGGTGCCGGCCTTGGCGCAGCCTGCGGCGAGCAGGACGCACGCCGCGAGGGCGGCGAGCCTCCGGGCCGGGCCGCCGCCGGCCTGGGGCCCGCCCGGGCGGTCGCCGGAGGCGGTCCTGGTGGGGACTGTCGAGCTGCGCATGGTGACCGACTCCTGAGGTCCGGCGGGGTGGATGCCGGAACCGTAGGTGTGCGGTGGGAAGGGCGACATGTGCCCGGGCGACGTATCAGCCCGGCGGGATGTGGCTGCGGTCGACATACCGCCGACCCGGAGCCGTCCTCCGGGTGCCCGGGTGTGGTGCACCGACACGGGTCATCGCGCACCCATGGAGCCGGCCGCCATGGCTGCGAGGGCCCGCGCCCGGTGACGGTTGGGGGACACCCCTCCCCTCTGCCCCTCCCTCCCACTCCTCATGAGGTGATCCCTTGGACAAGGTCCTGAACTCCCCCGCCGACGCCGTCGGGGACATCCCCGACGGTGCGGTGCTGGCCGTCGGCGGCTTCGGGCTCTGCGGCATCCCGAGCACACTGATCGGTGCGCTGGTGGACGCCGGCGTCACCGGGCTGCGCGTGGTCTCGAACAACTGCGGGGTGGACGACTGGGGGCTGGGCCTGCTGCTGCGGGCGGGCCGGATCGCCCGGATGACCTCCTCCTACGTCGGGGAGAACAAGGAGTTCGCCCGGCAGTACCTCTCCGGCGAGCTGGAGGTGGAGCTGACCCCGCAGGGCACGCTGGCCGAGCGGCTGCGGGCGGGCGGCGCCGGCATCCCGGCGTTCTTCACCCCGGCCGGGGTCGGCACCCAGGTCGAGGAGGGCGGGCTGCCCTGGCGCCACGCGGCGGACGGCTCGGTGGCCCTGGCCTCGCCGCCCAAGGAGGTGCGGGAGTTCGGCGGTCGGCGGTACCTCATGGAGGAGGCGATCACGGCCGACTTCGCGCTGGTCCGGGCCGAGGTGGCGGACCGGCACGGCAACTGCGTGTTCCACGCGGCCGCCCGCAACTTCAACCCGCTCTGCGCGGCGGCGGGCCGGGTCACCCTGGTCGAGGCGGACCGGATCGTCGAACCGGGTGGGATCGCCCCGGACGCCGTGCACCTGCCCGGGGTGTACGTCGACCGGGTGGTGGCCGCCGACCCCGGAGACCGCCGCATCGAGCGCCGGACCGTCCGACCCGCACGCCAGGAGGCCTGAGCCGATGTCCACTCCGAGCAGCGCCCGTACCCTGCACGACACCAGCACCGCACCCGGCGCCACCGCCGTCCCTGCCCTCGCTCCCGCCCGCGCCTCCGCCTCCGCCTCCGCCTCCGCCTCCGCCGCCCCTTCCCCCAGCCCAGGTCTCGACCCGCGCAACTTCCTGGCCGCCCGCGCCGCACGGGAGTTGCTCGACGGGCAGTACGTGAACCTGGGGATCGGCCTGCCCACCCTGATCCCCGACCACCTCCCGCCGGGTGTCGAGGTGGTGCTGCACTCGGAGAACGGCGTCCTCGGTGTCGGCCCGTACCCGGAAGAGGGCGCCGAGCACGCCGACCTGATCAACGCCGGGAAGGAGACGGTGACGGTCGCCCCCGGTGCCTCCTACTTCGACTCGGCCTTCTCCTTCGGCATGGTCCGGTCCGGTCGGATCGACGTCTCCGTGCTCGGCGCGATGCAGGTGTCGGCCGAGGGGGACCTCGCGAACTGGATGATCCCCGGCAAGATGGTCAAGGGCATGGGCGGCGCGATGGACCTGGTGCACGGGGCCCGTCGGCTGATCGTCGTGATGGAGCACACCGCCCGGGACGGCTCACCGAAGATCGTCGAGCAGCTGTCCCTTCCCGCGACGGGACGCGGAGTTGTGGACCGGATCGTCACCGAGTTGGCGGTGATCGACGTGACACCGGAAGGACTGCGCCTGGTGGAGACGGCGCCGGGTGTGGGGTTCGCCGAGGTCCGGGCGGCGACCGGCGCCACCCTCCTCCCTCCGGTGTGACCACTTCGGCGACGGAAGACGTGGACGGAAAGCGTGGACGGCACGCGTGGACGGAAAGCGTGGACCGTACGCGTGGACAGAACTCGTGAAGGGAACTCGCGGACAGCGCGGACAGAACTCGTGAAGGGACTTCGCTCCGCTATCACCTCCGGGCGACAGAATGGCCTGGAACGGCAGGAACTTCATGCCTGAGTGGTGATCATTTCTCGGAACGGTTGCGATCACCGTGACGCTCCGGGAGAGTTGAACACGTCGAGGATCCGAGCGCTCGGAGGGGAAGCCGGGACATCCGCCGGGATCCCGCATTCGAAGTCACCGTGCAGGCGCATAACTGAACCAGTCGCACACGTCATGTGCCGAATAGTCACAGCCCGGTGAACTGCCCGAATGGCCGCAGTTCACCGGGCTGTGTTTCTGCGTGGACGGTGGCTCCGCGACGAGGCCGAGCAGCGAAGCAAGGCGCGAAGACTCCGGGGGGAGCAATCAATGACCACGCCGTTCTCGCGACGGAAGGACGTCGGGACGGCCCGCAGGCGAGGGGCCGGGCACCTGGACGAGGGCGCCCTGGGTTCCTTATCCGTGCCCGAAGCCCCGTACGACTACGGCCACTTCAGCCGTCTCGCCGGGCCGGCCCACGATCCGGACGAGGACGACGACCTCGGCGGCGGCGTCTACCGGCCGGAACCGGCGGCCCACGCGATACCCGCGTCACCGCCCACACCCGCGTCACCGCCCACACCCGCGTCACCGCCCGTACCCCCGACGGCCCCCTACCGCGTCCGGTACCGCAGTCTGCTGCGCCGCGAGCCGCACCGGATCCGCGCCGCCCTGCTGCTGACGGCGGCGCCCGTGGTGGAGGCCGTGCTGCTGGTCTGGCTGCTGCTGCCGGAGCACTGGCCGGAGCGGCTGGACGAGACGAACCCCCTGGTACTGCTGGGCGACAAGGTGATGATCGGGATCATCGCCGTGGTCGAGCTGTTCCGGCTGGTCAATGTGGTCTCCAACACCCACGCCACGCTGGTCGCCCGCGATCCGGTACCGGTGACGCCGGAGCCGGGCACCCGGGTCGCGTTCCTCACCACCTGCGTGCCGGGCAAGGAGCCGCCGGAGATGGTCCGGGCCACGCTGGTCGCGGCCCGTGCGGTGCGGCACGAAGGGCCGTACGAGGTCTGGCTGCTGGACGAGGGAAACGATCCTGCAATGCAGGAGCTCTGCGCCGAGCTGGGCGTCCGCCACTTCAGCCGCGCCGGCCGCCCGCACTGGAACCGCCCGAAGGGCAGGTTCCGCGCCAGGAGCAAGCACGGCAACTACAACGCCTGGCTCCAGGCGCACGGCGACGACTACGACTTCTGGGTGTCCGTCGACACCGACCACGTCCCGCTGCCCGACTTCTGCGAGCGGATGCTCGGCTACTTCCGCGATCCCGACGTGGCATTCGTGGTCGGCCCCCAGGTGTACGGGAACTACCGCAGCTCGGGTTCGGCCGTCACCAAATTCTCCGAGAGCCAGCAGTACCTCTTCCACGCCCTCATCCAACGCGCCGGAAACCGTTACGGCGCGCCCATGTTCGTCGGCACCAACAACGCGGTCAGAATCCGCGCGCTCCAGTCGATCGGCGGGTTGTACGACTCCATCACGGAGGATATGGCGACCGGCCTGGAGTTCCACCGGAGCCGAAACCCGGAGACCGGAGAGCGCTGGAAGTCCGTGTACACCCCGGACGTGCTGGCGGTCGGCGAAGGACCCTCCTCCTGGACCGACTTCTTCTCCCAGCAACTGCGCTGGAGCCGGGGTACCTACGAGACCCTGCTGACCCAGTACTGGCGGGTGCTCTGGCAGCTCTCGCCGGGCCGGCTGCTCAACTACTCCCTGATGGTGGGCTTCTACCCGATGGCCGCGCTGACCTGGCTGCTCGGCGGCCTGTCCAGCGTGCTCTACCTGGGCTTCGGAGCCTCCGGCGTGCACGTCTCCTCCGAGCTCTGGATGATGCTCTACAGCGACGCCGCCGCGCTCCAACTGCTGCTCTACACCTGGAACCGCAAACACAACGTGAGCCCGCACGAGCCGGCCGGCTCCTCCGGGGTGGCCGGCATGATGATGTCGGCGCTGTGCGGCCCGATCTACGCGGCCTCGCTGCTGCAGGCGCTGGTCCGCCGCCGCAGCCGCTTCGAGGTGACGCCCAAGGGGCGCTCGGCCAGCACCGACCGCCTCGGCACCTTCCGCTACCACCTCTTCTGGACGCTGGTGTTCGGCGGCGCGATCGCCGCGTCCTTCGTCACCGGCTACGACCACGTCGCGATGCGCACCTGGGCCTGGATCGCCCTGGCGCTGACCCTCCTGCCGGTGCTGATCCTGGCCGGCGACGCCGTCCGCCGCCTCCGCACCCGCCCCACCGCGACCCTCACCGTCACCGGCGGCCCGGCTGCGACCCCGAAGGTCGTCCTGGAGAAGCGCCGCCCCCGCCACGCCCGCGACCCACGCGCAGCCCAGCACGACCATCCGACGCAGCACGGCCAGCCCGCGCACCCCGCCCATCCGACGCAGCACACCCGGGCCGAGAGCGGCACCCCCATCCACTGAGACTGAGGGAGCAACCACCGTGAGGATCCGCAAGACCGGCCGCACCAAGCGCTTCGCCCTCGGCAGCACCGTCGCGCTGACGGTGGCCGGGATGAACGCACCGGCCGTCCTCGGCTTCGCGTCCCAGCAGTACCACCACTACGTGATCAACCGTCCCGAGTACAAGGCGCAGTACGGCCACTGGCAGACCCTGACGCTGCCCGCCGAGTTCCGGGTCAACGCCGTGCACGCCACCCTGCTGCGCACCGGCAAGGTCCTGATCGTGGCCGGCTCCGGCAACGACGAGAAGCAGTTCGGCGCGGGCACCTTCAAGAGCCTGCTCTGGGACCCGGCGAGGAACGGCTACAAGCTGATACCGACCCCGGCCGACATGTTCTGCGGCGGCCACGCCTCGCTGCCGGACGGCCGGGTGCTGGTGGCCGGCGGCACCCAGCGGTACGAGAAGCTGGCCGGCGCGGTGAAGAAGGCGGCCGGCGTCATGCGGGTCCGCAACGAGAGCCCGGAGCGCGACCGGACCTTCCCCAAGGGCACCGTCTTCGTCGCCCCGAACGGCCGCGAGTACGCCACCACCGGCCCGGTGACCGTCCCGGCCGCGACCAAGAGCGGCTCCGGCCGGCAGACCGTCGTCACCGCCGGCGAGCAGCACGTGTTCGTGGAGGCGGTCGGCACCGGCCCCGACTACGTGGCGGGATCCCCGGCCCAGTACCGGATCAAGGGCCTGACCGGCACCGACGCCCACAACCTCTACGGGCAGAGCGACAAGCTGACCCTGGACAAGCAGGAGTACCAGGGCATCCGCTCCGCCTTCGAGTTCAACCCGGACACCGAACTGTACGAGCCGGTCACCGACATGGCCCACGCCCGCTGGTACCCGACGCTGACCGGGCTGGGCGACGGCCGGGTAGTCACCGTCTCCGGGCTGGACGACACCGGGGAGATCCTCAACGGCAACGACAACGAGATCTACGACCCGAAGAGCAGGACGTGGTCCAGGGCGCCGGAGCGCTACTTCCCGACCTACCCGTCGATCTTCCTGACCGCCTCCGGCAAGCTCTTCTACTCCGCGTCCAACGCCGGTTACGGGCCCGCCGACAAGGGCCGCGAGGCCGGCGTCTGGGACCTGTCGACCAACGCCTTCCAGGCCGTCCCCGGCCTGCGCGACCCGGGCCTGACCGAGACCTCCTCCTCGGTACTGCTCCCGCCCGCGCAGGCGCAGAAGGTGATGGTGCTGGGCGGCGGCGGGGTCGGCGAGTCACCGCTGTCCACGGCCCGCACCGACATCGTCGACCTCTCCGCCGTCAAGCCCGCCTTCACCCCGGGCCCGGACCTGCCGGCCGGCGGCACCCGCTACCTCAACAGCGTGATCCTCCCGGACGACACCGTCCTCACCACCGGCGGCTCCAGCGGCTACCGCGGCCGCGGCGACAGCGACCTGCTCAAGGCGCAGGTGTACCACCCGGATTCCAACAGCTTCAGCACCGCCGCCGAGCCGACCGTCGGCCGCAACTACCACTCGGAGGCCCTGCTGCTGCCGGACGGCAGGGTCGCCGTGCTCGGCTCCAACCCGCTCTTCGCGGACAAGGCCGAGACCCAGCCGGGCGGCTTCGAGCAGCGCATCGAGATCTACAGCCCGCCGTACCTGTACCACGGCGACCGCCCGCAGGTGGGCTCCGCACCGTCGACGGCGAAGCTCGGCGGCACCCTCGCCGTCGGCACCTCCCGAGCGGACGCGGTGGCCACCGCCAAGCTGATCCGGCCGAGTTCGGTCACCCACGTGACGGACGTCGAGCAGCGCTCGGTGGCCCTGGACATCACCGCGCGGACGGCGGACGGCGTCTCGCTCACCCTCCCGAGCAACCCCAACCTGCTGCCGCCGGGCTGGTACATGCTGTTCCTGACGGACGCCGCCGGCACCCCGTCGGTCGCCCGCTGGGTCCAGGTCACGGGGTAGCGCGCCCGCGTCCGACGCCGTCAGCGCGCCGCCTGCGCCAGCCCGAGCGCGTACGGCAGCCAGAACTCGCCCGCCCGGGGCTCGCCGCGGCCGCACTCGCCGTCCGACTCCCCCGGGTTCTTGATCCACAGGTAGGCGTCCACCCCGGGTCGGCCGGTGTCGGCGGTCGGCCGCTCGCCGAGCGCCCGCCCGGGCGGGTTGCACCAGGAGTCGCCGCCCAGCGCGCCGTTGCCGCTGCGGCTGGTGTCGATGACGAAGTTCTTCCCGCCCAGCACCGCCGAGAGCCGGGCGCCGTACGCCGCGTTGCGCTCGGTGTCGTAGAAGTTGGCGACGTTCACCGCGAAGCCGTCCGCCGCGGCGATGCCCGACTTGCGCAGGGCGGCGGCCAGCTCCTGCGGGTCCTGCGCCCAGCCGGGGTTGCCCGCGTCCAGGTAGACCCGGACGTTCGGGCGCTTCTTCAACTCCTGGACGGCGAAGGCCAACAGGCCGTACCGCTCGGCGGCCAGGTCGCCCTTGACCCCGCAGGCGTCCAGGGTGTGCGCGACGGCGTCCGGCTCCAGCACGACCCAGGCCCGGCGGTCGCCGAGGGCCTGCGCGACACCGGTGATCCAGGCCCGGTAGGCGGTCGCGTCGGGGGCACCGCCGGCCGAGTACTGGCCGCAGTCCCGGTGCGGGATGTCGTACGCGACGAACACCGCCGTGCGGCCCGTCTCGGCGGCCCGGCGGCTCACCTGCTCGGCGATCTCCCTGGCGCCGTGCTCGCCGAGCCACTGCGAGGAGGGCTGCGAGGCTATCCGCGCCAGCGTGTCGGCCTCGGCCGTCCGGCCCTGGCCGCGCAGTGCGGCCAGCTGGCGGGCGGCGTTGGTCTGGTCGGAGACGTAGAAGGTCTGCCCGGGGAGCTGGGCGAGGGCGCCGGGAGCGGTGGCACCGGCGGTGGTCGTCGGACCGGCGGAGCCGGTCCTGCCCGGTGCGCCACCGTCCGCGCCACCGTCCGCGGCGCCGGTCGTACCACCGTCCGTACCACCGTCTGCGCCACCGTCCGTGCCGCTGCAGCCGGACCCGGCGAGCAGCACCCCGGCCAGCGCCACCCCCACGGCCCACCGGGACACCCCCGACCCCCGCAACGTCCTCGACCGCCGCAGCCCGTGCACGTACCGCCCCTCCCACGACCGGTCCGGCGACCGGTCGGCACCAGCTAAGCACACCCGGCCCAGGCCGACGGCCGACCGCAGTGAACGCCAAGTGGCCGTGGGCGCACGGGAGATCGAACCCGCCCGGCCCACGGCCACCCGACGATCGGGGCCCCGCCCCGGTGCTCAGGCCTGCTTCAGGTTCGGCACCCGCCAGTCGATCGGCTCGCCGCCGAAGCCGTCCAGCGCCTCGTTGATCTGCGAGAACGGGCGGCTCCCGAAGAACAGCTTCGCGGACAGCGGGGACGGGTGCGCACCCTGCACCACCACGTGCCGGGAGACGTCGATCAGCGGCAGCTTCTTCTTCGCGTAGTTGCCCCACAGCACGAAGACGACCGGCTCCTCGCGGTCGCTCACCGCCTTGATCACCGCGTCGGTGAACTTCTCCCAGCCCTTCGCCTTGTGCGAGTTGGCCTCGTGCGCACGGACCGTGAGCACTGCGTTGAGCAGCAGCACGCCCTGCTCGGCCCAGTGCATCAGGTAGCCGTTGTCCGGAGCCGGGATGCCCAGGTCGGCGTCCAGCTCCTTGAAGATGTTGCGCAGCGAGGGCGGCGTCTTGGTGCCGGGCAGCACCGAGAAGCTCATGCCGTGGGCCTGACCGTTGTCGTGGTACGGGTCCTGGCCGAGCACGAGCACCCGGACCTTCTCGTACGGAGTGGCCTCCAGAGCGGCGAACTCCTGACCGCTCGGCGGGAACACCTCGTGCTCCGCACGCTGGGCCGCCACGAAGGCCTCCAGCTCGGCGAAGTACGGCTTGTCCGTCTCGGCGCTCAGCACCTCGCGCCAGGACCCGGGCAGCTCCAGCCCGCCGCCCGCGCCGGCCCCGACCACGCCCGCCCCGACCGTGTCCGCCTCGACCGTGTCCGTCACGACATCTACCTCCCACACCGCGGCTGCTGTGCCGCACGCCCTCTTTCACCCAGAACGCTACACAGGCCCACCGACAACTCACGTCCCAGGAGCGGTCGGGGGAACACTGGCAGGAACGGGAGCGGCGGCGGCCCGGGAGGTGCGTTCCACCCGGAGGTGCTCCAGCACGTTCAGTGCCACCAGCAGCACCGCCAGTGCCACCAGCACCACCAGCGCCGGAAGCCGCACCACGGCCGGCAGCAGCACCAGCGTCACGGCCGCCGCGCCGATCCGGGTCGTCGCGACCTGGCGGAACATCATCCAGCGCGTGTACCCGAAGGTCAGCAGGTACAGCGCGCACCCGCCGTACAGCAGCGCCACCGCGCCCGGGCCGAGCGCCCGCCACGGGTCGGCGACGGTCTCCCCGAAGCCGACCGCCACCCCGATCACGCCGGCGACCAGCGCCAGGTGCCCGTACTGGAAGATCCGCCGGACCACGTCCCGGCGCGAGTCGGCGGTCACCACGGCGTGCCGCATCGCGTCCGCCGCGTACACGAAGTACTGCCACCACAGGCTTGCCGAGATGGTGAACGCAGCTGCCACGGCGGCTAGTTCGGCCGCGTCCAGCCGGGCCGAGGCGGCCGTGCCGCCGATCCCGACGATCGACTCGCCGAGCGCCACCAGCAGGAACAGCGCGAACCGCTCCGGCATGTGCGCCGGGTGGTAGGCGACCTTGGCCAGCCGCCGCCGGAACACCGTCGGCGCGGCCAGGTCGCCGAGGGCGGCCGCCGCCCACAGTGCGAGCCGCGGCCCGTCCGGCAGCAGTCCGCCCGCCACCAGCAGCGGTCCGCTGACCAGCACGCCCACCCCGTACGGGCCGCGCCAGACGCCCGGGATGCGGACCAGCAGGAGCAGCAGTACCACCCGGGCCAGCCAGTACGCGGCGCCGAGCAGCACGCCCCGCCCGCCGTACGCGCCCGGGATCGCCAGGGCCATGAACAGGCCGGCCAGCCCGACCAGCAGGATGCCCAGGCGGTCCCGCGGGTTGTCCACGTCCCGGATGTTGGCCTGCACGGTGGTGCCGACCCAGCACCAGTACACCGGGACGAACACCACCAGCGCCCGGACCAGGCCGGTCGCGTCGTGGTGGTGGTGCAGCAGCCCGGAGACCTGGGTGATGGCGAGGACGAAGACCAGGTCGAAGTACAGCTCCGCCCAGGTGACCCGCTTCTCCCCGACGTCTTCCGCTTCCGCCGGCGTACTCATCCGCCCACGCCTCCCCCGCACCTACGAACCACGAGCACGAACCACGAGCAGGAACCACACGTACGAACCCACACGTACGAAGCGGGCCCCGCCCCGGCGACCGGCCGGAACGGGGCCCACGACAACACCGCAGAGGCTAGACCAGCTCGATCAGGTCCGCGATCGACTTGACCACGCGGGTCGGCCGGTACGGGAAGCGCTCCACGTCGCCGGCCGAGGTCAGGCCGGTGAGCACCAGGATGGTCTCCATGCCGGCCTCCATGCCCGCGACGATGTCGGTGTCCATCCGGTCGCCGATCATCACGGCGGTCTCGGAGTGGGCGCCGGCGGTGTTCAGTGCCTCGCGCATCATCAGCGGATTGGGCTTGCCGACGAAGTACGGGTCGACGCCGGTCGCCTTGGTGATCAGGGCCGCGACCGAGCCGGTGGCCGGCAGCACGCCCTCGGTGGAGGGGCCGGTCTCGTCCGGGTTGGTGCAGATGAACCGGGCGCCCTGGTTGATCAGGCGGATCGCCTTGGTCAGCGCCTCGAAGGAGTAGGTGCGGGTCTCGCCGAGGACCACGTAGTCGGGGTTGTTGTCGGTCAGCACGTAGCCGGCCTGGTAGAGCGCGGTGGTGAGGCCCGCCTCGCCGATCACGTACGCGGTGCCGTTGGGGCGCTGGCTCTTGAGGAACTTGGCGGTGGCCAGGGCGGAGGTCCAGATGCACTCCTCGGGCACCTCCAGGCCCATGCCGGCCAGGCGGGCGCTGAGGTCGCGCGGGGTGTAGATGGAGTTGTTGGTGAGGACGAGGAAGGGCTTGCCGGACTCCCGCAGCCTGCGCAGGAACTCCTCCGCCCCGGGGATCGGCGTGCCCTCGTGGATGAGGACGCCGTCCATGTCGGTCAGCCAGGACTCGATGGGCTTGCGGTCTGCCACGTGCGTGTCTCCCGGAGTGTTGCAACGTCTTGCGTGATGCGAGGGCCCTGACGCGGCACAGCCTAATCCGCACACATGGCCGACGGCAGTGCGTTCCGCCCACCGGTACGGCGCCGGCCACCGACCGGCCACCGACCGGCCGCCCTGGCGCCACCGGTCGGCTGCCCCGGGCGGCCCGGGCGAAACCGGGAGCAACAGGAGCAACGGGAGCAACCGGTCGGGTCGTGATTGAGTAGGCCGCATGACCCCGCAGACGACCTCCCGCCCCCGGCCCGACCGCCCGTTCCGCGTCGGCCTGATCGGCTACGGCCTGGCCGGTTCCGCGTTCCACGCGCCGCTGATCGCGACCACGCCGGGGCTGCGGCTGGACGCCGTGGTCACCGCCAACCCCGAGCGGCGCGCGCAGCTGGCGCAGGAGCACCCCGACGCCCGGGCCGTCGACACCCCCGAACAGCTGCTCGCCGACCCGGACGCGCTCGACCTGGTCGTCATCGCCTCGCCGAACCGCACCCACGCCCCGCTCGCCCGCGCCGCCCTGCGGGCCGGCCTGGCCACCGTGGTGGACAAGCCGCTGGCCGCCACCACCGCCCAGGCGCTGGAGCTGTGCCGGCTCGCGGAGGAGCGGGGCGTCCTGCTCTCCGTGTTCCAGAACCGGCGCTGGGACGGCGACTTCCTCACCGCCGGCCGGCTGGTGCGCGGCGGCGCGCTCGGCCGGGTGCACCGCTTCGAGTCCCGCTTCGAGCGCTTCCGCCCCAAGCCCAAGGCCGGCTGGCGCGAACTGGCCGACCCGGCCGAGGTCGGCGGCACGCTGTACGACCTGGGCAGCCACCTGGTCGACCAGGCGCTCACGCTGTTCGGACCGGTCGAGACGGTGTACGCGGAGATCGACGTGCGGCGCGACGGGGCGGTCGTGGACGACGACGCCTTCCTCGCCCTCACCCACGCCTCCGGCACCCGCTCGCACCTGTGGACCAGTGCCATCACCCCGCTGATCGGCCCCCGGCTGCGGGTGCTCGGCGACGCTGCCGGCTACGTCAAGCCCGGCATGGACCCGCAGGAGGCCGACCTGCGGGCGGGCCTGCGCCCGGACGGCGCCCGCCCCTGGGGCGCCGACCTGCCCGCCCAGTACGGCACCCTCGGCACCGACGAGTCGGCGGTCCCGCTCCCGACCGACCCGGGCGACTACCCCGCCTACTACGCGGGCATCGCCGCCGCCCTGGCCGCCCCCGGCACCCCGCCCCCGGTCGACCCGCGCGACGCGGTGGCCACCCTCACGGTCCTGGAGGCCGCCCGCACCTCCGCCGCCACGGGAACGACGGTCCGCCTGGGCTGACGGCTCCCCGGGCTGACGGCTCCCCGGGCTGACGGTCACCTGGGCTGACGACCGTCCCACCGAGCGCCGCCCGGGCCGACGGCCCGGCACCGGCGGCGCTCAGATCCCGATGACCTCCACCGCCGAGCCCAGTCCGCGGAAGTCCGCCACGTTGCGGGTGTACAGCGGCAGCCCGTGGGCGGAGGCGACGGCGGCGATCATCAGGTCGATCCGGCGCGGGCGCGGCTGGCGACCGGCGGCGATGGTGAGGGTGACCAGTGTCCCGTAGCGGGCGGCGGCGGCCGCGTCGAAGGGCAGCGGGTCGAAATCGGCCATCGCCGCGCCCAGCACCTCCAGCCGGGCGGCCCGGCTCGCCGGGTCCCGGGCCATCGAGACGCCCTGCTGCAGTTCGGCGAAGGTGATCGCGGTCAGCTCCGGCACGGCCGGCAGGTCGGCCGGGCTGAGCAGCGCCAGGTCGATGTAGACGCAGGTGTCCAGCACCCCGGCCGGCCGCCGCCGTGGCGACCGCCGGCGCTCAGCCACGCCGCCGCTCGAACGGGTCGTCGCCCTCGTCCCCCACCAGCTCCTCGGGCCCGAAGTCCTCCTCGGCCTCCTTGCGCATCTGCTGGTAGTCCACCCGCGGCAGCTTCACGTGCCGCGCCACCAGCTCCTCCGCGGTGAGCCGTCGGCGCCCGGACACCGGCCGCAGCTCCGCGACCTCGACCCCGTTCCTGGTGATGTGGAAGGTCTCCCCCGCCTCCACCGCGTCCATCACCGCGGCGGAGTTGTTCCGGAACTCCCGCTGGGTAATCGTCCTCATCCCTCCACGGTAGCTCCGCGTAGCACCGATGGCTACGGCTCTCGCAGCACCTTCCGGACTTGCAGCACCTGCCCGGCACATCCGGTGCGGAGCGGGAACCCGGGAGGCCGTACGATCGTCCTGCTTGTACGTCCGGACCCGCGGAACACCGAAGGAGGAGCAGGGCCATGGCTGTTGTCGCGATGTTGCTCGGGCTGCTCCGGGTGCTGACCGGGGGCCTGGCGGCCGACAACGGGACGCTGGCGTCCGTTGCCGCCGTCGCGGCCGTGGCACTGGTGGCCGGAGCGGTCGCCGGGGCACTGGCCGGGGCCCGACTCCTGGGGGCGCGGGCGCCCGCGGCGGTGCGCAGCGGGGTGCTGCGACGCCGGGCGTTCCGTACGGCGTTCCTTCCGCAGCGTGATCCGGATGCCCGGGGCCGGCGACGCCCCAGGGCGCCCGGGGCGGCCCTGGCGGCCGCGTAACCCCTCGCCGTACCACGGCTCTTCGCGTCTTCGCGGCCGTCCTCCGCCGATCACTCATGTCCTGAGACCCCGGAGGGCTCGCTTCACCATGTCCGTTCTCGCCGTTCTCGACCCGGCCGTCGCCGCCGCGCACGCCGCCGTCGCCGCCCTCGCCCACGTCCTGCCGACCGCGCTGGCGATCGTGCTGTTCACCGTCGCCGTACGGCTCTCGCTGCACCCGCTGGCGCGGGCGGCGGCGCGCGGGGAGAAGGCGCGGGCCGAGCTCGCGCCGAAGGTCGCCGCCCTGAACACCAAGTACAAGGGCCGGCCGGAGAAGCTGCGGGAGGCGATGGCCGAGCTGTACCGGAAGGAGCAGGTGTCGCCGGCCGCGGGCTGCCTGCCGATGCTGGTGCAGATCCCGTTCTTCTCGGTGATGTACCGGCTGTTCACGACGCCGAACGACCTGCTCGACCACACCCTGTTCGGCGTGCCGCTGGGCCTGCACGTCACGGGCGCGCACGGCGTCGGCCAGTTCGCGGTGTTCGGCCTGCTGTACGCCGGGCTGGCGGCGGTCGGGTACGTCAACTACCGCCGGGCCCGGCGTGCGGCGGCGGCGCAGCCCACCCCGCAGCCGGGGGCGGCGCTGCTGCCGTACCTGTCGTTCGCGTCGGTGCTGTTCGCGCTGCTGGTGCCGGTGGCCGCCGCGCTGTACCTGCTGACGACGAGCGTCTGGTCGGCCGCGGAGCGGGCCTGGCTGTACCGGGACGGGACGCCGGTGCCGGCGGCCGTGCTCGCGGCCTGAGCGCCGGTCGGGACGCCGCTCAGAAGTGGCGCAGCAGCTCGGGGAAGGCTCCGAGCTGCAGCGTCGCCTCGTCCGGGCCCAGGTCCTGGTGCTCCAGCACCCAGGTGTGCTCGTGCGGGATGAAGACGGTGCGCAGGCCGGCCCGGCGGGCGGGGCGATGTCGGACTTGGGCGAGTTGCCGATCATCCAGGTCCGGTCCGGGGCGAGGCCGAGCTCGGCGGTCAGCTGCCGGTAGGTGTCGACGGACTTCTCGGCCACGATGTGGACGCCCCGGAAGTGGTGGTCGATCGTGGACTCCGCCACCTTGCGCCGCTGTTCGTCCTGGTCGCCCTTGGTGAGCAGCAGCAGGTGGTGGCGGTCGGCGAGGGCGGCGAGGGTGGCGGCGACGCCGGGGATCAGCTCGACCTGCCGGCTGTTCAGCGGGGTGAGCAGGTCGTCGATCCGGGCCTGCTCGGCGGACGTGGGGGTGCGGCCGCCGTTGAGCTGCTGCAGGCAGTCGGCGAGGCTCTGCCGGAAGACGGCGGCGCCGTAGCCGAGGGCTGCGGAGTTGGCGGCCTCGATCGCGTCCAGGACGGCGCGGGTGCGGTCCCGCTCGGCGGGGGTGGCGACCCAGTCGAGGAAGCCGTCGATGGCCCGCTCGAAGAGGACGTTGTTCTCCCAGAGGGTGTCGTCGGCGTCGAAGACGAGGATCTGGTCGGTGTGCACGGTGGGTCTCCAGGGGGACGTGCGTCGGGCCGGTGGGGTCAGGTGGGCGGGCTCAGGCGGGCGGGAGCAGGCGGGCCGCGCGGTCGAGGGTCTGGCGGAGGTTCTCCTCGGTGGTGCGCTGCCTGGCCTCCTCGACGGTGAGCCACTCCAGCGGGGAGGCCGGGTTCTCCGGCCGGGCCCGGTCCGGGGTCCCGGTCGCCAGGAGGAAGCGCAGGTCGGCGTGCTCGTGGGCGGGTTCGACGGGCGAGGCCGGGACGGGGACCACGGCGAGGTGGACCAGGGCGGCGTCGGGCCACGGGGTGAGGTCGGTCAGACCGGTCTCCTCCCGGCCCTCGCGCAGGGCGATGTCCAGTGGCAGGGTCTCCCCCGGGTCGCCGTGGCCGCCGACGTGCAGCCAGGCCTGCTGGCGGACGTGCCAGCGCAACAGGACGCGGCGGGTCGGCGGGTGGACGATCAGCGCGGAGGCGGTGAAGTGGAGGGGGAAGGTGCTGCGGGACCAGGCGACGGCCGGGTCGGTGACGTCGGCGAGGCGGCGGGCCCGCTGGTGGTCGGCGGTCTCCACCGGGCCCTGCGGCCGGTGGCGGTCCAGCAGTCGGGCCAGGTCGGGGTTCTGCGGCGAGCCGTCCGTGCTCTCCATGGATCAACAACTCCTCGTTCTGCTCCGGGACCTCGTCAACGGGCTTGCGGGAACGGGTGATCGGGCCCGGGCGTATGGTTCCGGCGAACCCGCGCAGCCTAGCCCGGGGCCGGTCGGCCGGCCCACCGGTTTTCGCCCGCCTCCTCGCCCGCCTCCTCGCCCGCCTCCTCGCCCGCTTCCTCGCCCGCCTCCTCGCCCGCCTCCTCGCCCGCCTCCTCGCCCGCCTGCGGGGCGTACCGCCTGGTCGGGGCGTTTTCCGGAGGCCGTAGCCTGTGGTGATCGTCACGGACAGGTGGAGGGATGTCGTCATGGTGGCTGCTCCGGCGCTCGCCGAGCTGCGCGAGGTGTGCCAGCCGCAGGCCAAGCTGCAGAGCCGCAACGGTGAGCACTGGGCGGGCCGGCTGTACATGCGGCGGATCTCACTGCGGACCACCCGGCAGTTGGTCCGGACGTCGGTGTCGCCGAACACCCTCACCTGGGTGATGGTGGTGTGCGGGGTCGGCGGTGGCGCGGCCCTGCTGATCCCGGGACCGACCGGCGCGGTGCTGGCGGCCGTCCTGTTCCAGCTGTTCCTGCTCTTCGACTGCGTGGACGGCGAAGTGGCGCGCTGGAAGCGCCAGTTCAGCATGGCCGGGGTGTACGTGGACCGGCTCGGGGCCTACCTGGCGGACGCCGCCCTGATGATCGGCGCGGGCGTCCGGGCGGCGCGCGGCGGCTCGGAGCTGTGGGTGTCGGCGGGCCTGGCGGCGGCGCTGGGCGTGGTGCTGCTCAAGGCCTCGACGGACCTGGTGGACGTGGCCCGGGCCCGCAGCGGCCGGCCGCCGGCGGACGAGGAGTCGACGCAGCCGCGCTCCCAGGGCATCGCGACGGCCCGCCGGCTGGCGTCGATCTTCAAGATCCACCGGGTGACCAACGGCATCGAGGCCTCGCTGGTGCTGCTGGCTGCGGCCGCGGTGGACGCCGGGCTCGGCAACCTGGACGCGACGCGGGCGACGCTCGCGGGGATCACGGTGATCACCTGGGGCATGGTGGTCGCGCACCTGGCGTCGATCCTGTCCTCCTCGCGCCTGCGCTGAACTGCGGCCCGGGCGCCGAGCCTCGCCGCCGAGGGGTGAGACGCCCCTCCCCCGCCCGGGGGAGGATCCCGGGCGGGGCCCGCCGCCGGGTGGACGCGGCGGTCCGGGCCGCGCGGGAGGGTGAGGGCATGACGATGACTCAGCCCGTCGCAGCCACCTCCACCGCCCTCACCGCCACCCTCACTGCCGGTCCCGCCGCCGTCCCCGCCCCGCCCCGCTGGGCCGTGCGCGCCGCCCACGTCGCGGCCGTCACTGCGCTGCCGGCCGGGCTGTGGCGGCTCGGGCTGGTCGCGGGCTGGCACGGCGGGTACACCGACGCGGGCTACCAGGCGATGGGCCTCAGCGGGTGGGGTGCGGTGTGGCCGGTCTTCCTGAGCCTGTTCACCGAGGCGCTGGCCCTGCTCACCCTCGGGCTGGTCCGCCCCTGGGGGACGGTGCCCCCGCACTGGGTCCCGTTCGTCGGCGGACGCCCCGTCAACCCGCGGGCGGTGGTCCTCGCGGCCTCCTGCGGCGCTGCTGGGCTGGGCCTGCTGTGGACGCCCTTCGCCGGGTGGTGGGCGATGCCGGGCACGGGCATGACCCCGCTCGGCCACTTCCTGGTCGGCTTCCTCTACCTGCCCGCCGTCGCCTGGGCGCCGCTGCTGGCGGCGGTCACGGCGTCCTACCACCGCCGGCACCGGGCGCGCTGACGCGGCCTCGGGCCGGCCCGTGGGGATCGCCCCCTCCTGTGGAACCAGTCGGACTACATATTCAGTCCAACGACATATACAGTCGTCCGACAGAACAGAAGGGGGCGCGCCCATGCCGCCAGCCACCACACCCCGGCCGAGCCCGCTCCGGCCCGCCACCACCCGGCTCGCTGCCGTCCGGTCCTCGGCCATCCAGTCCGCGGTCATGCGGTCCGCCGCCGCCCGGCCCGGGCTCGTCCTGCTCGCCGGCTACCTCGCCGAACTGCTGTTCCGGCTCGTCCTCGTCCGGCACATGAGCTTCCCGTCCGTCCACCCCGACGAGGACTCCTACCTCGCCCTGACCCGCGTCCTCGCCGGCCGCCCCGCCACCGAGATCCCCGTCGGCGTGGTCATACCGGGCGGCTACCCCCTGCTGATCTCCCCCGCGCTACGCCTGGCCGACGACCCGACGACCGCGTACCACCTGATCATGGGTATCAACGCCGCCGTCAACGCGCTGGCCCTGCCGCTCGCCTACGTCGCCCTGCGCCGCCTCGGCCTGGGCCGGGCACTCGCCTACGTCTTCGGCGCCGCGACCGCCCTGCTGCCACCCCTGGTCTTCTACTCGCAGTTCGTGCTGACCGACGCCGTCCTGCCCGTCCTGATCCTGGCCTGGCTGCTCTGCCTGCACGGCTGGCTCGCCGACGGCACGCTGCGCCGGCGCGCCTGGCACGCCCTCGGGGCGGGCGGGTCCGCCGGTTACGCGATGGCCGTGCACGACCGCGGCGGCGTGGTGGTCGCCCTGACCGCCGTCGCCTTCCTCGGCGTCCTGCTGCTGCGCCTCGCGCCGTGGCGGGCCACGGCCGCCGGGATCGCCGGACTCGGCCTGGGCGTACTCGGCGCCCGACTGCTGGCGTCATGGCTGCACGCGCAGTTCACCGTCGACAACAGCGATGTCGGCGGATACCTGTGGGACGGCCTGACCGACCCGGAGGCGGCCGGACGAACCCTCACCCGGACCGCCGGCCAGCTCTGGTACTTCACCGTCTCCACCTGGGGCATCGGCGGACTGGCCGTCGTCGCCTGCCTGGTCGCCGTGGCCCGCCGCCGCTTCCCGCCCGCGTACCGGATCACCGGCGGGGTGCTGGTGGCGCTGCTGGTCGGCACCGCCCTGGCCTCCGCCGCCGCCCTGCCGCCCGGCGGCCGGATCGACGACTGGGTGTACGCCCGCTACACCTCCTACCTCGTGCCGGCGGCCTTCGTGACGGGCGTCGCGGTGCTCGCCCGCTGCGGGCGCCCCGCCCTGGGCCGGGCGACGGCGGCAGCGGCCGGACTGACCCTGCTGCTCGCCGAAACGGTGGTCCGGTCGGCCGGTTCGCAGCTGCGCACCGGACTCTTCATCCCCTGGTGCATGCCGGACGTCTCGTTCCTGGCCGCCGACTGGGGCCGGCTCAGCATGCTCCGGTCCACCGCCGCCGCCCTGGTCCTCCTCGGCGCGGTGGTCCTGGTGCGGACCTCCGGAGGACGTCGGGTGCTGCCGGCGATCGGCCTCTCGCTGGCGATGTTCGCCGCCTTCGCGACCGCGACGATCACCACCCAGGTCGCCCAGCCGCACGCGAAGTGGCGCGCGGGCCTGGCCACCGGCTTCACCCGCGCCGCCGGGATCGGCGGGGACGACAACGTGGTGTTCGCCTGGGACATCGACTGGGCGCTGCGCGCCGCCCAGGCCTTCGAGGTCTACCGGGGCCGGATCTGGTACCGCGACCCCCGCTGGCAGCCCGTCCCGGCGGAGGCGAACGTCCTGGTCACCCCGCTGCCCGGGGCCGGACAGCCGCCGGAGGCCTACTGGCCCGACCACCCCGCCGACTGGTCCGTCGAGCGGGCCGACGCCGGGCAGAACTGGGCGGTCTGGCGGCGGCACTGAGCGCCGGTCAGCCCTCCTCGTCGCCGGCGCCCCGGCTCTCGGCCCCGGTGTGGGTGCGGGCGTGGGCGGCGAGGACGGTGTCGAGGAGGCCGGGGAAGCGCCGCTCCAGGTCGACCGTGCGCAGGGCGGAGAAGCGGCGGTTGGCCTCCTCGCGCTGGGTGATCAGGCCGGACTCGCGCAGCACCTTGAAGTGGTGACTGAGGGTGGAGGGCGCGACGTCCACCGGGAAGGTGCCGCAGGCGCGCTCGGGTTCGGAGCGCAGGACGCGGACGATGGTCATCCGGGTGGGGTCGGAGAGGGCGTGCAGGACATCGAGGAGGTCGATCTCCTCGGTCGCGGGGTGGGCGAGAGCCGGTCGGCGACGGGTGCTGCGGGGCATGCTCAAACCTCCCTGATCTGCGATGTTCGACATCCATGGAAACGGCGTGGTACCACTGTGTCCGCACCTACTTCGTATTTCGTCGAACATCGTAGCTCAGGGGGACCGACATGCGCGCACTGGTGATGACCGCACCCGGTGGAGCCGAGAACTCGCAGGTACGGGAGGTCGAGGCACCGCGCCCCGGGCCCGGCCAGGTGGCGATCGACGTCGCCTACGCGGGACTGAACTTCGTGGACGTGATGACCCGCCGCGGTGACGCCGCGTACAGCACCGCATGGCCGTACCTGCCCGGCAAGGAGGTGGCCGGAACGGTCCGGGAGCTCGGCGAGGGCGTGACCGGCCTGGCCGTGGGCGACCGGGTGGTGGCCGCACCGGTCGGCGCCGGACTCGCCGAGACGGTGGTCGCCGAGGCCGCGCTCACCGTGCCGCTCCCGGACGGGGTGGGCCTGCGCGAGGCCGCGGCCGTCCCGCTGGGCCTGGCCACCGCGGTCCTGCTGCTGACCGACGCCGGCCGCTTCACCGCGGGCGACACCGTTCTGGTGCACTCGGCGGGCGGCGGCATCGGCACCGCCGTCGCCCAGCTCGTCCCGCTGATCGGCGGCGGCCGGCTGATCGGAACGGTCGGCCGACCGGAGAAGACGGCGGCCGCGATCGCCGCCGGGTACGACCACGCCTTCGCCCGCGGCGAGGCATCGTCCGAGGCCCTGGCCGAAGCGCCTTCCGACGCCCTGGTCGAGGCCGTCCGGGCCGCCACCGACGGCCGCGGCGTCGACCTCGTGCTCGACCCGCTGGGCACCGCGGCCCTCGACCTCGACCTCGCCGTGGCGGCACCCGGCGCCCGGATCGTCCTGTTCGGCAACGCGGGCGGCGGTGCCATCGCCGACCTGCCCCCGCTCGCCCGCCTGATGGCCGGCAACCTCACCGTCACCGGCTTCAGCCACCGCGGCCTGGCCGCCACCGCCCCCGAGCGCGTGGCCCGCGCCATCCGCCGGGTCCTCGACCTGCTCGCCGACGACGGCGCCGACCTGCAGCTCCCGGTCACCGAACTGCCCGACCTGGCCGCCGTCCCGGCCGCCCACGACGCCATGGAGAACGGGCGGGCGACCGGGAAGTACGTGGTGCGGGTGGGCGGTTGAGCCGCCCGAGGTGAGCGCGGGCCGGGCGTCAGACCGTGAAGGTCGCGCCCGGGTCCGCGTGGGCGACCGGACCGGCGAAGCGGGTCCCCGCGCGGGCGACGGCCTCGGCCGGAGCCATGGCGCGGCCCACGTGGGTGACCAGCAGCCGGGCGGCGCGGGCCACGGTGGCGGTGGCACCGGCCTGCTCGGGGGTGTGGTGCACGGGCCCGCTCCCCGACTCGGCCTCCGGGGTCGGACTCTCCGCCTCGCAGAGCAACAGGTCGCAGCCCTCGGCCAGTTCGGTGAGGGCGGCACACGGGGCGGTGTCACCGGAGTAGACGAGCGAGCGGCCGCCGGCCTCCACCCGGAGGGCGAAGGCCGGCATGCCGTGGTCCACCGCCCGGCTGGTCAGCCCGAGCGGGCCGATGTGCACCCGGTGGCCGTCGGCCAACTCGGTGACGGCGAAGGCGGATTCGACCGGACTGCGCCGCGCCGTGTTGGTCAGGAAGTCCGCCAGCCGGTCCGCCGTGCCGGGCGGGCCGTAGAGCGGGATCGGCGCCGCGAGCCGGACGTCCGCGTAGAGGGCGCCGTAGTAGGCGGTGAGCAGGTCGGCGCAGTGGTCGGCGTGCAGGTGCGAGATCCAGATCGCGTCCAACTCGTCCAGCCGGGCGTGGCGTTGCAGCGGGCCCAGGGTGCCGGTGCCGGCGTCCACCCACACGCGGGCGCCACCGCCGGACACCAGGTAACCGGAGCAGGGGTTGTCGGCGCTCGGGTAGGGCGTCGCGCTTCCCAGGACGGCGAGCTGCAGGGGTTCGTCGGACATCCGGCGAGCCTAGCGCCACGGCCCGTCCACGCACCGTACGGGCTCACGTCGGTGGCCGGGCATACCGCCGGGCCGGGCGGCGTTGGGGCGGGCGTGACCAAGGTTCTGGTGATCGGCGCGAACGGCAGTGTGGGCAGGCACGTGGTGGCCTCGTTGACCGAAGGAGGCCATGAGGTAAGGGCGTTGGTGCGGGATCCGGCAAGGTCGGTGCTGCCCGCGGGGGTTGAGGCCGTACGGGGTGATCTGGCGGTGCCGGAGAGCCTGGAGCCGGCGCTGGCCGGCGGGGTGGAGGCGGTCTACCTGATGTGGCCCGGGCTGCCGGTACAGCCCCGGGTGGTGGAGTCGATCGCCCGGCACGCGAAGCGCGTCGTCTACCTGTCGGCGGATGTGCCCGATCTCGCGGACGACGAGCCGGCGGTGATCTTCCACCAGGAGATCGAGCGGCTGATCCGGCGGTCGGGCCTGAGCTGGACCTTCGTCCGGGCGATCGACTTCGCGGGCAACCTGCTCGCCTGGGCCGACCAGGTGCGGGAGGGCGTGGTCCGCTGGCCGTACGGGCAGGCGCGCCGGTCGCTGGTGCACGAGCGGGACATCGCGGACGTCGCTGTGCGGGCTCTCACCGAGGACGGGCACGACGGCGCCCGGTACGTGGTCACCGGGCCGGAGTCGCTGGCGCACGCCGAGCTGGCCCGGATCATCGGCGAGGAGCTGGGCGTCGCGGTGCGGTGGGAGGAGCTGGCGCCGGAGACGGCCCGTGAGCAGCTGACGGCGGCCTGGGGCAACGCGGGGTTCGTGGAGTCCCGGCTACGGGCGTGGGAGTCCTTCACTCGCGAGCCGGAGCGGGTGACCGACACGGTGGAGCGGGTGCTCGGCCGTCCGCCGCGCGACTTCCGCAGCTGGGTGCGGGATCACGCGGCGGACTTCCGGTAGACGGGCTTCCGGTAGACGGCGGACTTCCGGCAGGCGGCGGGCGGGGCCGCGGCGGACGTGACGACGGTCTGCCGCTACGGGACGTTCCAGGCCGAGATGACGGGCTGCCCGTGCTCGACGGCCAGGAAGCTGAGCGTGCCCGGATGCGGATGGCCGAGCAGGCAGGCTGCGGACGCATCGAGCCCGAGCCACCGCACGGTGAGCACACGCGCCAGATGGCCGTGAGCGACCACGGCGACATCGCCCTCGCCGAGCAACGGCCGGATGCGGTCCAGCACCGCATCCGTACGCGCGGCGACCTGCTGGAGCTGCTCACCAGGACGGTCGGTACCGCCGGCAACGACGCCGTCCCGCCAAAGGTCCCAACCCGGCCTGGACTCCTGGATCTGCTCGGCGGTCAGGCCCTCGTAGCCGCCGTAGTCCCACTCCACCAGGTCCGGGTCGGGCTGGACACCGGTGAGACCCGCAAGCTCAGCCGTCCGCATCGCACGGATCAGCGGGCTGCTGAACACCGAAACCAGACGACGAACGAGATGGCTGCTAGGCCGGGTCCACAGCCTCCAGCGAGTCGAGCCAGCGCAGCAGGCGGGCACCCTCGCGGGTCATGACGTCCGGGTCGCGCAGGGCGTTGGCCAGGAGGGACATGCCCTGGTACCCGGCGACGAGGGTGAGGGCCAGGCCGTCCGGGTCGGGCAGGCCCAGCTCGCGGAACTGGCCTGCGGCCCAGTCGAGCAGCCGCCGGAGCATCGCACCTGCCTCCACGTCGAGGTCCCCGTCGGCGCGCTTGTCGAGCTCGACGGCGAGGGTGCCGGTCGGGCAGCCGAACCGGGCGGCGAGGTCGCGCTGGTCGATCCAGGCCTGGACCAGTGCCTTGAGGCGGTCCCGCGGATCGGCCAACTGCTCCAGTCCGCCCGTGAGTTCGTCCAGGTAAGCGCCGTGTTCGGAGAGCGCGGCGCGGACCAGCTCGTCCTTGGTCTTGAAGTAGTAGTAGACGTTCCCGACGGGGACGTCAGCCTCGCGCGCGATGTCGGCGAGGGTCGTTCGCTCGACCCCCTGCTCGTGCAGGACACGGGCCGCGGCGGCCGAGAGCCGTCGGCGCTTCTGCGAGGCGCGTACCCGCCGATCCACTGAGTCAGTCACCCGACTGACTATAGACAACCGCCGGTGGGTGCGTGCTACGGTCCATCTGAGTCAGCCAACTAACTCAGTTGTTCTCACGGGACCATGGGAGGGGATCGCGATGATCACAGTGACGGGCGCCACCGGAAACATCGGACGGACACTGGTGGAGCTGCTGGCCGCACAGGGCGAAGAGGTGGTTGCGGTGTCGCGGCAGGCCCGGCCCGCGCAGCCCGGCGCCGCCGGGGTCCGATGGGCCCAGGGGGACGTCGGCGACGCCGCGAGCCTGCGACCCGCCCTCGACGGGGCCCGGGCGCTGTTCCTTCTGCTGGGCGGCGAGCTCAACACCCGGGGCGAGAGCCCGGACGCCCTGCTGGAAGCCGTCGCGGACGCCGGTGGCGTCGAACGGATCGTCCTGGTGTCCTCGCAGATCAGCGCCACCAGGCCGGACGCCCCGTCGCACGCCCGGCTGCGCGCGTTCGAGGCGGCCGTCCGCACGTCCGGACTGGAAACCACCATCCTGCGACCCGGCGGCTTCGCCTCCAACGCCTTCGCCTGGGCCGAGACGGTCCGCACCAAGCGCACGGTCTTCGCCCCGTTCGGCGACGTGGCCCTGCCCGTCGTCGACCCGGCGGACATCGCGGCGGTCGCGGCGGCCGTACTGCGCGAGGACGGACACGCGGGCCGTGCGTACGAGCTGACCGGGCCCGAGCCGATCAGCCCGCGCGAACAGGCCGCGGTGCTCGCCGAGGCCCTGGGCGAGGAGCTGGTCTTCGTGGAGCTGTCCCGCGAGCAGGCCCACGGCCACCTCGCGCAGTTCATGCCGGCGGAGGTCGCCACCGGCACCTTCGGCATCCTCGGTGCCCCGCTCCCCACCGAAGTGGCGGTCAGCGCCGACGTGGAGACGGTGCTGCGGCGCCCGGCCGCACCGTTCCGGGCCTGGGTCGAGCGCAACCTGCCCGCGTTCCGGTAGGCGGATAGCACCTGCCCACGGCAGGACCCGCCCACCCGGAAGCCGGGCGGGCGGGTCGAACAGACGGGGCTCCGGCTGCCACTCGGCCGGCGACTACGGAGCCGAGGCCCGCCGCACAGGAAGTCGGCCGATCCGACTTCCTGTGCGGCGGGCCTGCCGTCAGGGCATGCGCCAGCAGTCGGCCGGGTCGTCGAGCCACGCCCAGTGACCGTCCGGCATGACGGTCAGGCCCAGTCGTGTGGGCCCGGGGCGGTCATCGGCGGGCCACCACCGATGGGCGGCTTCGACGCCGTTCCGGGAGACGGTGCGCGGGGGCCCGTTGTGCGGTCAGGCGAGGGTGGCGGTGCGGAGGTGGCGAGTGCGGACTTCGCAGAGGGCGCCGAGGAGAGCAGCCGCGAGGTTGAGGGTCAGCAGTCCGAGCATCGGTGGTGGGTGTCCCGGTTGCGCTTGTACTCGCGGAGGAGCGCGAGGAGGTTGATCAGGGTGCTGGCCGGGATGTTGCCGAGGTTGATGAGGCGCAGGCCGTGGAGGTTGGTCTCGCCCGGGGCGGCGGAGGGCCAGAGGAGGCCGAACTCGCGCCCCTCGGTGCGGAGTTCGATGATCAGCTCGGAGAGCTGGCGGATGGTGAGGTGGAGCAGGGCCGGGTCGGCGGGGTGGAGCGGGTGGTGGGCGCTCACGCGGCACCGTCCAGTTCGAACCAGACGGTCTTGCCGAGGTGCTGGGGGTCGACGCCCCATCGGTGGGTGAGGCCGGCGACGAGTTGGAGGCCGCGGCCGGCCTCGGCGAGGACGGAGAGGGGCTGCTGCTCCGGGAGGTCCGGGCCGCGGTCGGAGACGGTGACCCGGAGGGTGTTGGCGAGGAAGAGGATGAGGACGACCGGGGAGGTCGTGTTCGCATGGCGCCACGCGTTGACGATCAGCTCGACCATGGCGAGTTCGGCGTCCGCGATGGAGGAGGGCGGCCAGCCCGCACGGGTCATGCCGTCGCGCAGGGCGTCGCGGGAGAGGCTGAGGGAGGGGGAGTTGAGGTTGCGCACAGGAATCTCCCTGGAATGAGGGGGGATTGAGGTGAGCGGGCTGTCGCCGTGAGCGAGTCCGGACAGGATGCTCTGCGGTGCGAGGCAGCGTTACTGACGCCCGCATCGGTGATCGGTGCATCACCGACTGTAGGGCATCGGTGGTACATGTAGGGGTACTTCTACCCCGCCCTTCACTCGATCGATGGATTGCTGGACCCTTCACGGGATCGAGATGGATGCTTGGGGGCATGCCACCACGAACCACCCCGTCAGCCAGGCAGGAACGAGTAGGCACTGAGCTGCGGAAGATGCGCGACTGTGCCGGCCGCACGACCGCCGACGCTGCCGCGCTGTTCGGGTTTGCCCGAACGAAGATCACCCAGATCGAGAAGGGGCAGTACCCGATCAGCGCTGAGCGGGTGAGGATGCTCGCCAGCGAATACCAGGAGAGCGATCACGCCTTCGTAGAAGCACTCGCGGCCATGGCCGAAGAACGCCACAGGGGTTGGTGGGAGGAGTACCGAGGCTCCGTACCGGTCGGCTTCCTGGACATCGCGGAGGTCGAGTACTTCTCCAAGGGAATGCGCACCTATCAGATCTCGCACGTCCCAGGCGCCATGCAGACCGAGGAGTACGGACGGTCCATCTTCCGAGATCTCTACCCGCCGCTCTCGCCACGTCTGCTGGAAGCCCGTGTAGAGCATCGAGTCCAGCGTTCCGCCTTCCTGATGCGGGAAGATGGCGAACCGTACTCGGCGTTGGTCCATGAAGCGGCCCTGCGAATGCTGTTCGGAGGCCGTGATGCCGCAAAACGACAGATGGACAAGCTGCTTGAGTACTCGGAGCTGCCCCACGTCACTCTTCGGGTGATCACCTTCGGCACCAACGGCTTCATGGGGGCGGGACAAGGCATCGTCTATGCGAACGGCCCAGTGCCTCGCCTCGACACCGTCCAGCTCGATGCGGTCGGCGGTCCTGCGTTCCTCCACGAGCAGCGACAGATGGAGAACTACCGTCACATCATCGACAAGATGACGGAGCGGGCTCTCACCGAGAGCAAGTCTCGCGATGCCATCAGGCTCATCAAGAAAGAGATCTAGCGCCATGGAAACACTTCGCTGGAAGCGACCGGAAGCCTGCCCCGATGGCTCAAGCTGCCCGGAGGTGGCCATAGGCCCCGACGCCGTCTATGTCCGCAGCAGTCTTCTGCCCGAGGCCATCGCCCAACTCACCACCGACGAATGGCGTGACCTCGTCTCGGCCATCCGTGCCGGGGAGTTCGACGTCTGACCTCACCGGGCGGGCGGGCCGTTCCTCGAACGGCCCGCCCTTCCCTCACGCCGCCTTCGCCGTCGCCCGGACGCCGAAGTGCACGTAGCGGCTGCCGTCCGCCAGCGCGTAGAACACCACCGGTATCCACGCGTCCTTCTCGTTCCTCCGCCCCGCGAACACCGTCTTCGCCGGCGTGTGCGACACCGCCGTCAGCTCCCACACCAGCGGGTCGAACGTCCCCGCGAGGCCGTCGGCCCCCTCGTACGTGAGCGTGAGCGCACCGCTCTCCGCCTCCCCGATCGTCATCAGGAAGCCCTCGCGCTTGTACCTCCCGACGAACTCCCCGACCTCGACCGCCACCGGCTCCGCGGGCGGCTCGAAGCCGGGCATCGTCACGCCCGCGAACTCCGCCGACAGCTCCCTGCACAGCGCCTCGAACACCTTGGGCGCCGCTCCCCCGCCGTTCGTCAGCAGCACCACCGCGACGCCCTTCTCCGGCATCGCCCGCAGGTACGCCAGCTGCCCGAACGTGCTGCCGTCGTGACCGAACCCGCGTACGCCGTCCCACTCGAACAGTCCCCAGCCGAGCCCCCAGTGGGCCCCCAGGAACCACTGGTCCGGCATCTCGACCTCGCGGTTCAGCATCGCCTCGACCACCGCCGCCGGCAGCACCCGCGTACCGTCCGGAGCGAGACCCCCGTCCACGAACAGCCTGGCGAACCGGGCGACATCGGCCGCCGTCGCGCAGATCCCGCCGTACGGGCCGGCCGAGCGGGGCAGCATGTTCCACAGCGGGGTGGGCACCGGCTCCTCACCCGGGTCGGCCATGTGCCCCATCGCGGCCCGGAAGCGCAGCACCTCCTCCGGCAGGGTCATGGTGTGCTCCAGGCCGAGCGGGCCGGTCAGCAACTCCTTCAGTGCCGCGTCCCAGGTGCCGCCGGTCACGACCTCCACGATCCGACCGAGGACGTTGTACGCGGTGCTGGAGTACGAGACCGTCGCCCCGGGCGGGTTGGTCAGCCCGACGTTCCGCGCGCCCTCGATGTAGCGGGCCAGGCAGTCGTCCCCGCGGCCGGTGTCGTTGACGTAGTCGCCCTCGATTCCGCTGGTGTGGTTGAGGAGTTGACGCGGCGTGATGCTCCGACTCGCCTCGGCGTCGGCGACGGCGAACTCGGGCAGGACGTCGACCACCGGGGCGTCGAGGTCCAGCTTTCCGGCCTCGGCGAGCAACACCACCATCGCTGCCGTGTAGCCCTTGCTGACGGAGCCGATCTGGAACACGGAGTCGGTGGTCACGGCGACGCCGGTCTCCGAGTGCAGGATGCCGGAGGCCAGTTCGTGGATCTCGCCGCCGGCGAGCACGGCCAGGGTGGCGCCGTGGATGCGGTGCGCGGTGAGCAGTTCGTCGAGGCGGGCCTGCCAGCGGGCGGCGTCGAAGGCCGGCGTCTCCGGCATCGACTCGGGCACGCCCAGCGCGCGGTTGACGGTCCGGGCGACGTCCCGCTCCGTCCGCTCCAGGAGCTTGGCCACCTCCTGGTCGACGACCCTGGACACTGCGCGGCTCAGGTCTTCCGTCATGTGTTCTCCCTCGTGGTCACGACGGTCGGGTGCGGCAGCGGTGGACTCGACATCCGCGCGGCCGGCCGAAGCGACCGTCAACTCCCCCGTGGCCTACGGATACAGGGCTTCGCCCCCGACTGGGTCCGTTGCTGCCGATCACGACACTAGCGCGAACACGACCCATTTCAAACACCGTTTGAAACTCTGCGGCCTTCCACCGCCCCCACACCGGGCGCTGTCGGCCCCCGCGCCTAGGCTGGCGGCCAAGCAAGGGAACGAGGAGCAGAGCTGTGCGGATCGAGCGTCACCAGGTGGACCAGTCGGCGGTTTCGACGGCCCGCGAGGACTTCGTCAACCGGATCGGACGCATGGTCCACTCCTACTCGCGCGCCGGTCTGATGACCGCCACCGAATGGCGGCTGATCACCGACGAGTTCCTCGACTACCTCGGCGCACTCTCCGCCGAGTCCCCGGCCCTGGACACCCCCGAGGCCAAGGCCGTCCTCAAGGACGCCACCGAGGCCGCCGCCGGCGCCATCTCCTTCGCCGCGTACTACTCGTACGACAGCTTCCAGGTCTTCCTCGACTACCCCAACTTCGGGATGAGCTACGACCCCGACGACGCGGAGGAGGGCTTCCGCCGAAGGACCGTCCTCCCACAGCACTGGCTCGACGCGCTCTGCCTGGCGATCCTCTCCGACAAGGTCTCCCGGCACGGCGAGGCCTTCGCCTTCACCTGGCAGGCCATGCCCGCCGGCGGCGGCTACTCCGCCGCCCAACTCGCCAACGGCTTCATGGCGCACCTCTTCGGCGACACCCGCGACGGAGACGCCGAGGACGCACCCGCCGCCGACACCCCCGAACAGCGGCTCGCCGCCATCGACACCGCACTGGAGCAGATCGAGGACCGGGACAGCGAAGCCACCCTGGCGCTGCACACCCTGCGCGCCCTCGCCGCCGAGGACCGCGAAGCCTTCGACACCGGGCTGCACTCCCTCCTCGACCGCACCGGCGGCGCCCTCCCCCGCAGCCTCCTCCCGCTGCTCCCCCTCGCCCTCGCCGCGCTCGCCCACCGCACCCACGGCTGGCTCCCCGCCGTCGACACCGACTACCTGCCGCGCACCGTGATCACCGGCTTCCCGACCTCCGGCCCCCGCGTCGCCGCGCTCGGCCGCGACCGGCTCCCCGAGGCCGCCGCCCGGCTCGCCGCCGGGCCCTTCCACGTCGACCGGCCCACCCCGGCCCTCCCGATCCACCCCGACAGCGAGGCGCTGTACGAGCGGGCCACCCGGGAGGCCGTCAACCCCGGGCCCGACGACCGCCACACCGTTTCCCGCCTCGCCCGCGCCCTGAGCAAGCAGGCGCTCCTGTTCCAGGCCCGCGCATCCCAGTCCGCCGACGTCACCGACACCCAGCTCGCCGGCCTGCGCCTGGCCTCCCAGCTGGGCGCCGCGCTGTTCCGCACCGCCCTCGCCGAGCCCGGCACCGAGGCCGAGGTCACCATCGACGGCCGTACGGTCCGCTACCCCGCCACCCGGGGCGAGGACACCGGGCCCGGGCACTGGCAGCTCGCCCTCGAACTCGCCCTGATCAGCGGTGCCCGCGAGGACCTCGCCCCGATCGTCCTCGCGGGCCCCACCCACTCCACCGCCGACCGCTCCGCGTTCGCCTCCTACCGCGTCGCCCTGCACGACTACTTCCGGGGCGTCGACCCGCTCCCGGCCACCGAACAGGCCCTGCGCGACCTCAAGCGGGCCGAGGACTGGGGGTTCGCCCCGCCGCCCGTCGTCCTCTTCTCCCAGCTGGTCGAGGGCGACGAGACCAGCTTCAACCTGGCACTGGTCGACGCCCTCGAAGCCCACCGCGACCACCACTCCGTCGCCGACCGCGCCACCGACTCCGACGCCGCACTCAACCTCGAAATCCTCGCCCTCGCCTGCCACGCCCGCCGCCGAGGCTGGACCATCCACGTCGACTCCCCGTACCTCCCAGCCCGCCTCCTCGCGTAGCAGCGACGCCGGCAGGCCCGGGGCCCGGGCCGGGACCCGGACCCTGGCTAGGCCCTCGGATGAAATATGTCGACCGGTCTACTGATTCTTCCGGCCCAGGCAGCCGCTCGCATAGGAAGTCGGCCAGGCCGACTTCCTATGCGAGGGCCGGCAGCCCGCGCGCCAGAAAATATGCAGACCGGTCTACATATCGTGGGTGCCCGGGCCGCCGGGGCGGCATCGGGCGGGCGAGCCTGCACCAAAAGTCGGCCAGGCCGACTTCCTGTGCGGGGCGCCCGACTCGGGAGAATATGCCGACCGGTCTACATATTCCCTTTCCAGATAAGCCGGATGCCCGGCGCATCTGCTCGGGCGCCAGAAGTCGGGTCGGCCGACTTCTGGCGTTCGGGATGAGGCGATGTGAGCCGCCGTCGGCGCCGGGCTTCCCCGTGTGCGGCTTAGTGCGTGCGCTGTCTTGCTTAGCCTGCTACCTTGTGATGCATGGTACCTGGCATCACCAACCCGGGCGGCTCTTCCGATGCGTCCGCTGCTTCCGATGGGCCGGTGGCGACCCAGTTGCGCAAGGGCGTGTTGGAGTACTGCGTGCTGGCGCTTCTGCGGGACGGGCCGCGCTACGGCGTCGAGTTGCTGCAGGAGCTCGGCCGGTACCCCATGCTCGCCACCAGCCAGGGCACGATCTACCCGCTGCTGTCCCGGCTGCGCCGTGCCGGCCTCGCCGACACCTTCCTGCGGGACTCCGCCAGCGGTCCGTCCCGTCGCTACTACACGCTCACCGACGCCGGCCGGGAAGCGCTACAGGAATTCGCGGCGCTCTGGCCCGCCTTCCGCGAAACCGTCGACCACGTCCTTGACCTCGACCTCGACCTCGCCCCGGGAGAGAACCCGTGACCAACCCCATCGAGCACCCCCTGGTCCGCGCCCATCTGGACGCGGTCACCCGCTACACCGCGCCGCTGCCCGAGGAGCGCCGCCGCGAGCTCCTGGCCGACCTGCGCGAACACATCGAGGTCACCCTCGCCGAGCACGACCCGACCGACGAAGCCGCCGTCCGCGCCGTGCTCGACCAGTTGGGCAGTCCCCGGCGGATCGCCGACGCCGCACTCCAGGAGGAGGGCATGACCCGGCCCGAGCCGGAGGCGTCCGGCCGCACGAAGCTGACTCTGCTGTTCGCCGTACTGCCGTTCCCTCTGCTGCTCGTCCCGGCCGTCGGGCCCGCGCTGGCGCTGGCCGCCGCCGTCATCGCCGCCACCCGGGTCTCCAGGTCCCAGGTGTGGACGCGTCGACAGAAGAAGCAGGCTGCTCTGCTCCTGCTCGCGCCCGTCCTCACCACTCCGCTGGCCGGCGCCGTGTTCGCCGCCCTGCCGGGCGGGCTGACGCCGGTCAACCTGCTCGCCGCCTGCGCGGTGGGCTTCAGCCCGGTCCTGGTCGCGGCGGCGCTGCTGTCCCGCTCCGCCGCCCGCCTGCGCGGCGCCGCCGCCACGGGCTGAATCAGCGGCCCCGGCGGCGGCGGAACTCCACCAGCCACTCCCGTACCTGCGCCTCGTCGTGCAGGTACGGCCCAGCGGTCGGCCTCGTTCCGGCTCACCCGGCCGTCCGCCACCCCGACGAACCACCGCTCGATCTCGTCCAAGCCCGGCTGCCCGGCGCTCTCCACGGCGTCACCGCGCACAGGTCACCGCTCATAGGTCACCACCCACACGTCGCCGCTCACAGGTCACCGCTCACAGGTCACCTCTCACAGGTCGTCGGACCCGATGACGGCCGGGCCGAGGCCGGCGGGGAGCAGGGCCACCGCAAGGGCGGCCGCCTCCTGCGCCGTCGCTGCCTCGCCGGTCAGGTCCCGGTCGCGCAACTCCGGGTCTTCCGCATGGCCGCGGCTGCACTGCACGAGGAACGGGCGGGTCTCCGTCCCGGGGGTGATGAAGACCGCCAGCGAGCACGGGAAGCCGACGCAGGCCCGGAAACCGACGCGCCACATGCTGGCGAACGGGAACAGCCGCCGCAGCCGCGGTTCGGCATGCGTCGCCTCCACCAGCTCCCCGAACTCCGGGAATTCGGGCGCCTCCGCCGCCTGCCGCCGGAGCCGACCCCAGGCCAGGTCGACCGCCTCGGCCGGGCCGCGCTCGACAGCCTGCGCGAACTCACTGGACTCCAGCCACGGCAACAGCTCGTGCAAGTCCCGCAGGCTCTTCCCGCTCCCCCAGGCCACGCCCGCCCGGACGACGTCCCGGAGGTCCGTGGTGGCACCGCTGATCATCTCGATCCCATGGGTCGTGCCGGTGACGCCGAACCAGCGCCGCTCGGAGCCGATGTGGACGTCCAGTGGCTTGCGGCCGGGGGCCGAGGCGGAGATGCCCGCCGACGTCACACCCCACAACCCCGGCATCACCGTGATGTCCAGGGCCAGCTCGGCCGCCGTCCGCTCCAGGAGCGCGCCCAGGCTGCCGGCGGCGGCGAGGTCGGGGTAGAGCTCAGAATCCATCCCGCAAGTATGGCGATACGGCGATACGGCGATACGACGACCGCGGACCGAGAAACGGCTTGATCGCATCGCTTCCGAACTCCCCGAGCGGAAGGCGGTTTTCCGCTGCGCGAGGCCGGGGTAGTGGTCGAGGCGTTCGCATCCGTACGGTCCACAAGTCCGATGTGGAACCGAATCTTTGACATTCCGTCAATTCAAGGGACTTCCCATGGACAGGCTTCTCCGCAACACCCTCGCGATCGTCGTGACCGCCGGAGCCCTCGGCATCGCCGCCGCACCCGTCGCCACCGCCGTCGACCAGGCGCAGCCGATGGCCGGGGTGCAGGCAGCGGCCGGCGTGCAGGCGCAGGTCCGCAATCCGAAGACGGTCAAGGCCGACGCCTACAACCAGGCCCGCAGCATCCTCGCCAACGCGGGCAGCCAGACCGCCGCCAAGTCGCACCCGATCCACGGCAAGAACGACGTCCCGGTCTCCTACGGCACCGGCCTGCTCGCCTCCGCCCGGGACGAGTTCCGCGCGGCGGACAAGAACCTGCCGGCGGGCCAGAAGAAGTCCGACATGTCGATTCCCCACTACAACGCCATCCACAATGCGGCGAAGGTCATGGGCATCGACCGCTGGTGAGCACCCGGCCGCGTCCGGCGGCAGACCCCAGCGGCAGGCCCCGGTTACCGGCTACCGGCTACCGGCTACCGGCCCGCCGCTACCGGCGGGTGACCTCCGGTCCGGCCGGCCGGCCGTCCCCGTCGACGGTGTAGACCCTGGTCTCGTGCGTCGCGGTCACCGTGATCCGGCCCGGCCCGGTCCACTCGGCCTTCAGGAAGCCGTCGTTCTCCCCCCAGGTGCCCAGGCTCCAGTGCCGGGCGGACCAGCCGCCGCCGGTCAGCAGCTCCACGCGGTAGACCGGGTCGATCGAGAAGGCGATGTCGGTGACCGTCAGCACGTGGTCGGGATGGTCCGGGCCGGGCTTGCGTTCGATCAGCCGCCCGTCACCGCCGACGACGAACGACAACGTCCCGATCGCGATCCCGATGACGATGAGCGGCGACAGGACGGCCGCGAAGCCGATCTGCGCCCATCGCGTCCGGAACTCGAACCGGACCACCACGGAGGCCACCAGGAGGACGACCGCGGCGCCGATCAGCAGCACCGGATGGTTCAGCCGGCGCTCGACCTCCACCAGGCCGCCGGAACGTGAGGACAGGTACCCCGGCAGGTACACCAGAAGCGCCGCCAGCGCCGCGCCTCTGAGCCACCACACGATCCGATTGCGGCGCGTCACCGTCATTTGCTCCCCCCGGAGTTGCCCTTTGCCGGGACTTTACTACGGGATGGCCAGCAGGCCCGGGCAGCGGATTCGCTCCGCCGCCCGGGCCCGGTGGACCACCGGCCGCACCCCCGGTCACCGCCGGTGGAAGACGCTCCTCGACCAGAAGTAGCCGAGCAGCGTCAGCCCGGTGCACCAGGCGAGGGCGCTCCAGGCGCTGGTGCCGATCTCGGTGCCCGTCAGCAGGCCGCGCAGGGTCTCGATGACGGGGGTGAAGGGCTGGTACTCGGCGAACCAGCGCAGCACGGTCGGCATGGAGTCGGGCGGGACGATGGCGCTGCCGATGAAGGGCAGGAAGGTCAGCGGCAGCGGCGTGTTGCTCGCGCTCTCCGGCGTCTTCGACACCAGCCCGATGCCGGCCGAGATCCACGTCAGCGACAGCGTGACGAACATCAGCAGCCCCGCGGCCGCCAGCCACTCCAGCGGGCCCGCGTTCGACCGGAAGCCCATCGCGAAGGCCGCCCCGATCACCAGCACCAGCGCGGCCATGGTCTGGATCACACTGCCGACCACGTGGCCCGCCAGGAACGCCGACCGGGATATCGCCATCGTACGGAAGCGGTTGACGATGCCTTCCGTCATGTCGACGCAGACGCCCACCGCCGTGGCGACCGAACCCGCCGTCGCCGTCATCAGGACGATGCCCGGCGTCACGTAGTCGATGTAGCTGCCGCCGCCGATCCCCGCTCCCAGGGCGCCCCCGTAGGCGTAGTTGAAGAGCGCCAGCATCATCACCGGCATCAGCACGACCGAGAAGGTCATCGCCGGGTACCGCTGCGCGCGCTTGAGGTTGCGCCGCAGCATGGTCAGCGAGTCGCTGACCGCGTAGCTCGTCGTCGCGCTCATCGCGCACCCTCCCCGGTGAGTGTGAGGAACACGTCGTCCAGATCGGCCGTCTCCACGACCAGTGACTCGGCCCGTACGGAGGCGTTGTCGAGCGCGTCCAGTACGGCCTTCACCGTGAGGACGGAGTTGTCCCCCGGGATGTCCAGCCTCAGCGCCTCGGTGTCGACGGCGGCGTAGTCGAACAGTGCCGCGGCGGCGCCCAGTTGACCGGCGTCGGCGAACCGGATCCGGATCCGCCCGCCGGGGACGATCCGCTTGAGCTCCTCGGCGGTGCCCTCGGCGACGATCCGGCCGCCGTCCAGGACGGCGATCCGGTCGGCGAGTTGGTCGGCCTCCTCCAGGTACTGGGTGGTGAGGAAGATCGTCACCCCGTGGTCGGCGACCAGCCCGCGGATGATCTCCCACATGGTGCGCCGGCTGCGTGGGTCCAGCCCGGTGGTCGGCTCGTCGAGGAAGATCACCTTCGGGTCCCCGACCAGCGTCATCGCCAGGTCGAGCTTGCGCCGCATGCCGCCGGAGAAGGTGGCGACGGGTGTGCGCGCGGCCTCGGTGAGATCGAAGCGCCGCAGCAGGTCCTCGGCTCGCCTCCGCCCCTCCCGACGGCGGAGGTGATGGAGGTCCGCCATCAGCATGAGGTTCTCCTCGGCGGTGAGCAGGTTGTCCACGGCCGAGAACTGGCCGGTGACCCCGATCGCCTTCCGTACCCCGTCGGCCTGCCGGGCCACGTCGTGCCCGGCGACCTGGGCCGAGCCGCCGTCGGCGGGGATCAGGGTCGAGAGGATCTGCACGGTGGTGGTCTTGCCGGCGCCGTTCGGCCCGAGCAGGGCGAACACACTGCCTGCCGGGATGGCCAGGTCGACGCCCCGCAGGACCGCCTTCTCCCCGTACGACTTGGTCAGCCCGACTGCGGAGATCGCCGACATCAGGCCCTCCGGATGGTGACGCTGCCGACCTGGGTCTGACCGCGGACCTCGACGGTCTCCCGGGCGTCGCCCGGGCCCTCGCTCGTACCGAGGTCGTGCCGGACGCTGCCGAACTTGCTGTGCACGTCGAGCCAGGCCGCGGTGCCCTCGGCGATGCCGACCTCCAGGTCCCCGACGCTGGTGTTCAGGGCGACCTTGCCCCGGACGACCCGGCCGAGCCGGATGTGGCCGTTGGCCGTCTTGGCGTCCACGCCCGCCAGGGCGACGCCGACGTGGATCCGGCCGTTGGAGGCGTTGGCCGTCAGCTCGCCGTGCACCTCGTCGATCTCGGTGTCGCCGTTGCTGTTCTTGACCGTCAGCCGGCCCTCGACGGTGCCGACCTCGATCCGGCCGGCGCCCGACACCTCGGCGTCACCGGTGACCGTGCCGAGCCGGATGTCCCCGTGGTCGGTCTTGAGCCGGACGTTCTCGGCCCGGTCGAGCTGGATCCGGCCCATGGAGGCCTTCAGCCGGCAGTCGCCGAGCGGGCCTTCGGTGACGAAGTCCGCCATCGGGGACTCGGCGTGCACCTCGGAGCCGGCCGGCAGGTCGAGCAGGACCTCGATCGAGCCCTTCTTGTTGGAGAACACGGTGCGCTGCTTGGGGCCCTTGAGGGTGAGTCGGCCGCCGGAGAAGCCGACCTGGGTCAGCTCGGCGGCCTTGACGTCCGCCTCCCTGGCGGCGTTGGCGGGGCGGACCTCGACCACGGCGTCGGTGCGCTTGCTCGCGCGGATCCACACCGAGCCGATCTCGAAGTCCAGGGTGGCGGAAATCGGTCCGTCGGTCTCGTACGTAGGCATGGCTGTCCCGTCCTGTTGGCTCGTGTTGGTGTTCCCGCTGGTCGGAGCGGGGGTGACGTCGAAGGTGCAGGGGAGGTGCAGAGGGTGGAGACGGAGGCGGTTCAGGCGGTGGAAAGGGTCAGTGGACCCAGCCGGTGAAGCCCTGGCCGCCGCCGCTGCGTGGGGCGCGGGTGCCCGGGTCGGCGGCCGGGCGGGCGGCCGGCTGACCGCCCTCCAGCGCCCCGGCGACGGCCCGGACCAGCCAGGCGTTGAGGGAGAGGCCCTCCTGTCCGGCGGCCTCCTCCGCCCGGGCCTTGAGGTTGGCGGGCAGACGCAGGTTGATCCGGGCGGTGCCGCTCTCGTCCGACTCCGGCACCGCCGCCGTCGGAGCCACCGGAGGCACCATCGGCGGCGCCATGGGCGGCACCATGGGCGGCACCATCGGTGGCACCACGGGCGGCACCACCGGCGCCGCATCGCCGTGGAAACCCTCCGGGCCCGGCGGCGCCGTCACCACGAACTCCGGGTCGAGCCCGCGCAGGCGCACGTCCACCGATCCGGGAGCGAGGTCTCGGGTGACCTCGCCCATGGCGGCCGAGAGCGCATTGAGCAGGGTGAGCCGCACGGCCGACTCCAGCGGGAGCGTCAGCCGATCGGCCAGCGCGCGGGCTTCGTCCCCGCCGGCTGCGGCGGCCACCGCGAGCTCGTTCCGGAGGTTTTCGACGTACGGCGTGAGGTCCATGGCTCAAGCATGGCACAGCAGTGGTGCCATGTCGAGTCATTGATGGCACCACTTTGGCGCCACCCGCTGGAGGGCCCCTCGAAGGGCCCGGAAAACGGCACCGCCCCGCCGGCCGAAGCCGACGGGGCGGTGCGCTGCGGTGCACTACACCAGAGGAAGGGGCAGGTCAGCGCCGCCAGCCCGCCAGGTGGGCGTCGATCTCGCCGACCAGCCTCGCCTTGCCCGCCTGGTCCAGGAAGGACGCCTCGACCGCGTTGCGGGCCAGCGCCGCCACCCCGGCCTCGTCCAGACCCAGCAGCCGCGCCGCCACCGCGTACTCGGTGTTGAGGTCGGTGCCGAACATCGGCGGGTCGTCGCTGTTGACCGTCACCAGCAGACCGGCGTCCACCATCTGCTTGATCGGGTGGTCCTCGATCCGCTCCACGGCCCGGGTGGCGATGTTGGAGGTCGGGCAGACCTCCAGCGCGATCCGGTGCTCGCCCAGGTGGTCGAGCAGCGCCGGGTCCTTGACCGCCTGGGTGCCGTGCCCGATGCGCTCGGCGCCGAGCACCCGGATCGCGTCCCAGACCGTCTCCGGCCCGGTGGTCTCGCCCGCGTGCGGGACGCTGCGCAGGCCGACCGCGCGCGCCCGGTCGAAGTAGGGCTTGAACTGCGGGCGCGGCACGCCGATCTCCGGGCCGCCCAGGCCGAAGCTGACCAGGCCCTCGGGGGCCAGCTCGGTGGCCAGCCGGGCGGTCACCTCGGCCGCCTCCAGACCGGCCTCGCCCGGGATGTCGAAGCACCAGCGCAGCACCACGCCGAGCTCCTTCTCGGCCCGCAGCCGGGCGTCCTCGATCGCCTCCATGAAGGCGACCTCGGGGATGCCCCGCCGGACCGAGGAGAACGGCGTGATGGTCAGCTCGGCGTACCGGATGTTCTGGCGCGCCATGTCCTCGGCGACGCCGTAGGTCAGCGCCCGGACGTCCTCGGCGTCCCGGACCAGGTCCACGACGCTCAGGTAGACCTCGATGAAGTGCGCGAAGTCGGTGAAGGTGAAGTACTCGGCGAGCGCCGCCGGGTCGGTCGGCACCTTGGACGCCCCGGCGTGGCGGGCGGCCAGTTCGGCGACGACGCGCGGCGAGGCCGAGCCGACGTGGTGGACGTGCAGTTCCGCCTTGGGCATCCCGGCGATGAACGCCTCGATGCCGCTCGCGCTTCCGGTGCCACCGGTGCTCCCGGTGTTACCGGTGGGGTTTCCGATCCGACTTCCGTCCGGCTGGACCACGGCGGTGCCCTACTTCCTTCTCCGCGCCTTCTACGCGCGTTCCGACAGTGCTGGCAAGCATAGGCCGAGGCCGGCCCGCCCCGGAGGGACGGCGCCCGGCTCACTCCGGAGGGACGGACACCCCGCCCGCCCCGGAGGGACGGCGCCCGGCTCACCCCCCGAGCGCGGACGCCACGGTGTGGATCAGGAGCCCGGCCAGGGCGCCGACCACGGTTCCGTTGATCCGGATGAACTGCAGGTCGCGGCCGACGTTGGCCTCGATCTTGCGGGAGGCCTCGTCGGCGTCCCAGCCCGCCACCGTCTCGGAGATCAGCGAGGTGATCTCGGCACGGTAGGTGTCGACCAGGTACTGGGCGGCGTCCTGGAGCCAGCCGTCGACCTTGGCCTGCAGCTTGGGGTCGGTGGCCAGGCGCTCGCCGAAGCGCCGCACGCCCTCGCGGATGCGCCGGCGCAGTTCGCTGTCCTCGTCCTCGGCCGCGCCCATCACCAGGGTGCGCACGGCCGTCCAGGTGGAGTTGATCAGGTCCTGCACCTCGGGGCGGGCCAGCAGCTCACCCTTGGCGCGCTCGACCCGGGCAATGGTCTCCGGGTCGGTCTGCAGCTCGGTCGCGAAGTCGGCGAGGAAGTTGTCGATCGCGCCGCGGGCCGGGTGGTCCGGGTCGTCGCGGATGTCGGTGACGAAGCGCAGCAGCTCCTTGTAGACCCGCTCGCCGACCTGGTGGTCGATGAACTTGGGCGTCCAGCCCGGGGTCTTCTGGGTCACCTTCTGCACCACGTCCTCGTGGTTGTCGGTCAGCCAGCCGTGCGCGCGGACGGCCACCAGGTCCACCACGCCGTGGTGGCCGCCGTCCGCGACCACCTTGCCGAGCATCCGGCCCATCGGCTCGGCCACCGAGGTGGCGGCGGCCCGCCTGGTCACCGCCTCGGCGACCACCGCCCGCACGTCGTCGTCGCGCAGCACTGCGAGCAAGCCGCGCAGCGCCGCCGAGGCCTCCTTGGTGACCCGCTCGGCGCTGCCCGGCGCGGCCAGCCACTCCCCCAGCCGGCGGCCGATGCCGAGCGCCGCGAGGCGCCCGCGCACCACGTGCCCGGAGAGGAAGTTGTCGCCGACGAAGTCGCCGAGCGAGCGCCCGAAGGCGTCCTTCTTGGTCGGGATGATCGCGGTGTGCGGGATCGGCAGGCCGAAGGGGCGGCGGAACAGCGCGGTCACCGCGAACCAGTCGGCCAGCGCGCCCACCATGCCCGCCTCGGCGGCGGCCGCCAGGTAGCCCGCCCAGGCGCCGGCCCCGGCCGCCTTGGCCCAGGTGGAGAGGGCGAAGACGAGGGTCGCGAAGGCCAGCAGGCCGGTCGCGATGGTCTTCATCCGGCGGACGCCCTGTCTCTTCTGCTCATCGGCCGCGGTGAACCGGACCCCGGGGCCGGTCCCGCTGAAGGCTTCGTCACTCACCCCGCCAGTCTGCCCGGTGCCCGGCGCGGGCGAGGGCGCGCCTCGCGATCACGCGCCGGGCGTGCAGACCACCCTCACGCCGGGCGTACGCGCCGTCACCCAGGGCACGGCCGGGGCGGGCACCCCGGGACAACCGCCGGACGGCGCCCCCTCACACCCCGGACGGCCGGCCGAGGGCAGCCCGCCACGCCGCCCCGCCCGGCACGATCCGCCGCAGCCCGCGCCGCACCTGGGCCGGGACGACGCCGCGCCACAGCTGCTGGGCGAGGTTCAGCGGCGGAGCCGCCTCGACCACCGGATCCTCCCGCAGCAGGAACAGCTCGTCCGCCAGCCCGAGCCGGCCGTCCCGGAACGCCGGGTAGCCCGCGTAGTGCCGTCGGCCCTCCACGACCGTCGGCGGCTCACCGTGCGCGGCCTCGTAGCGGATCTGGTCGCGCAGCGCCTCCGGCCTTACGGCCGCGGCGAGTTCGAGCCGCACCCGCCCGGCGGCCGGCAGCCGGTGGTACACCTCGCGGGCGCCGAACCGCTCGACCAGCCGGGCCACTTCGCGGCACACCCGCTCCTGCAGCCCGGCGTCCAGCAGCAGGAAGCCGTCCCCCAGCAGCCGCGGCACGTCCCAGCTGAAGCTGCGCACCCGGATGGCGTCCAACTCCTCGCCCGGCTCCGCCAGTTCGGCGGCCACCTGCTGCAGCGCGACGATCCCGCGCAGCCGGTCCAGCACCCCGGCCCGCTCGGTGCGGTAGCCCAGGTCCTCACGCAGCACCAGGAAGCAGCAGTCGCAGTCGGCGAGGACGGACCCCCCGCCCGCCCGCGGGCAGACCTCCGGGGTGAACGGCTGGTCCGAGTAGACCGTCGACTCCTCGTTGCGGCACAGCCCGTGGCACCGGACGAGGTCCGTTCGGAGCAGCTTGGCGTCGGCCGGCGCCCAGGCCGGCGCCGAGTCGGCGAAGCCCACGGACACGGCGTCGGAGACCACGACCACCACGGTCACGTCGGGTACGGCCATCGGGCGGCGGGCCTCCGGTCCTGGTCTCGGCAGGTGACGAACGGCCAACTCGGCTCCGGACCCCGGAGTCACGACCGTCACCCGCACCGGCGACGGCGAGCAGAACACCCGCCCGGCCACCGTACGCACGAACACCACACGCGCCCACGAACGCACAGCGACCGGACGACCCCGACGACCCCGACGCCCTCGCCGCCCGCTCAGCCGATCGCGACCTCCGCGTACATCCGGGCGATCACGTCCTCGATGGCCGGCTCGCGCACCGAGAGGTCCACCAGCGGGTACCGCTCCGCGACCGCCGCCACGATCGGCGCGGCGCTCTGCTGCGCCGGGAAGGCCAGCCACTGGCGCGGCCCCTCGACCTTGACCACCCGCGCCCCGGCCACCTCGATCGGGGCCCGGGCCTCGGCGAGGTCCACCACGAGCGTGCGCTCGCTGCGGCCGGTGGCGTGCAGGCCGTCCAGCCCGCCGTCGTACACCACCCGGCCGTGGTCGATCACCATCACCCGGTCGCAGAGCTGTTCGATGTCGGTCAGGTCGTGCGTGGTGAGCAGCACGGTGGTGCCCCGGTCGCGGTTGACCTCGCGCAGGAACTCGCGCACCTTGCCCTTGCTGACCACGTCCAGGCCGATGGTCGGTTCGTCCAGGTAGAGCACCTGGGGGTCGTGCAGCAGCGCCGCCGCGAGGTCGCCGCGCATCCGCTGGCCGAGCGAGAGCTGACGGACGGGGGTGTCCAAGAGGGCGCCCAGATCGAGCAGTTCGACGCAGCGGTCGAGGTTCTCGCGGTACCGCTGGTCGGGGATGCGGTAGATCCGGCGGGCGAGTTCGAAGGAGTCGCGCAGCGGGAGGTCCCACCAGAGGGTGGTGCGCTGCCCGAAGACGACGCCGATCCGGCGGGCCAGTGTGACGCGTTCGCGGGCCGGGTCGACCCCGGCCACCCGCAGCCGTCCGGAGCTGGGGACGAGGATGCCGGTGAGCATCTTGATGGTGGTGGACTTGCCGGCGCCGTTGGGCCCGATGTAGCCGACGCACTCGCCGGCCTCGACGGTGAAGCTGAGCCCGTCCACCGCGCGCACCTCGCGCTTGGTCCGGCTGAACCGGCCGGTGCGGGCCCGTACGGTGAAGCTGCGGTGGACGTCCTGGAGTTCGATCAGTGCCATGGAAACTCCTTGCGAGCGACGATGGTTCGGTTGACGGCCCGGGCGGCGGCCCCGACGGCCCGGGCGGCGGCCCGGGCGGCCGTTCAGCTGCCCGTCCCGCGGTAGGCGCGCAGCCCGGCGCGCCAGGCGAGCCCGGCGGCGGCGACGCAGAGGGCGGCCGCGACCGGGGAGGCGTACTGGAAGGCCGTGGGCAGGCCGAGCGGGTCCGGGCGGCCGAGGATGTGCAGGGCGGGCAGCCAGTTGACGAAGGCCAGCGGGACGCCGAAGACCACCCCGGCGACCAGTTCCTTGGCGAAGATCGTCGGTGGGTAGTGCAGCAGGGTCGCGCCGCCGTAGGTGAAGGAGTTCTGGATCTCCTTGGACTCGCCCCACCAGAACTGGACGGTGGCGCCGCCGACGTAGATCGCGCCGAAGATGACGCTGCCGCAGACCAGCAGGACGGGTACGAGCAGCACCCGGTCCCAGGTCCAGTGCACGTCCAGGGCGGTGAGCGACCAGACCAGCACCGCCACGGCCTGCAGGGGGCGGCCGAGCCGGCGCAGCGAGAAGCGTTCGGCGCACAGCTGGGAGAGCGCGGGGGCGGGGCGGATCAGCATGGTGTCCAGGGAGCCGTTGACGATCCGCACGCCGAGGCCGTCGACCGAGCCGACCAGCATGTTGGCGACGCCGAGCGAGAAGGTCGCGGTGGCGTAGAGGAAGGCGATCTCCGGCAGGTTCCAGCCGCCGAGCCGGTCGGTGTGCCGGAACATGATCACCAGCACCACGAAGTCGAGGGAGTGGATGGCCAGACTGGCCAGCAGGTTCAGTGCGAAGGACGCCCGGTAGGCCATCATCGAGCGCATCCACATCCGGGCGCAGAGCCACCAGGAGCGCAGCGCCCAGGCGGCCCGCGCCGCGAGCGGATCACGGCGGGTCGCGAGCGGATCGTGGCGGGTCGCGCGGGGATCCCGGCGGGGAGCCGTGAGCTGCTCAGCCACCCTGCACCACCACCCGACGGGTCGCCAGCCACTGCGCGCCCCGGCCGGCGGCCAGCAGCGCGGCCGCCCAGGCGAGTTGGAAGCCGAGCGCGCCGAGCAGGCCGCTGCCGCTCGCGCGCTCCAGGAAGACGTCCGTCGGCACCTTCACCAGCGCCGCCCAGGGCAGCACCGGGGCGAGGTCGCCGAGCAGGCCGGGGAACAGCGCGATCGGCAGCAGCATGCCGGAGAAGAACATCGAGACCACCAGCATCACCGAGCGCACGCCCTCCGAGTCGTGCAGCCAGAAGCCGGTGATCGAGACCAGGAACCGCAGCCCGAAGCTGACCACGACCGCGAGCAGCACCGAGAGCAGGAAGAACGCCCAGGTCAGCGGCTGTTCGGGCATCCGGGTGCGGAACACCAGGGCGCCCACAAGCAGCGGCCCGGTGCCGCGGACCAGCAGTTGGAAGGCGGCACGGCCGAGATCGGTGGCCAGCCACCAGCCCTGGAAGTCGACCGGACGGTAGAGGTCGACGGCGATGTCGCCGCTGCGGAATCGGTCCTGGAGGTCGTCCTGGAAGCCGCCGCCCCACACCGCGACGGTGACCAGCAGGGCCTGGCTGATCCAGATGTAGGTGACGGCCTGGCTCTGGTCGTAGCCGCCGAGGCCGGGGCGGGCCTGCCACAGGGCGAGGAAGGAGGAGGCGAGGATGATGCCGAAGACGGTGTTGGTGAAGGTGCCGGCCAGGGTGGCGGCGCGGTAGGTGGCGTAGCGGCGGAAGGCGCCGCGGGCGACGGCGGCGTAGAGCCCGAACGAGGCGGCGGCGTGGAGCCCAGGCGGGGCGGCCGGGTCGGGCCCGGGGGAGGCGGCCGGGGCCTCCGCCGGATCGGGGGGCCTCGCCCCGGCGGGGGCAGCGTTCAGCATATTGTCTCCTTATCGACAATTACGGGCGCAGGGAGATACCGCCCGACACCGGCGCACACCCCAGCGGCCCCGGCCGGCCACACCCGGGGGTACCGGGCGGGGGGGCGGAGCTGCCGAAGTGGATGCGCTATCCGGTTTGCACCTTTCACCGTACCGCCGACGACCAGCCCCCGCACCCGGATTTCCCGAGCCCACCGACCAGCGCCCGCACCCGGATTTCCGGATCCCACCGACCAGCCCCGCGGCCGGATTTCCCGAGCCCGACGACCAGCCCCACCCACCGCTGAGCGGACGTCAAATAGCACATAATCTCCGCATGACCTTGAGCACCCGCCGCCAGGCCAAACGGGCCGCCCGCCGCGAGGCCCGCCGTGCCCTCCCGCTCTGGCGCCGGCTCCTGCCCACCTGGCGGATCACCCTCGGCACCCTCACCGCGCTGTTCCTGATCGCCGTCGGCAGCTTCGCCGTGCTCTACGTCATCGTCCCGGTGCCCGACGCCAACGCCCACGCCGTCGCCCAGAACAACATCTACCTCTACGCCGACGGCACCACCGAGATCGCCCGCACCGGCGCCGTCAACCGCACCGACGTCACCATCGACCAGATCCCGCTGCAGACCCAGCAGGCCGTCGTCTCCGCCGAGGACCGCACCTTCTACCAGAACCGCGGCATCGACCTGACGGGCATGCTCCGGGCCGGCTGGAACACCCTCACCGGCAAGGGCATGCAGGGCGGCTCCACCATCACCCAGCAGTACGTCAAGAACTACTACCTGACCCAGGACCGGACCATCGAGCGCAAGGGCCGCGAACTCCTCATCGCCCTCAAGGTCGACCAGCAGCGCGACAAGCGGGACATCCTCGCCGGGTACCTCAACAGCAGCTACTTCGGCCGCGGCGCCTACGGCATCCAGAGCGCCGCCCACGCCTACTACGGCGTCGACGCCTCCGCACTCACCCTCACCCAGGGCGCCTACCTCGCCTCCCTGCTCCAGGCCCCCAGCCTCTACGACGTGAAGACGGCCACCCCCGCCAACCGCGAGAAGGCCATGGCCCGCTGGAACTACACCCTCGACGGCATGGTCCAACTCGGCTTCCTCACCACCGCCGACCGCACCGCCGCCACCTTCCCCGACCCCATCGACCCCCAGCCCGCCACCGGCCTCGCCGGCCAGGCCGGCTACCTCGTCGGCGTCGCCGACGACTACCTGATCTCCTCCGGCACCATCGACGCCGCCACCCTCAAGGCCGGCGGCTGGCGGATCACCACCACCTTCGACAAGCCCCACCAGGACGCCTTCGTCAAGGCCGTCCAGGACGAACTCACCGACGAACTCGACCCCACGGCCCGCCCCACCACCGACACCGACGTCCGCGTCGCCGGCGCCTCCGTCGAACCCGCCACCGGCCGCGTCGTCGCAGTCTACGGCGGCCCCGACTATGCCAAACAGCCCTACAACGACGCCCTGCGCCAGGACAACCAGATCGGCTCAACCTTCAAACCGATCGACCTCGCCGCCGGCCTGCTCGCCCAGCACACCCTCGACGGCCGCCCCATCACCACCGAAACCCGCTACGACGGCACCAGCGAACGCCCCGTCACCGGCGGCCCCACCCCCTACGCGCCGCCCAACGAGGACGGCATCGACTACGGCGACATCACCCTGCGCCACGCCATGGTGAAGTCCGTCAACTCCGTCTACGCCCAGGAGGGCGTGGACGCCGGCCTCGCCCGCGTCCGGGAGACCGCCGTCAGACTCGGCATCCCCGACAGCGTCCGCGGCATGGACCCCGCCAACACCTCGATGACCCTCGGCACCGCCACCCCCAGCGCCCTCGACCTGGCCGGCGCCTACGCCACCCTCGCCAACCACGGCCAGGCCCACACCCCGTGGTCCGTCCTCAAACTCGAACGGGTCAACCCCGGCGGCGCCGTCGACGTCCCCAAAATGCCCGACCACAACCCCACCGACGCCATCGGCCGCGGCTTCGCCGACTCCGTCACCGACGTCCTGCGCGACGTCGTCAGCCCCCGCGGCACCGGCGCCGCCGCCCTCGACCTCGGCCGCCCCGCCGCCGGCAAGACCGGCACCACCGACTCCAACCTCTCCGCCTGGTTCGCCGGCTACACCCCCGAACTCACCACCACCGTCGGCCTGTTCCGCGAGAACCCGAAGACCCACGCCAAGGAACCCCTGGCCGGCACCGCCGGACTCACCCGGATCAACGGCGGCACCTTCCCCACCAGGATCTGGACCGCCTACATGACCGCCGCCCTGACCGGCACCCCCACCCAGCAGTTCGACCTGCAGACCGGGGACACCCCCACCACCTACACCTGGCCCACCCCCACCGCCAGCACCAGCCCCAGCAGCACCACCCCCACCGGCGACAGCCGGCCCACCGGCCCCACCCCCGCACCGGACACCGCCCCCACCCACGCCCCCAGCGCACCCCCCGCCACCGGCGAACCCGCCCCCGGGCCCGGCACCCCCAGCCCGCAGGCCCCGCAGCCCACCCCCAGCCGCGAACAGCCCAGCCCCAGCGCCCGGCCCACCCAGACCCGGCCGCCCCGGCCCACCGACCCGCCCACCGCCACCGACGGCCCCGCCACCCACCCGGTGGCGACACCCACGCCCTGACGGCAAGCCCGAGCGGGAACTACCGCCCCGCCACCAACTCCCGCTCCACCGGCGTCCGGAACCGCGGCGTCACCCGCACCTCCCCCAACCAGCCCGCCAAGCGCGCCGCCTCCGCCGCCACCGCCCGCTCCGCCGCCACCCCGACGTCCCGGAACAGTCGCCACACCACCTCGCCGTCGGCCCGCTGCGCCCAACCGCCCACCACCTCACCGCACCACCACACCGTCGGCCCGGCATTGCCCGCCCGGTCGAACAGCCCCGGCACGTCCTCCGGCCGCAGGTACCAGTCCCGCCCCCGCCAGCCCATCACCGCCGGATCCAGCGCCGGCAGCAACGCCGCCCACGGCTCGGGCTCCTTCACCGGCGCCTCGTCCCCCGGCAGCACCAACCCGGCCACCCCGCCCGCCAGCTCCACCTCCTGCGCACCGACGTCCGCCAGCGCCCGGCGGACCTCCCCCAGCGTCCAGCCCGTCCACCACTTCACGTCCTCGACCGTGCCCGGCCCGTACGCCCCCAGCCAGCGCCGCACCACCTCCGCCTTCGCCTCCCGCACCGGCACCTCCGGCCACTGCGGCACCAGCGCCCACGGATAGCTGCTGCTCAGCCACGAACCACGCGGACGGCAGCGCCGCACGTGCCCGTCCGAGGCCAACAGCCGCAGCAGCCGACTGCCCACGCTCTGCCGTGCCTCGTACGGCTTGCCCGCCGACATCAGCATCGTCTCGCGCAACTGCGGGACGTCCTCGGCGAGTTCCTTGGTCGTCGCCTCCCCGCGCACTGCCAACGCCGCCAGCACCTCGCGCTCCGCCGCGGCCAGCCGCGCCTCGTCCCAGCCCTCGGCGTGGTCCCGCAGGTGCTTGAGCAGCGTCGCCCGCTCCTTGGCCGCGATCGCCCGCGCCGCCCCCGAACTCACGTACGGCGCCAGGCCCTCCGTCACCGCGAAGATCGTCCGCCGCATCGACAGCAGCTTCACCAGCGACACGTCCTCGTACAGCGCGCGGTCCACCTCCGCCGCCGAGGGCACCACCAGCCGCGCGCACGCCGACAGGTACACCGTGGCCGCGTCCGTCGCGTGCAGCCCGACCACCGCGTCGGCCACGTCCTCCACCCGCGCCGCCCGCGCCGAAGGAGCCAACGCCTGCCGCCGCCCCAGCCGGGCCCGACGCTCGCCATCACCGATCACCGGCACACGCCTCGTCATGCCCGGACCTTAGCGCCCACCACCGACAATCCCGCCCCACCCGAAGCACCGCCCGGGGCGAGTTCCGCCGCCGGGTGCACCCGCCCACCGGTGCCCGGCCGGCACCGCCGGGCGGCGGCCCGGCCCTGGCCGGAGCGTCGCCGCGAGCATCTGCGGGGCGATCGAGGCCCTGAGCCGGGCCCTCGCGGTGGAACTCGCCCCGATCCGGGTCAACGCCGTCCGGGCCGGCATGATCCGCACCCCGCTCTGGTCCGGCCTGCCGGACACCGACCGCGAACAGCTCTACGCGCAGACCGCCGCCGGCCGCCACGGGCCCGATCGCTACAGGTACAGCCCGGTCGACCCCTCGGTGTCCCCGAAACGGGTCGCCGCCACCGCGTGCAGGTCGCGCTCGCGCAGCAGCACGTAGGTGGCGCCGCGGACCTCGACCTCCAGCTTGTCCTCCGGGTCGTACAGCACCCGGTCCCCCGGCTCCACCGAGCGCACGCTCTGGCCGACGGCCACGGCCTCCGCCCAGGTGCACCTCTTACTGAGCTCCGCGGTCGCCGGGATCAGGATGCCGCCGGTCGACCGGCGCTCGCCCTCGGCGCCCTCGATGCGCACCAGCACCCGGTCGTGCAGCATGCGGATCGGCAGCTTCTCGCCCAGCCGGTCGTGCCGCGTCGGCTCGTGCGGGTGGTCGGGGTGGGTCTCGTGGTTCGTACTCACGGTCCCGAAGGTACCGCCCCCGGACGCGCGGCGTGACGCTGGGCCGACATCCGGAAGGTGCGCGGGAGACACGGGAAACCTCGGCGACCACGCAGACCCCGGAGACCACGCAGACCCCGGCGACGCCGGAGACGCCGGAGACGCCGGGAGACACACGGAAGGCCGGGCACCCACCGGGCCCGGCCCCCACCCGCCCCAGCGGTCAGCCCCGTCAGTCCTTGCGGCGCTTGCGCGACGAGGCGACCAGCAGCACCAGACCCGCGCCGACCAGCGCCGCCGGGACGATCCGCTCCTTGCGCGGCTGCCCCTTCTCGTCCACGAACTGCGCCTTGACCTTGTCCACCAGGCCGCTGGCGGCCACGTACGCCCGGCCCGCCTTCTCCTCGACGGTGGCCACCGCCTTCGCCTTGACCTGGGCGGAGATCGTGCTCGGGTGGACACGGACGGCCAACTCGTCCAGGGTCGCCGCCAGCCGGCCGCGCGCGCTCTCGATGTCCGCCTCGATCTGGGCGGTCGTCCGCGCCGACTTGTCCTGCGTGCTCGCCTCGCCCACTCGGGCCACCCCATTCACTTGCCGATGTTGTCCTGCGACTGACCCAGTGTGTCAGCTGCCGCGCACGACCGCGCGGCCCCACCCACCATCGGAGGTAAGTTGGCCGTGGTACGACCGCCCGTCCAGCCCGTCCCAGCAGCAGCACGCACCAGGAGAGTCCACCCATGACTGAGCGTCTCCAGCCCGGCGACACCGCGCCCGCCTTCAGCCTGTCCGACGCCGACGGCAACCAGGTGTCCCTCGCCGACCACGCGGGCCGCAAGGTCATCGTCTACTTCTACCCCAAGGCGCTCACTCCGGGGTGCACCAAGCAGGCCTGCGACTTCACCGACAACCTGGAGGTCTTCGCGGGCGCCGGCTACGACGTCATCGGCATCTCGCCCGACCAGCCGGAGAAGCTCGGCAAGTTCCGCGAGACCGAGAACCTCAAGGTCACCCTGCTCTCCGACCCGGACCACAAGGTCCTGGAGGCGTACGCCGCCTACGGCGAGAAGCAGAACTACGGCCGCACCTACCAGGGCGTGATCCGCTCCACCGTGATCGTCGACGAGCAGGGCAAGGTCGAGCACGCGCTGTACAACGTCAAGGCCACCGGCCACGTCGCCAAGCTGCTGCGCGACCTCAAGATCGAGGCCTGAGCCCGCTCGCCCACGACGAAGCGGTGGCGGCACACCCCCCGACCGGGTGCGCCGCCACCGCCGTCCCTCACCTCCGCGGGCCGCTCACCGCTCAGCAGGCCCCGAGGTCGCTCCAGACTCCCCACGCGCCGCTCGCCGTGGGGTCATCGCCCTTGGTCCACCACTTGTTCTGGTAGTAGCGGCCCTTCCACGAGACCTTGGTGGGGCTCGCGTAGGTGGTGCCCGCGTCCCAGCTCGGCGCACCCGCGCAACCGGCCGGCGGCGTGGTCGGCGGGGTCGTGGGAGGCGTCGTCGGCGGAGTGGTCGGCGGGGTCGTCGGAGGCGTGGTGGGAGGCGTCGTACCCCCGTCCACCGCGCCCCGGGACAGGTCGCCCTTGATCCCGTACAGCGTGCCGCCCACGTTCACCGTCCAGTTGGACGGCGTGGACACCGGCAGGTAGTAGACGACATCGATGTCGACCGAGGCACCCGGCGCCAGCGACTGCCAGCCCGGAAGCTTGACCGACACCCGGTTGTAGGTGCCCTTCAGCCCGCCCACGTTGCCCGGGCCCGGATTGTCCTGCCGGATGACCTGCAGACCGAAGCCCGACTGGTCCTTGGCGTTGCCCGGAGCCGAGTTGGAGTAGTCGAACTGGAACTCGGTCCCGCCCGGCAGGGTCACCGTCGAATTGTTGACGATGTGCAGCTTCGGGTTGATCGGGTAGTTCGAGTCGCCCAGCGCGAAGTTGGTGAACGACACGTCGACCGGCAGGGTCTGCTGCGGCAGCGCGACCGTCGAACGGGTCGCGCCGTACGGCGTCGCCGACTTGAACTTGTCGTACATCAGCGAGGTCAGCGTCGAACCGGGCACGTACTCGCCCTTGCCGCCGTTGGCCCCGGCGTCCCACCGGTAGTCGCCCGCCAGCTCCCAGATCATCGCGCCGCCGGCGCCCTGGTTGACGATGTAGTCCGCCTTGGCACCCACCGACTGCTCGTCCTCGGTGGAGAGGAACACCTTCTTGGCGTCGTTCCACAGCCACGGCGCCACCAGACTGGAGCTGTAGTTGCGGACGTAGCTGCCCTGCAACGCGGTGTCCGTCACGCCGTACTTGGCCAGGTAGTCGGGCAGGACGCCCTTCTCCAGGTTCTTCGCGTGCCACATCGGGTTCGACCCGGCCGGGGACTCCTTGCCCGCGTCGTCCTTGTCGTTCCAGATGTTGTCGATGCCGACCGCACCGTCACCGCAGGAGGTCAGACCCGAGCCCACCGGACAGCTGGTCGCGGACGCCGTACCCCAGAGACCGTTGGTGCCGCCCTGCACGTTCTTGAAACCACGGGTGTAGTACGGCAGTCCGACATTGATCCGACCACCGGGCATCGCCCCGCGGAAGTAGTGGTACGACCAGTCGGCATTCAGGTAGCCGATGCCGCCGTACTGCGCCGTGCCGTACACGTTGGCGGCCGCCAGCTCACCGTCCTTGCCGTCGTCGAACAGCGAGGCGTTCGGGCCGACGTACTTGTTCCACGCGCCGTGCAGGTCGTACGACATGATGTTGACGTAGTCCAGGTACTGCGCCACCTGGAAGGTCTCCATGCCGCGCAGCAGGTAGCCGGAGGACGGGGCCGCGACCGACAGCAGGTAGTGCCGGCCGTCGGCGGCACCGGCCTTGTCCAGGCTCTCCCGCAGCGTCTTCATCAGCGCCGCGTACCCCTTGGCCAGCGAACCGCGCTTGGAGTTGGCGAGCTGCCAGTCCAGCGGGTTACCGGCATCCTTCATCGAGGTCGGGTACTCGTAGTCGATGTCGACGCCGTTGAAGCCGTACTTGCGGACGAAGTCGACCGACGAGGCGGCGAAGGTGTCGATGCCGGCCTGGTTGACGCTGCCGTCCGGGTTGACGGTCATCGAGTAGAAGCCGCCGGAGTTCACCCGCTTGCCGTCGTCCCCGAAATAGCCGCCGGTCTCGGTCCAACCACCGACCGAGATCAGCGTCTTGACGTTCGGGTACTGCTTCTTGAACTTCGTCAGCAGGTTGAAGTGACCCTTGTACGGCAGGGTCGGGTCCAACTCGGCACCGGGCACGCCCGGGAAGGAGATCCCGGTCGCCTCGTTGGCCGGGCCGTCCGCACCGACCGACAGCTTGTTGTCGCCACCGACGTGCCCGAAGGCGTAGTTGAGGTGGGTGACCTTGTCCCAGGGGACGTCGCTCACCAAGTACGGCTGGTCACCGTTCTTCCCGGTGCGCCAGCCCGTGAAGTAGCCGATGATGCGGCGCTGGTGGTCCGCGCCCATCTTCTCGCGCCCGCCGGAGTCGTAGACGGAACAGTACGGGACGTCCACCCCGGGGGTCTGGTACAGCCCGTCCGGCCGACAGGACGCGTTGTCGACAGCCGCCGACGCCTGCGAGGGCGCCGCACCCAGCGTCGCCATCAACAACCCGGCCAACGAAGCCGCCGCCAACGAGGCCACACCGGCCCGGGCGCTCTTCCGGCGGACGGCAGCGGTGGGACGCTGCTCCGCCGTGGTTCGGATCAACACTCGGTCCTCCAGGAGAGAGTGTCGGCGCATGCCTGTGGGGGAGCACGCACGTGGGGGATTCAATTGGCGCAGAAGCTATGTGGTCTGAACCACATAGGTCAATAGGTCTGTACCAATTGGTAATCAGCAGCCAAACATCCCGCAGCGCTTCGGCCGAACTCGGCCGCCCCGAGCGATGCGAGGGCTGCGACACCGGCCCCGAGTGGCGCGGTAGGCCGATGACCCCGGAGGTCGGCCACCTCAACGGCGACTGGTCGGACAATCGGCCGGACAACCTCCGGCTGCTCTGCCCGAACTGCCACTCCGTCACTCCGACCTCCTGCGGCCGAAACCGGAATCCTCGCGCTGGAACCCCCGATACCCGGTAGGCTTGAGCTGGTATGCGCCCGTACTCCAGCGGTAGAGAGGAGCGGTTTAGGTCCGCTTTGTCGTGGGTTCGAATCCCTCCGGGCGTACGCGTGAAATGGCCCGCCTCCCTTCGAATCGAAGGGAGGCGGGCCATCCTCGTTCCTGCGAGTCGTCAGCCGATGAGCTCCCTGACCACCGGCGCCAGGGCGCGGAAGGCCTGGCCGCGGTGGCTGATGGCGTTCTTCTCGGCCGCCGTCAGCTCGGCGCAGGTGCGGGTTTCGCCGAGGGGCTGGAGGATCGGGTCGTAGCCGAAGCCGCCGTCGCCCGCGGGAGCGGTGCGCAGGGTGCCGAGGAGGCGGCCCTCGACGACGCGTTCGGTGCCGTCCGGCAGGGCCAGGGCGGCGGCGCAGAAGAAGTGGGCGCCGCGGTGGGGTTCGGCGATGTCGGAGAGCTGGGCGAGCAGCAGGTCGAGGTTGGCGCGGTCGTCGCCGTGCTTGCCGGCCCAGCGGGCGGAGAAGATGCCGGGTGCTCCGTTGAGGACGTCCACGCAGAGGCCGGAGTCGTCGGCGACGGCGGGCAGGCCGGTGGCGCGGGCCAGGGCGTGGGCCTTGAGCAGGGCGTTCTCGGCGAAGGTGACGCCGGTCTCGGGGACGTCGGGGATCTCCGGGTAGGCGTCGGCGCCGACGAGTTCGACATCGAGGCCGGCGTCGGTGAGGATGGCGCGCAGCTCGGCGACCTTGTGCTGGTTGCGGGTGGCGAGGATCAGACGGGTGGACATATCGCCCACCCTATCCAGAGGCTCGGGACCGTCAGCCGGTGCAGGCCGAGGTGAGGTTGCCGGCGGCGTCGCCGAGCGGTTTGAGGTCGGGGACCTGGTTCTTGTCGGCGGCGTGCTGCACGTTCTCGACCTGCTTCTGCAGGTCGGTGACGGCCTTGGCGACGTCGGTGTTCTTGGAGTTCTTCCCGACCTGGTCGAGGTCGTTCTTGAGCTTCTGCAGGGCCTTCCCGGCGGCGGCCGAGTCGTTGCTGGAGTTGTCGTAGGCCTTGGTGACGTCGGCGATGTCGCCGGTGATCTTCACGGCGGTGTTGCCGCAGTCGATCGCCTTCTGCGCGGCGGAGCAACTCACCATGCTGAGCGGGAGGATCGCGATCAGTCCGGCCACGGCGAGGGCGGCGGGGCGGGCGATGCTGGACGGCATCCGGTCCTCCTGTGGGGCGCGGGTTCCGTAGTGGGGGACGCGCGCCGGGGGGTGCGCGGTTCCCGCAGCGGGGGTGCTGCGGGAACCGTACGGTCTGCGGGCCCGGCCTGTACAGCGGCTGGGGTCCGGCAGTGGGGCGTCCGGCCCGGACTACGGCCGTGGGGCCCGGGCCGGTTCAGCCTTCGAGGGCCTTGCGCTGGATCTCGTCCAGTTCGGCGCAGCCGAGGCTGCCGAGGTCGAGGAGCCGGTTGAGGAGGTCGCGGTCGAAGGGTGCACCTTCGGCGGTGCCCTGGACCTCGACGAAGCGGCCGTCGGCGGTGCAGACGATGTTCATGTCGGTCTCGGCGCGCACGTCCTCCTCGTACCGGAGGTCGAGCATGGGGGTGCCGTCGATGATGCCGACGCTGACGGCACTGACGCCGCCGGTGATGGGCTGGCCCTTGGCGCGCAGGATCTTCTTGTCGCGGGCCCAGGCGACGGCGTCGACGAGGGCGACGTAGGCGCCGGTGATGGCGGCGGTGCGGGTGCCGCCGTCGGCCTGGAGGACGTCGCAGTCGAGGACGATGGTGTTCTCGGCGAGGGCGCGGTGGTCGATGACGGCGCGCAGCGAGCGGCCGATGAGCCGGCTGATCTCGTGGGTACGGCCGCCGATGCGGCCCTTGACGGCTTCGCGGTCGCCGCGGGTGTTGGTGGCGCGGGGGAGCATGGAGTATTCGGCGGTGACCCAGCCTTCGCCGCTGCCCTTGCGCCAGCGCGGGACGCCTTCGGTGACGCTGGCGGTGCACAGCACCTTGGTGTCGCCGTAGGAGATGAGGACGGAGCCTTCGGCGTGCTTGCTCCAGCCGCGTTCGATGGTGATCGGGCGGAGTTGTTCGGGGGTGCGGCCGTCGATGCGTGACATAGGCACTGAGCGTAGTGGCTCCGGACGGCGGTTCGGATGCGTCCGGGCGCACGGTCGGCTTGTGGCACGCCTCGGCCCGCCGTTCCCGTGGAGGGGGCGGCGGGCCGGGGTTGGTGGGCCGGGGTGGCTCAGCTCACATCATGTCTTCGATGTCGGCGGCGATCGGGTCGGCGTCGGTGCCGATGACGACCTGGATCGCGGTGCCCATCTTGACGACGCCGTGGGCGCCGGCGGCCTTGAGGGCGGCTTCGTCGACCAGGCCGGCGTCCTTGACCTCGGTGCGCAGGCGGGTGATGCAGCCTTCGACCTCTTCGATGTTGTCGATGCCGCCCAGACCGGCGACGATCTTCTCAGCCTTGCTGGCCATCTGTTTTCTCCCTCTGTCTCGGCTCGTCGGCGGCTCTGCCGGGTGCCGTTTCTGCGCTGTGCGGTGGGGCTGTGCTGTGGGCTGTGCGGTGGGGGGTGTCCCTCGGCCGTGGGGCGGCGAGGTCCGTACCGCTGGCTGACGCGGATTCAGCTGCGGTCGTGCCGGCGTGCGGCGCGACCAGCATCACCCGGGTCGGTCCGGTCTGCCACGTTAGTCCACTTTCGGCCCATTCCGGCGGGCAGGCTCCTGGTCGTCGCCCGAGGATGACGATCAGCGGGGCCGGAGTCCCGGAGTGCGACCTGCGTCCCAAAGTGGTCTACACCAATATATGTGTACTCCGATGAACGCAGAAAGGACCCCGGGCGTTCCTGGACTCCGCCCGGGGTCCCGCAGGGGCCTCCGGCCGGCAACCGGTTCCGGAGGGTGAAGGATGAGTTCGGCAGGAGCCACGGCCCCGCAGACCGTGTGGTGGCACACCTTCTACGGCGGTCTCCAGAAGATGGGCCGCTCGCTGCAGCTGCCGGTGGCGGTGCTCCCGGCCGCGGGCATCCTCAACCGGCTCGGCCAGCCGGACGTGTTCGGCAAGGACGGCCTGGGCTGGAACAACGTCGCCAAGGTCTTCGCCGCGGCCGGCGGCGCGCTGCTCGACTCCTCGCTCGGCCTGCCGATGCTGTTCTGCATCGGCGTGGCGATCGGCATGGCCAAGAAGGCGGACGGCTCGACGGCTCTGGCGGCCGTGGTCGGATTCCTCGTCTACTACAGGGTGCTGCACGCCTTCCCGGAGCACTGCAAGCCACCGACCGTCCTGGTCGGCGAGCAGTGCGTGGACTACACCTCGGCGAAGGCGGCCGTCGCGACGTACCAGAACCCGGGGGTGCTGGGCGGGATCCTGATCGGCCTGATGTCGGCCTGGCTGTGGGTGCGCTTCCACCGCACCAAGCTGGTCGACTGGCTGGGCTTCTTCAACGGGCGCCGTCTGGTGCCGATGATCACCGCCCTGGTCGGCATGCTGACCGCCTGCCTCGCGCTCTGGGTCTGGCCGCCGATCGGTCGCGGCCTCAACGACTTCTCGCAGAACCTGGCCGATCTGGGCGCGGGGGGCGCCGGCATCTTCGGCCTGTTCAACCGGGCGCTGCTGCTGATCGGCATGCACCAGCTGCTGAACACCTTCGTCTGGTTCCAGTTCGGCGAGTTCACCAAGCCGGACGGCTCCGTCGTGCACGGCGACATCCCGCGCTTCCTGGCGGGCGACCCGACGGCCGGCCAGTTCCAGACCGGCTTCTTCCCGATCATGATGTTCGCGCTGCCGGCGGCCGCCCTCGCCATCGCGCACTCGGCCAAGCCGCACCGTCGCAAGGAGATCTACGGCCTGATGCTCTCGGTCGGCCTGACCTCCTTCGTCACCGGTGTCACCGAGCCGATCGAGTACTCCTTCGCCTACATCGCCCCGGCCCTGTACGCGGTGCACGCCCTGCTGACCGGCGCCTCGATGGCGGTGACCTGGGGACTGGGGGTGCACGACGGGTTCAGCTTCTCGGCCGGCCTGATCGACTACGTCATCAACTGGGGGCTGGCCACCAAGCCCTGGCTGATCATCGTCATCGGCCTCTGCTTCGCCGCCGTGTACTACGCGCTCTTCCGGTTCATCATCGTCAAATTCGACCTGAAAACGCCGGGGCGGGAGGAGGAGGGCGAAGTCGAGGACGTCACCAAGGCCTGAAACAGAGCGTCACCGGTCATCACCCGCATTGGCCTCCGGACTCGCCGTCCGGGGGCCTTCGGCATTTCCACAAAGGACCGACGTCCCTGACGGGCGGGGTCGTGCTTTTGTTGCGCAATTAGCCAAAATCCCCATCACGGCGGGTAATCATGATCGTTGTCCGGTGAGTAGGTTTCGATTTCATAGCGCTTCCCGGAGACGGCGCTTTCCGGGTTCCTCCGGTTCTCCGCCCGTGCTACAAAACTGGTCTACACCACCCGTGGTGTAGACCAGTTCGCGGTCCGGCCCCTGTGCCTTCCCCCGACCGACCGCCATGCCGTTAGGAACCCACCCCCATGAGTCAGTCTGCGCAGGCACCGGCGCCCGCCACGGCTCCGGCCACGCCCAGCCCCGCCAAGAAGTTCGGCCAGAACCTCCTCCAGGGTCTGCAGAAGATCGGCCGCAGCCTGCAGCTGCCCATCGCGGTGCTCCCCGCCGCCGGCCTGCTGATGCGCCTCGGCCAGGACGACGTCTTCGGCAAGGACGGCCTGGGCTGGGACAAGGTCGCCGCGGTCTTCGCGGCCGCCGGCAACGGCGTCTTCGGTGCCCTGCCGCTGCTGTTCGCCGTGGGTATCGCGATCGGCTTCGCCAAGAAGGCCGACGGCTCCACCGCCCTCGCCGCCCTCGTCGGCTTCCTGGTGTACCAGAAGGTGCTCACCGCGTTCCCCGTCACCGAGGGGCACATCGCCGACGGCAAGTGGGTCGAGCCGGTCTACCAGGACCCGGGCGTGCTCGGCGGCATCGTGATCGGCCTTCTGGCCGCCGTGCTCTGGCAGAAGTACCACCGCACCAGGCTGGTCGACTGGCTCGGCTTCTTCAACGGCCGTCGCCTCGTCCCGATCATCATGGCCTTCGTCGGCACCGCCGTCGGTGTGCTCTTCGCCCTGACCTGGGGCCCGGTCGGCGATGCCATCAAGAGCATGAACGACACCCTGATCGGCGCCGGCTCGTTCGGCGCAGGTGCCTTCGGCCTGGTGAACCGCGGTCTGCTGCCCGTCGGCATGCACCAGTTCGTGAACTCCTACGCCTGGTTCCAGACCGGTGACTTCACCGGCCCCGACGGCGTCGTCGTGCACGGTGACCTGCACCGCTTCTTCGCCGGCGACCCGACCGCCGGGCAGTTCATGTCGGGCTTCTTCCCGATCATGATGTTCGCGCTGCCCGCCGCCGCGCTGGCCATCGCCCACACCGCCAAGCCTCACCGCCGCAAGGCCGTCACCGGCATGATGGTGTCGCTGGCCCTGACCTCCTTCGTCACCGGTGTCACCGAGCCGATCGAGTTCTCCTTCGTCTTCATCGCCCCGGCCCTGTACGTCATCCACGCGCTGCTCACCGCCGTCTCGATGGCCGTCACCTGGGCGCTCGGCGTGCACGACGGCTTCACGTTCTCCGGCGGCCTGATCGACTACGCGCTGGCCTGGAGCAAGGCCACCAGTCCGTGGATGATCATCCCGCTCGGCCTGGTCTTCGCCGCGATCTACTACTTCGTGTTCCGCTTCGCGATCACCAAGTTCAACCTCAAGACCCCCGGTCGCGAGGACGACGACGAGATCGAGGACGTGGCCAAGGCCTGACGCCCCGCGTCACACCCGCCCGAAGGGCCCCGCCCCGCCGCTGCTCCCCCAGCGGCGGGGCGGGGCCCTTCGCGCACCGCTCCTCCGGGATGCGGAAACGGCGGTTGACGAACCGACGGAGGCCCTGGTCAACTGAAGCGGTGAACGCCTCGTGCCCGCTGGTCACCCGCAGCCACATCGACTTCGGTCGCGTGTGGTCCGCGGCGTGTCGCGGCTGAGCTGACCGTTCCCCCGCCGCCGCCCGGCTGACGTCCCGCCCGGTGCCGGCTCCTCCCCTCCCGCCCGTCCGGGCTCCGCCCGCGGGCCGTCACCGCGCATCCGCGTGCCCGCCCGCCCCCGCACCCGTACGGGTCCGCCGGTGCGCGCACGCGTCCGCACGAGGAAAGTCAGGCTCACCATGCCCCGCCCGTTGCACCTGTCCGCCGCCCTCGACAGCCCCGACACCCCCGGCCGTCCCGGCCGCTTCGACGCCGGGCACTACACCGTCCTCGCCCGCCTCGCCGAACGGGCCACCCTGGACTTCGTCACCCTCGACGACTCCTTCGCCGCCGTGCCGAGCCGCCCCGACGCGCTCGCCACCCTCTCCCGCACCGCCCCGCTGACCGGCCGGGTCGGGCTGGTGCCGACCGTCACCACCACCCACACCGAGCCCTTCCACACCTCGATCTCGGTCAACACCCTGGACTGGGTGAGCGAGGGCCGGGCCGGCTGGCTGGTCGGCGTCTCCACGACCGAGGCCGAGGCCAGGGCCTTCGGCCGCCGCCCGGTCGCCCCCGAGGACGAGCTGTGGGCCGAGGCGGCCGACGCCGTGGAGGTCGCCGCCCGGCTCTGGGACAGCTGGGAGGACGACGCGGAGATCCGCGACACCGCCACCGGGCGCTTCATCGACCGCGACAAGCTGCACTACGTCGACTTCGAGGGCCCGCACTTCTCGGTCCGCGGCCCGTCCATCACCCCGCGCCCCCCGCAGGGCCGCCCGGTGGTCGTGGTGCCGGTGACCGCGGCCGACCTCGCGCCGGACGCCTCCCCCGGCGGCCGCGCCCGGGTCGCCACCGCCACCCGGCACGCCGACGTCGTCCTGCTCGACGCCTCCGACCGCGCCACCCGGCTGAGCGCCGCCACCGAACTGCGGCTGCGCGCCGGCGAGGGCCTGCGGATCCTCGCCCGCCTCGACACCACCCTGTCCGCCCTGCCCGACCGGGCCGCCGACGAACGCCTGCTCGCCGAACTCACCGCCACCGGCACCGGCGTCGACGGCTTCCACCTCACCCCCGCCGACCCGCAGCGCGACCTCGCCGCCCTGGCCGACCGGATCGCCCCGGCCCTGCGCGCCGCCGGACTGCTGCGCACCGACTACACCGGCCGCACCCTGCGCGACCACCTCGGCCTGGCCCGCCCGGCCAGCCGCTACGCCGCCCCGCTCTCGCCCGCCGCCGCAACCCCCGCCCTCGCCGAGGTGACCCGATGACGGACCGCCCGCTCAAGCAGATCCACCTCGCCGCGCACTTCCCCGGCGTCAACAACACCACGGTGTGGAGCGACCCCGCCTCCGGCAGCCACATCGAGTTCGCCTCCTTCCGCCACCTCGCGCAGACCGCCGAGCGCGGGAAGTTCGACTTCTTCTTCCTCGCCGAGGGCCTGCGGCTGCGCGAGTCCAAGGGCCTCATCCACGACCTGGACGTGGTCGGCCGCCCCGAGTCGATCACCGTGCTGAACGCGCTGGCCGCCGTCACCGAACGGCTCGGACTGGCCGCCACCGTCAACGCGACCTTCAACGAACCGTACGAACTGGCCCGCCGCTTCGCCTCCCTGGACCACCTCTCCGGCGGCCGCGCGGCCTGGAACGTGGTCACCTCCTCGGATGCCTTCACCGGCGAGAACTTCCGCCGCGGCGGCTACCTGGACCGCGCCGATCGCTACACCCGGGCCGCCGAATTCGTGCAGCTGGCACGGGAGTTCTGGGACGCCGGGGAGGAGGGCGTACGGCACCGCGGCCCGCAGTTCGACGTCGAGGGCCGGCTCTCGCTGCCCCGCCCGCCGCAGGGCCACCCGGTGGTGATCCAGGCCGGGGACTCCGACGAGGGCCGGGAGTTCGCCGCCGCCACCGCCGACGTGGTCTTCAGCCGGCACTCCACCCTCGCCGACGGCCAGGCCTTCCACGCGGACGTCAAGCGCCGGCTCACCGCGTACGGGCGCAAGCCGGACGAGCTGAAGATCATGCCCGGGGTCACCTTCGTGCTCGGCGACACCGACGCCGAGGCCGCCGAACGCGCCACCGCGATCCGACGGGCTCAGGTCGGACCGCAGACCACGATCGCCTTCCTGGAGCAGGTCTGGGGCATCGACCTGTCCGGCCACGACCCGGACGGGCCGCTGCCGGCCGTCGACCCGGACCCCGACAGCGCCCTGGTCCAGGGCCGGGTCCGGCACGGCGACCCGGTCGCCGTCGCCCGGCGGTGGCGGGCGGTGGCGGCCGAGAAGCAGCTGACCAGCCGCGAACTGGTGATCGAGCTGACCGGCCGGCAGTCCTTCATCGGCGCCCCCGCCACCGTCGCCGCGCAGATCGACCACTTCGTGCAGAACGACGCCGCCGACGGCTTCATCCTCGTCCCGCACCTCACCCCGGGCGGCCTGGACGAGTTCGTCGACCGGGTGGTGCCGCTGCTCCAGGAACGCGGGGTCTTCCGCACCGACTACACCGGCCACACCCTCCGGGACCACCTCGGACTGCCCGTCCCCGGGCGGCGTTAGGCACTCTGGATCCCCTGGATCCAGGGGATCCACCCCCGCCGGGCGGCATGCACGCCGGCCTGGAAGCGGCTCTCCGCTCCCAGGCCGGCGATGACCTGACGCCCAGTCACGTCAGTCTCTTCCGGCGCGAGTTGGGACTCTCCATCGGCGCAGCCTGGTGAGACGAACTGGCTGGCCCCGGTGGGGTCAGCCAGTGCCGGCAGCGTCCGTCAGAGCTCGTACACCGCGCCCGCGCGGGCGATCTCGACCGGCCCGGCGTACGCGGCGGCGGCGTCGCGGCGGTTGTGCTCGGCGTCGGTCCACGGGGGGATGTGGGTGAGGACGAGCCGGCGGGCGCCCGCGGCGGTGGCGTGCTCGCCGGCTTCGCGCCCGTTGAGGTGGACGGCCCGGTAGGTGTCGCGGCCGTCGATGTACGCGGCCTCGCAGAGGAAGAGGTCGGTGTCGCGGGCGAGTTCGACGAGTTCGGCGCTCTCGCCGGTGTCGCCGCTGTAGACGAGCGAGCTGCCGCCGTGTTCGAGCCGGAAGGCGAAGGCGTCGACGGGGTGGTTGACCCGGGCGACGGTGATCCGGAACGGGCCGAGCCGGAAGCTGCCGGGGGTGAGGGTGCGGAACTCGAACACCTCCTTCATCCCCGGGTTCTCGGGCATGTCGTAGGCGCGGGCGAGCCGTTCGGCGGTGCCGGCCGGGCCGTACACGGGCAGCAGCTCGGGGCAGCCCTCGGCGCGGTAGTTGCGGGCGACCCAGTAGGCGCACAGGTCGACGCAGTGGTCGGCGTGCAGGTGGCTGAGCAGGACGGCGTCGACGTCGTAGAGGCCGGTGTACTTCTGCAGGGCGCCGAGGGCTCCGTTGCCGAGGTCGAGGACGACGCGGTACCCCTCGGCCTCGACCAGGTAGCTGGAGCAGGGCGAGTCGGCGGACGGGAAGCTCCCCGAGCACCCCACCACGGTCAGTTTCATCCGAGCCCCTCCGCCCCGACACGTCCTGGCTGCTGTTGGAAAACGGCATGGAAAACAGCATGGAAAACGGCAGGCCGGGCCGGTTCGACCGGCCGGGAGCACTGCATTGGTGTGTCGAGGGTAAGGGCGGAGGGGCACTTTGCCCCCGTCCCCGTGCCGCGCTGTGGCTGGAATCACCAGAACGCCGGGGACGGGGGCGGGGGCCGGGGACGGGAAGGCGGTCAGCGGTGGCGGGGGCGGTTGCGGGCCCAGGCGCGGATGGTGTCGGGGTACCAGCGGGGGTGGCCGCTGCCGTCGATGACGTCCGGGTCGGGCAGCAGCCCGTGCCGGCGGTAGCTGCGGACGGTCTCGGGCCGGACGCTGATGTGGCGGGCGATCTCGGCGTAGGACCACAGCTCGGATCCACTCACGAGGAACACCTCCGGAGGGGGCGGGGGCGGGCGGTCGTGAGGCAGCCTCTCCGGAGTCCACCGGAGCCTCCGGCGCAGAAGGGGCACGGTGGCCGTTCCGTGACGAACCGGGAGCAACGTACGGACAAATACTCAACTGTCACAGCCGTCACGGTGGTGGCGTCCACCCTGGGCCCGGTACGGTTCGCGGCATGAACGGCATGACTGGTACCTGGGTCGTCCTGGCACTGGCCGGCATCGCGCTGGCGGCGGCCGTCGCGGCGCTGCGGGCGCGGCGCACCCGGCCGGCCGCGCGTCCGGCCGGCCCGACCGGCCCGCGGCCGCGCCCCGGCACCAGGGCCCTCCCGGAGCCGCAGGAGATCTGGTGGGCGGAGGTGCCGTTCGAGGACGGCCCGGGCTCCAAGGACCGCCCGTGCCTGGTGCTGCGGGTGCGGGGCCGGACCGCCACCGTCGCGAAGATCACCAGCAAGCACCACGCCGACCGCCCGGGCGTGCTGCCGCTGCCGCCGGGCTCGGTGGGCGACCGGCAGGGCCGGGCCAGCTGGCTGGAGACGGACGAGCTGCGCGACGTGCCGCTGTCGGCCTTCCGCCGCCGGGCCGGCACGGTGGACCGCCAGGTCTGGGCCCGGGCGCAGAAGGTGCTGAACTAGGGCCAATGCCAGTGACTTTGGTGTCCCTGTCTCGTTGGTTGTGGTGTGGCGAGGGTGGGACAGGTCAAGTCGCCTGCGGGTGAGCGGTTGTCGGACCGGATCGCGATCGGGGTGTTGACCCGGGCGTTTCCGCCGGGTCTGGTGGATGAGGTGATCGCGGAGACCGGGCGGGGCGAGAAACGCAGCCGGTTGTTGCCGGCGCGGGTGGTCGTGTACTTCGTGCTGGCGATGTGCCTGTTCTTCGGGCAGGGCTATGAAGAGGTCGCCCGGGTGCTGGGCGAGGGGCTCGGGGACGGGCGGCGGTCGTGGCGGGTGCCCACGACCGCCGCGATCGGCCGGGCCCGTCGGCGGCTGGGTCCAGAGCCGTTGCGGTTGCTGTTCGCGCGGGTGTGTCGGCCGATGGCGGTGCCCGGGACAGCGGGGGCCTGGTACCGGCGCTGGCGCCTGGTCGCGGTGGACGGCACCACGCTGGACCTGGCGGACACCGAGGCCAACGACGCCTTCTTCGGCCGCCATGTGTCGGGACGCGGAGCGAGCGCGTTCCCGCAGGCCAGGGTGGTGGGGCTGGCCGAGTGCGGCACCCACGCGGTGTTCGCCGCCGTCACCGGTCCGCTGTCGGCGAGCGAGCAGTCCCTGTCCCGGCAGCTGTTCGACCGGCTTCGCGAGGGGATGCTGCTGCTGGCCGACCGGGGCTTCTACGGCTTCGAGCTGTGGCAGCACGCACGGGCCACCGGCGCGGACCTGCTGTGGCGCGTGCGCAAGAGCGCGAACCTGCCCGTCGTGCGCGTGCTCAGCGACGGCTCGTACCTCAGCACGGTGCACGCCGAACCGGACAGAAGGAGTCGCCGCAACCCGGTGACCGTCCGGGTCGTCGAATACACCCTCGCCTCCACCGGTGATGGCACCGTCTACCGCCTGATCACCACTCTCCTCGACCCCGAGGAGGCACCGGCCGCCGAGTTGGCCGCGCTCTACGTCCAGCGCTGGGAGATCGAGACCACCCTGGACGAGATCAAGACCCACCAGCGCGGACCCAAACTCGTCCTGCGCTCGAAGTACCCGTGGGGCGTCGAGCAGGAGGTCTACGGCCTCCTGCTCGTCCACCACGCCATCCGACAACTCATGCACCAAGCCGCCCTGCATGAGGGCGTGGACCCCGACCGCTTGTCCTTCACCCGCAGTCTGCGGGTCGTGCGCCGCCAGGTCCCCGCCCAGGCGGCGCTTTCCCCCCGGCAGACTCACCAGGGCGCTGAACCGCACCCTGGCTGAGATCACCGAACGCCTCCTACCCCCGCGCCGTCAACGGACCTGCCCCCGCGTCATCAAACGCAAGATGTCCAACTGGCCCCTCAAACGCGCCCAACAGCACGACTGGCCACCACCAACCCCCGCAACCATCACGATCACCAGAGCGGACACAACCTAAGTCACTGGCATTGGAACTAGGGCCCGTCCGGAACCGGATCAGGCCCAGAGCTGGCCCTGCAGCGCCTCGACCGCCGCCTCGGTGGACTCGGCGGTGTAGATGCCGGTGGACAGGTACTTCCAGCCGCCGTCGGCGACCACGAAGACGATGTCCGCGCGCTCCCCCGCGGCTGCCGCCTTGCGGCCGACGCCGATCGCCGCGTGCAGGATGGCGCCGGTGGAGACGCCCGCGAAGATGCCTTCCTGCTGGAGGAGTTCGCGGGTGCGGCGGACGGCGTCCGCGGAGCCGACGGAGAAGCGGGTGGTGAGCACCTCGGCGTCGTACAGCTCGGGGACGAAGCCCTCGTCGAGGTTGCGCAGCCCGTACACCAGGTCGTCGTAGCGCGGTTCGGCGGCGACGATCTTCACGCCGGGGACCTTCTCGCGCAGGTAGCGGCCGACGCCCATGAGGGTGCCGGTGGTGCCGAGGCCGGCCACGAAGTGGGTGACGGTCGGCAGGTCGGCGAGGATCTCGGGGCCGGTACCGGTGTAGTGGGCGCCCGCGTTGTCGGGGTTGCCGTACTGGTAGAGCATGATCCAGTCGGGATGCTCGGCGGCGATCTCCTTCGCCATCCGCACGGCGGTGTTGGAGCCGCCGGCGGCCGGGGAGGGGATGATCTCGGCGCCCCACATGCGGAGCAGTTCGCGCCGTTCCTCGCTGGTGTTCTCGGGCATCACGCAGACCATCCGGTAGCCCTTGAGCTTGGCGGCCATGGCGAGGGAGATGCCGGTGTTGCCGCTGGTGGGCTCCAGGATGGTGCAGCCCGGGGTGAGCCGGCCGTCGGCCTCGGCGCGCTCGATCATGTGCAGCGCCGGGCGGTCCTTGATCGAGCCGGTCGGGTTGCGGTCCTCCAGCTTGGCCCAGAGGGTCACCAGGCCCTCGTCGTTGCCGGGGACGGCGGCGGACAGCCTCGGCAGGCGGACCAGCGGGGTGTTGCCGACGGCTTCGAGCGGGCTGTCGTAACGCAAGGGGGCCTCCGGCCACGGCGGTGAGGGTCACCCGGCGGTGAAGGCAGCGGGTGCTGGGGGTCGCGGATGGTGAGGGTTGCCGGGTGGCTCCCCCGCCGGCGGCGGGGGAGCCGGTGGATCAGCGGGCGCCGCCGGCCACGGCGGGCAGGATGGTGACGCTGTCGCCGTCGGCGAGGGCGGTGGAGATGCCCTCCAGGAAGCGGACGTCCTCGTCGTTCAGGTAGACGTTGACGAAGCGGCGCAGCTCGCCGCCGTCGACCAGGCGGGCGGCGATGCCCGGGTGGCGGGCGTCGAGGTCGGTGAAGAGTTCCGCGAGGTTGCTGCCGTTGCCCTCGACGGCCTTGGCGCCGTCGGTGTAGGTGCGGAGGATGGTCGGGATGCGGACCTCGATGGCCATGGGTGCGCTCCTGTGCGAGTCGTGGAGTGGGTGGGCCGCAGCGGGCGCGGCGGGACGGCGGTGCCCGGGGCTCGGCGTCGCCGGTGGGGCGGCGGGCCCGGGTGGGGCTGGGCGGCTCTCAGCGCGAGCGCGCGGACGTGCCGGGACAGATCGCGCCGGCGTGCCGGCACAGGTCGATGTGCAGGCGCGCCACGAGGCGGGTGCCCGGGGCCTGGTTGCTCACATCGACGGAACGCATGGGCTCATCGTATAGATTCCCGGGCCCGCTCCGACATGCCCGTCTCGGGATCCGGATGTTCTCGTCCCCAGTGCTGAGACACCGGGGCCCGCCGACCGGTTCGGAACGGTCGGCGGGCGGGGTGCGGGCGGGGGCCGGTCAGGCCGCGTACTCCTCGACGACCTGGACGTCTTCCTCTGTGATCTCGCCGTCCACGATGCGGAACGAGCGGAACTGGTACGGGTCGTCCTCGCCGTTGCCGTCGGCGGTGGAGACCAGGACGTAGTGGGCGAACGGCTCGGAGGCGTAGCTCACGTCGGTGCGCGAGGGGTAGGCCTCGGTGGCGGTGTGGGAGTGGTAGACGATCACCGGCTCCTCGTCGCGGTCGTCCATCTCGCGGTAGAGCTTGAGCAGGTCGCCCGAGTCGAACTCGTAGAAGGTGGGCGAGCGGGCCGCGTTGAGCATCGGGATGAACCGCTCGGGCCGTCCGCTGCCGGCCGGTCCGGCGACCACGCCGCAGGCCTCGTCCGGGTGGTCGGCGCGGGCGTGGGCCACGATCCGGTCGCGGAGTTCTCGGGTGATGGTCAGCATGCGGGTCAGGATAGCCACGCCCCGGCAGGTGCCTGCCGGGGCGTCCGAGGCGCGGTCGGCCGGTGTCCGCGGTGCGGTCGGCACCCCCCGGCCCAGGGGCGGACCGGGGGCCGGTCAGCCGGACCGGGGCCGGTCAGCCGGCGTCGCGGGCGGGCAGGTGGTCGTGGGCGGTGGCGTGGACGGCCTGCGGGTTGCGGCGTTCGAGGAAGCGGTAGCCGACCACCAGCAGGACGGCCCAGGCCGGGAAGACGTACAGCGAGATCCGGTTGTCCTCGTCGAGGGCGATCAGGACGACGACCAGGGCGAGGAAGGCGAGCGCGGCCCAGCTGACCCAGGCGCCGCCGGGCGCCTTGAAGGTGGGCCGCGGCAGGTGGCCGCCCTTCCAGGCCTTGCGGTAGCGGATCTGGGAGATCAGGATCATCGCCCAGGTCCACAGGCCGCAGACGGTGGCGACCGAGGTGATGTACTCGAACGCCCGCTCCGGGACGAGGCCGTTGAGCACCACGCCGACGCCCATCAGCAGGCAGGAGACGGTGATCGCGACGGCCGGGCTGCGGCGGGAGTTGAGCTTGGTGAGCCGCCCGGGGGCCTGGCCGCGCAGCGCGAGGTCGCGCAGCATCCGGCCGGTGGAGTACATGCCGGAGTTGCAGGAGGACAGCGCGGCGGTGAGCACCACGAAGTTGATGATGCCGGCCGCGGCGGGGATGCCGATCTTGCCGAAGGCGGCGACGAACGGGCTGACGCCGGGCTGGAATTCGGTCCACGGGACGAGCGAGAGGATGACGACCAGGGCGCCGATGTAGAACAGCGCGATGCGCCAGGGCAGGGTGTTGATGGCCCGCGGCAGGGTCTTCTCGGGGTTCTCGCTCTCGCCCGCGGTGACGCCGACGAGTTCGACGCCCAGGTAGGCGAACATGACGATCTGCAGGGTCATCACGGTGGCGCCGATGCCCTTGGGGAAGAAGCCGCCGTTCTCCCACAGGTTGCTGACCGACGCGGTGTCACCGGCCTTGCTGAAGCCCAGGGTGAGCACCCCTATGCCGATCAGGATCATGCCGATGATGGCGGTGACCTTGACCATGGAGAACCAGAACTCGATCTCGCCGAACACCTTCACCGAGATCAGGTTGGCCGCGTAGAGGATGACCAGGAAGGTCAGCGCGCTGAGCCACTGCGGGATGTCCGGCGCCCAGAACTTCACGTACACGGCGGCTGCGGTGGTCTCGGCCATGCCGGTGACGACCCAGAACAGCCAGTACGTCCAGCCGGTGACGTAGCCGGCGAAGGGGCCGAGGAACTCCCGGGCGTACTCGGCGAAACTGCCGGAGACCGGGCGGTAGGTGAGCAGTTCGCCGAGGGCCCGCATGATCACGAAGATCACCAGGCCGGCGACGGCGTAGGAGAGGATCAGGCTCGGGCCGGACTTGGAGATCGCGGTGCCGGCACCGAGGAAGAGGCCGGTGCCGATGGCGCCGCCGATGGCGATCATCTGGATCTGGCGGCTTCCGAGTCCCCGCTCGTAGCCCTCTTCGTCCGGAGTGGTGTCGACGACTTCGTCGGACAACTTCTCGGCCATGCGCACACCGTCCTGGTCGGTCTCGGGGGTGGAGAAGTCGTACCACGCACCATCCGAATAGCGGTGTTCGTCTGAGCGATATTTGAGCATGGCCTGGTAGGGTTCGCCCGATTTTGTGCGGAAAAGCCCCGGCGGATCGTCCACATGCTGGACGAAACCGTCGGGGCTTGCCCGAAAGCGGGCAGGATCACCCCTGAACGTGGGCCGGGATTCAGCTCCCGTTCACCCGGCCATCGCCTCCAGCAGCGACTCCTGCAGCGCCCCCAGCCACAGGTACGCCATCACCAGCGGCTTGCGCTCGTCGCCGTCCGGCAGGTCGTAGAGGCCGTCCTCGTCGTCCTCGGTGACCTCCAGCCGGACGCCGAGGGCCAGCCGCAGGTCGTTCAGCGCGCCCAGCCAGCGCGGGCAGTCCTCGGTGCCCAGCTTGAGCACCCCGCCACCGCCGAGCCCGTCCAGCGCCCGGATGACGAACAGCGCGTCGTCCCGCTTGCGGGCCCGCAGGTCCAGCTCGGTGAAGCGGCGGAACTCCCCGGACGCCGCCTCGGCCTCGCCGTCGTCCGGCTTCTCCGGATCGCCGTAGGCGTCGGGGAAGAACCGGGCCAGCACCGGATCGGCGGGCGCCTCGGTCGGCCCCTCGGCGAACAGCGCGGCCAGCGGGTCGCCGCCCTCCCCGCCCGGCCCGGGGCCGATCAGCTCCAACACCTGCACTTCCAGCGAGCGCAGGATGGAGGCCTCCCACTCGTCCAGCGCGATCACCGCGCCGCCACCGCCGGTGCTCTCGAACAACCCAGCCATCTGTATCGGTCAGCCCGTCTTCGTCGTCGTCGTCGTACGGCCGGCGGTCCGGCGTCGGTCGTACCGCAGCGCCGGTCGCACCGCGGCGTCAGTCGTGCCGCGGCGTCAGTCGTGCTGCAGCGTCGCCCAGAGGCCGTAGCCGTGCATCGCCTGGACGTCGCGCTCCATCTCCTCGCGGGAACCGTTGGAGACCACCGCCCGCCCCTTGGTGTGGACGTCCATCATCAGCTTCCGGGCCTTGTCCTTCGGGTAGCCGAAGTAGGCCTGGAAGACGTACTGGACGTAGCTCATCAGGTTGACCGCGTCGTTGTGCACGATGGTCACCCAGGGCGTGTCCGGTTCTGCCACCGGCAGCCCCTCGACCTCGGGGCGCTCGATCTCCGCGGGCGCGACACTCACGCCGGGTCCTCCTCGCTGCACACTCGTCCGTTGCTCCTCAAGCCCCATGCTGCCATCCGGGGGACACCCGGGCGATTCCGACCCGGTCCGCTCGACGAGAAATCGTCACTCTGACGCTAAGTGGTAGTAGCATCATCTCCATGGACGCCACTTCCGTGCGCGCGGCCGGCTCGACCGCGCTCCTCACCGACCGCTACGAGCTCACCATGCTGCAGGCCGCCCTGCGCAGCGGGGCCGCGCACCGCCACTCCGTCTTCGAGGTCTTCACCCGCCGTCTGCCGGGCGGCCGCCGCTACGGCGTCATGGCCGGCACCGGCCGGGTGCTCGACGCCGTCGAGGCCTTCCGCTTCTCCACCGCCCAACTGGACTGGCTGGCCGGCCAGGGCGTGGTCGACGAGGACACCCTGCGCTACCTCGCCGACTACCGCTTCCGCGGCGACATCCACGGCTACCCCGAGGGCGAGGTCTACTTCCCCGGCTCGCCGCTGCTCACCGTCGAGGGCAGCTTCGCCGAGGCGGTGATCCTGGAGACGGTGATTCTCTCGATCCTCAACCACGACTCGGCGATCGCGGCCGCCGCCTCCCGGATGACGGCCGCCGCCGGCGGCCGCCCGGTCATCGAGATGGGCGCCCGCCGGGCCCACGAGCAGGCTGCCGTCTCCGCCGCCCGGGCCGCGTACGTGGCCGGGTTCGCCGCCACCTCCGACCTGGAGGCCGGTTTCACCCACGGCATCCCGACCACCGGCACCGCCGCCCACGCCTTCACCCTGGTCCACGACAGCGAACGGGACGCCTTCCGCGCGCAGATCGCCTCGATGGGCAAGGGCACCACGCTGCTCGTCGACACCTTCGACCTGCGCGAGGCCGTACGCACCGCCGTCGAGGTGGCCGGCCCCGAACTGGGCGCCGTCCGGATCGACTCCGGCGACCTCACCCTCCTCGCCCACCGGGTCCGCCGCCAGCTCGACGAACTGGGCGCCGAGAAGACCAGGATCATCGTCACCTCGGACCTGGACGAGTACGCGATCGCCGCCCTGGCCGCCGCCCCGGTCGACGGCTACGGCGTCGGCACCAGCCTGGTCACCGGCAGCGGCCACCCGACCTGCGCCATGGTCTACAAGCTCGTCGCCCGGGCCGAGACCGAGGGCGGACCGCTGGTCCCGGTCGCCAAGCGCGCGGCCGGCGGCAAGACCAGCATCGGCGGCCGCAAGTGGGCGGCCCGCCGGCCCGACGCCGAGGGCGTGGCCGAGGCCGAGGTGGTCGGCACCGGGCCCGTCCCGGAGGAACTGCGGCCGCACCTGGTGCAGGTGCCGCTGGTGCTGGCCGGCGAGACCGTCGGCCGGGAGCCGCTGAGCGCCGCCCGCGAACGGCACGTCCGGGCCCGGGCCGCACTGCCGCTGTCGGCCACCCAGCTCTCCAAGGGCGACCCGGTGCTGCCGACCGAACTGGCCCTGCCGGCCGACCCGGCCCACTGACCCCCGGTCCCGCCGGCCGGGCCTGACCCCCGTCGGCCGGGCCTGACCCTCGCCGGCCCGGCCGGGCCGGCGGGCCCGAACGCAGGCCCCGGCCCGGCCACCGGACCGGCCCCCGGGGGCTTCCGCCCCCGCGCAGCACTCCCTAGAGTCAGCCGTAGAGTTCCCCGGAGCTCCCCGAGAACCCCCCGAGTCCCGCACAGCCGGGCCGAGTACTCCCGAGGGCTCCCCCACCGGGGCGCCGCCTCCCGCGGGCCCCCGACATCCGAGGATGCGAGCCATGCACCGGGCACTGATCGTCGTCGACGTGCAGAACGACTTCTGCGAGGGCGGCAGCCTGGCCGTCGCCGGCGGCGCCGAGGTGGCCGCCGCCATCACCGACCTCATCGCCGAGTCCTCCCCCGGCTACCAGCACATCCTCGCCACCCGCGACCACCACATCGACCCGGGCGACCACTTCTCCACCCAGCCGGACTACGTCGACAGCTGGCCGTCGCACTGCGTGGCCGGCACCGAGGGCGTGGGTTTCCACCCCAACTTCGCGCCCGCCGTCATCTCCGGCGCGGTCGAGGCGGTCTTCGACAAGGGCGCCTACTCGGCGGCGTACAGCGGCTTCGAGGGGCTGGACGAGAACAACCGCGGCCCGGTGGAGTGGCTGCGCGAGCGGCAGGTCGACGAGGTCGACGTGGTGGGCATCGCCACCGACCACTGCGTGCGGGCGACCGCGCTGGACGCGGCCCGGGCGGGCTTCACCACCCGCGTCCTGCTGGACCTCACCGCCGGGGTGGCCGCGGAGACCACCTCCGCCGCGCTGGAGGAGCTGCGGGCGGCCGGCGTCGAGCTGGTCGGCACCCCGGTGGTCCGGTCCTAGCGCCTTCCGGCCCGGCCTGGCGGCATCCGGCCCGGCGACACCCCCGGCTCAGACCACCAGCAGCTCCACCACGTCCGTGCCCCCGGCCTGGTACGCCTCGCGCAGCTCGCCGCCGACCGCGTCCGGGTCGGCGGCCAGCCGGGCACCGGAGACGTACACCACGCGGATGCCCAGGTACTCCATCCGGTGCTGGCCGCCGCGTACCCAGGCGGCCTCGCCCTCGCTGACGCAGCGCAGGTCGGAGTCCACCTCCACCGCGACGCCGCGCTCCGGCCAGTAGAGGTCCGGCACACCGATGTAGGTGCCGCCGCACATCCGCAGTTCGGGGGCGCTCAGCGGGGCGGGCAGCAGCCACTCGTCCACCAGGTGGCCGACCCGCTCCAGCACCGCGTCCCGCTCGGCGGCGAGGAGTTCGTCCAGCGCGGCCCGCACCCGGGGTTCGGCGGTCAGCCCGGACTCGGTCAGCTCCGCCACCAATTCCCGTACCGTGCACCGGTTCTCCGGCCGCGCGACGGCCTCCCGCAGCACCTCGCGCACCGGCGCCGCAGCCTGCGGGTCCGCCGTCCACTCGCCCAGCGCGTCCGCGACCGCCCGGGCCACCGGCGCACAGGCCAGGCCGTGCACCGAGCGGGCCACCAACTCCCTTTCGGTGCGCCGGATCCGCACCGCGCCGACGTCCTTCAGGCGACGCTGACGGGGCACCAGGACGTCCACCCCCGTCACCGCGGGCAGCCGGGGCACGGCGGCGAAGCCGTACAGCGCGAGCGCGGCCGCACCGGTGATCACCGCGCCCTCGCGGCGGCCCTCCTCACGGCCGTTCTGCGCGGCGTACAGCAGCGCGGCCCAGATCCGCTGCTCCGGGGTGGGCTCCTCGGACTGCAGCAGGTAGACCCTGGGCAGCAGTCGCTGCCAGGGGCCGCCCCGGCGGCAGTGCCCGGTGATGACCCGGGCCGGCACGCCCCGGGCGCGGAGCTGACTCGCGGTGACGACGTTCTGCTGACGCTGCGCCAGTTCCTCCAGGGACGGCGGCGGCGAGGGAATCCGGTAGCTCATGCCGACACCATCCCCAACCACCCGGACCTGCGACCGAAAGGCTGACGCACTGTTACCCAACCGTCGCGAAACCGGGACCAGCCCGCACTAAAGTCCTCATACCCTCACTCATTTGGAGTAATTGACGCTCATCAGGTTGTCATACCTGATCGAAAACGATTGCCAGCCTGGTTGCCTGACCCAGAGTGACCAACCACATACGGCGAGGAGCCCCCAAGCGTCAATCGCACCCCAAGGATTGCCTAGGCTTACGTCATGTCACGTGACGAGACCGCCGGCCTCCGCGCGGCCCAGCTCCGCCTCGGCCGCCTGCCCGGATACGTCCGCCGCCCGGACCCGGCGCGCCGCAGCGGCGAGAAGGGCCATACGTACAAGAAGGGCTGGGAGGTCCGCTTCACCGCCCGCAGCGAGGCGGAGATAGCAGAGATCCGCGACCTCGTGGTCGCCGCCGGATTCGCCCCGGCCAGGCCGTTCTTCAAGGGCCACCAGCTCATCCAGCCGGTTTACGGCATGGCAGCGGTGCAGGCCTACCTCGCCGCTAGACAGGCGGCCGAGGAACACGCCGCCCGGGCCGCCCTCGGCCGGCGGCGACGAGCGGCGGGGCGGGCCGCCGGCGGGCACGGCGCCGCGGGTGCGCACCCGGCCGGTGCGCACACCCCTGGCGTGCACGCGGCCGGCGCGCACGCGGCCGGTCCGCACGCCGGGGGTGCGGCACACCGGTGCGAGCGCGAGGAGGCCGCCGCTGCGGCGACTGCGGCCGCAGCGGCGGCGACCGCCGTGCAGGCGGCCCGACGGCGGGCCGTCGAGGCCTTCCCCACCCAGGTCGAACGGGACACCGCCGCCGACCGGATCTCCCCCGCGGAGGCCCGGACGACCTCCTGACGGTCGGACACACCGCCCGTCCCCCCGCCCCGGTCGGCCGCACGCGGGTCCAGGCCGCCGGGGCACGGTCGAGCGGCACGGAGCCATTGGCAGCCGGGGCCGCACACCCCCGCCCGTCGCCACGCCCGGGACCGTGGTGATCGACGCCATGATCGTGCGCGCGGTTGTGAGGGCGGTAGTGCGGGCGCGGGTTCGCGCCGTAGGCGTGGACGTCCGCCGTCGGAACGCCTACGGTGGCACATCAACTGCCTTGCAGCCGAAGCCGTCCACACCCTCTGACCAGCCGCGACACGCTCGCACCTACGCTCCACGCACCACTGCGCAGCACCGTACCGCCGGCCCCGCGCCGGCTCCCCGTCGGCCCCCTGCCCGTCCGCCCCGCCGCCCCTCCGCTCCCGGTCGCACCGGAACCGGCCGGGCGGCGGCAGGTTCCGGGCATTCCATCGGATTGGTCACCCAGCGCACCGAGGGCCTACCGTAGAGTGAGCACAGATGATCGACCGTCAGAAACCCATCTCCCTTTCCGAGAAGACGAGATGACCAACCGTCACACGACTTCCGCCGGACCACCCCCGGGGCCCGGCGAGCCGGAGGACGTACCACTGGAGTTCACCGCGTTCTGCGAACTCCACCGCCCCCGGTACCTCAGCTACGCGCGGGTGTGGCTGACCGAGCACAGCACCGCGGCCGCCGCCGTCCAGCAGGCCTTCGCCGAAATCGCGGTGCACTGGCGCGAGTTGATGGGAAGCGCCAACCCGACCGCGCACGCCTGGGAGATCCTGCGCGGCATCGTCGCCGACCACACCCACCGGGCACCCGCGGCCCCGGACCGCCACCCGGCCGACGACGACCTGGCGATCCTGCACTACGTCGTCGGCCTCGCCGCCCCCGAGATCGCCGACGTCATCGGCACCGACGCCGCCAGCGTGGCCGGGCGACTGCGCCGCACCATGCTGCACGAGGCCTCCGGCTGGTGACCCCGCGCGCCGCCCGTCCCGGGCTCGTCCCCGGACGCCTCAGACCCGCTCGCCCGTGACGTCGTACAGGTGATGCACCGGGTCGTGGATCAGGTACCGGGCGAACGACTCCACCGTGAACCGCGCCCCGTCACTGCGGTTCCCGGTCCGCTGCCACTGCTCGCCGGCCACCCGCTCGAAGGCCGCGGCCAGCGCCTCCGCGGCCTCCGCCAACTCCGCCGCCACCACCTTCGGCTGCTGCTCGCCGTACCGCTCGGCGACGGCCGTCCCGTCCTGGTCCCAGTTCGGGAACACCGGGTCGTCCAGGTCCAGCATCAGGCCCAGCCGGACGTCGAACAGCCGGAAGACGTCCCGGACGTGGCACGCGTACTCCAGCTCCGACCAGACGCCCGCCTCCGGCCGGCGGCGCAGCCCGTCCTCCTCCCCGGCCAGCACCGCCAGCCAGCCCGCCGCATTGGCCCGGATCATCCCCGCCACGTCCTCGCGCACCACCCCGGGGGTGTCCAACCCGCAGTCCGGGCACCGGCGTTCCAGCACCCACGTCCAGTCCTTGGTGTCGGGGACGATCTCCCCGGCGGCAGCGCCAGCGGTGTTCTCAGAAGTGCTCATGGGCCCAGCATGGCGGCCACCGCAGCCACCCCACCAGCGGCAATGCCGCCAGCCGCCGCCGAAATGCTGCCAGCCCACCGGCGCATGCCCCCCGCCCCCGCCCCCGCCGACCTCGCCATCGCCGTCGTCGACCGATCCCGACCGGCGCCACTCACCACCGCCTCCGCCGCCCCCGCACCACCGCAAACACCGACAGCCCCAGCACGAGCACCCCTCCGGCGGCCGCCGCCCCGACGACAACAGCCGTCCCGCTTCCGCTGCTCCCCCCGCCGTCCGCTCCTGGCGCCACAGCCTCGTCCGTCGAATCATCAGCCGGCGGCGCGCCCTGCGATTCGTGCCGCCCCACCAACGGATTCTCACGGGGCCCGTTGTCCACACCCGGATTCGCCGCCAACGCCTTAGCGGGGTCGAGGATCCCATACCCGTACCGGTCGTTCGGCACCGTCGCTCCGTCCGAGGCGGGCGTAGCCGACTTGATCATCCGATTGATCACCTGCCCGGCCGACAGATTCGGATTCTTCGCCCGAATCAGTGCGGCAGTGGCGGACACATAGGCAGAGGCATCCGAGGTACCGTTGGCGACCCCGTACCCCGTTGAGGACTTCGCACTTGCCCGGTAGATCTCCGCCCCAGGGCCCGCCAGTGTGGTCTCCGGTCCGTAGGTGGATTTCTCCCACAGGTGTCCCTGCCGGTCGACCGCACCGACCGCCACCACTCCCGGATACGCGGCCGGGTACTCGACGGGGGCAGCTTGCTGTCCGCTGTTTCCGGTCGACGCCACGAGGACCACATCGTGGTCGACGGCATACTTGACCGCCGTTCTGGTCTCCTGGTCGGTCCCCGAGTAGCCGCCGATCGACATGTTGATCACCTTGGCGCCATGGTCAACGGCGAACCGGATGCCCTTGGCCAAGCCACTCTGTGCCATCGCACCCTCAGTGCTCCAACTCACCCGGACCGGAAGGATCTTGGCCTTCGGGGCCAATCCCATGATCCCGGCGTTGTCACCGTGGCCATGACCGGCGACAAGGCTCGCCATCCCGGTTCCGTGGCCGTCCTTGTCGACCGTGCCGTCAGTGCCTTCGCCAGTGAAGTCCGCACCGGCGACGACCTGGCCGACCAGGTCCTGGTGGTCCTTCATGACACCGCTGTCGATGACGGCGACCGTGACACCGTTGCCCTGCGATTCCGGCCACAACACGCTACTGGCTCGATAGTCGGACAACACCCACTGCGCGTCACGGGCGCTGTCCGCACAGGCCGGGCCTGTTCCGATCGCGGCGACCAGACCCCCTGCCGCCAGCGCAGCCATCCCACGCCGAAGCTGCCAGTCACCCAAGGCCGGTCACCCCACTCAGCACAGCGGCAACCCTCGTGGTCCATCAACCGCGAGGGCCCTGATCGAATCACCTGGTCTCCTGAGGACCAGGGTCATTTCACCACGTCGGGATTGGCGACCTCCTCCGACGCCCAGGTCTCCTCGTCCTCCACCAGGTAGTCCGGTCGCGTGCGCCCCTTCTCCTTGTCCGCGGCGCGCCCGTGAGCACCGCCGAACGGCACTGCCGGGCCTGCTGCGGCCCCGGAGGCACCCGCCGACTCCGCCCGGAGCCGACCGCGCTGCCCCAGACCGGACCCACCCTCGGTGAAGGCCCGTTTGCCGCCCGGGGCCGCTTCCCTCACCGGCACCTTTCCTCCTGGTACCGCCGGCTCGCCCTTACCGACCACCGTTCCGCCTGTCCGCGCGGTTCCAGGGCCCGCTACGCCGGGACTTCCGCCATGGATACCCTCAGCGGCCTTTGCGGATCCTCGCGGACCGGATCCAGGGCCGACCGGCTCGCCGCCTCGGCCACTGACCCCCCGCTCCACGGCCACCTGCTTCTCTCGTCCGCCACCGAACAGCCCTGGTACTGGCTCTCCCTTTCCAAGCCCGAACCAAGTGGGACCAGCGCCGATCTGAGGCCCGGATCCGATGAGGGTTGGTGCACCCGTCACTCCGGCCGGCTTTGACCCGCCCGTCATCGGCTGCGGAACGATGGTCACACCATCGACAGCGGTTCCTGCACCGAAGTTGGCGGGGCCGGGCTTCCCCGTAGCCTTGACCGTCCCGCCCGTGATCCCCGGTTCCGATGGAACCGGGGTGCCTCGTGAAACTGTCGACGGCTTCGGAGCGGCCCCGCCGGTGCTCACGCTGCGGCCCCGGGGATCTGCAGGGGCAACTGCGGATTTACCCACAACGCCTCCGGCCGAGGTCAGGTTGCCTGCTCCCGTACCGGCCATCACGCCGCCCACGGCGGCAACTGCGCTCTGATCGCCCGGGGTCTGGTCGTCGAAGTCATCCCGTCCGCCGGGATTCACCGGCGGCTTCTTCGGGTCGTAGGGCGGTGGAGCCTTCAGGGCCGGGGTCGCGATGCGGTAGTGCATGGCGAGGGTCTGCATGATGGCGGCGGCTTCGGCCTTCTTGCGGTTGGCGATGGGGATGTGGTCGTCGTCGCCGTCGCCGAAGAGGGAGGAGACGCCGTCGGCGACGTGGTCCTTGAAGCTGTCCCAGTTGCCGGGTTCCTCGGGCATGTCGTGTTTGGCCTTGGCCATGGCCTCGGAGACGTTGTGGAGGATGTTGGCCGCGTCGTTGGCGTAGGCGGCGGCGTTGTTGATGCTGGCGGCCAGGTTGAGCATGCGGGTGTGGAAGGCGTTGCTGGTGGTGCCTTCCCAGGTGGTGGCGGCTTCGGTGCTGGCCTTGGTGAGGGCGAGGCGGATCTGCTTGAGGGTGTCGGCGGCGTTTCGCCAGGGGTCGCCGGCCGCCATCACCGCGCCGGGGTCGAGGGCCTGCGCCATCGTGCGGAGCTGGGCGTGGCTGTACTTGGTGAAGTCGGTGTAGACCATGGGCGGTTCGCCTCCGTTCGTGGCCGGGCGGGTGGTGGCTAGATGGTGGCGTTGCCGCGGTGGGACGGGGTGAGGTTCTTCTCGTAGGCGGCCTGGCTGCTCGCCGAGGGCTTCTCCACGGACCAGCCGTCGCCGCCGAGTTTGAGCTTGCCGGCGGTGTGCTGGTCCTGTTCCTCGTAGTTGGTGGCGGTGAGTTCGGCCTTGTGCTGGGCGTCGTCGACGGCTTCCTGGAGCTGGTTGAGGACGTCGCGCAGCGCGTCCCGCATGGTGCTGTAGCGGCCGTGGATCTCGGTGGCTTCGGCGAAGGTGCCGAAGGCGTTCTTGCCGAGGCCGCTGCGCCCGTGGGTGTCGTTGCCGTCGGCGTGTTTCTGGAAGTCGGCGAGCAGGAGCCGTACTTGGCCGGCGAAGGTACGAAGCTGTTCGACTTCGACGCGGTAGCCCTGTCCGCTTCCCCCGGTCGATCCGGTTCCACCGGTGCTTCCGGTACCGGTCCCTGATCCCATGGCGGCGCCTCCCCCGTGCGTCCGTTCCTGGCGGTCGGGGCCGGGCCCCGGTGTCTCATGTCTAACACACGGGGCCCGAACCCCGCCCGGGGCTTGGTCAGTTCGCGGTCGTCCGGCTGTCGTGGGCTTCGGCGCGGCCTTCGGCGAGGGCTTCGGCGAGGGCGCGGCGGCAGAGGGAGTCGGCGTGCCGGGTGGTTTCGGGGAGGCGGTAGCGGGAGGCGAGGTGGAGGGTGGTGCGGACGGCGGTGTCGAGGTCGATCCGGTGGCCGACGGAGACGTAGACGGGTTTGACGCCGGGGCGGGTCCGTACGGCGCGGCCGACTTCCTCGCCGGTGGCGGGGTCGGTGAGCGGGGCGGTGGAGCCGCGGGGTGCGTCGGGCTCGTGGTGCTCGAAGGTGAAGGGGGTCTTGGCGACGCCGAGGGTGCGCAGCCCGGTGAGGACGCCGAGGTGGCTGGCGAGGCCGAGGCGGCGGGGGTGGGCGAGGCCGTAGCCGTCACAGACGACCGTGTCGGGGGTGCGGGTGAGGGCGGCCAGGGCGTCGAGGACGGCGGGGAGTTCGCGGAAGGCGAGGAGCCCGGGGATGTAGGGGAAGGCGATCCGGCCGACGGCGGTGGCCTGTTCGACGACCTCCAGGGTGTCTCGGTCGAGCAGGACGGCTGCGGCGGCGACGAGGTCGTGGTCGTCGTCGTAGGCGACGTCCACGCCGGCGATCAGCCGGCCGGGGACGCCCGGAACACCGGTACCGTCGTCGGGGTCGTCGGTGTCGTCGTGGGCCTGGACGAGCGGGCGCAGCCGCTGCTGTTCGGCGAGTGCCTCGGCCTCGGTGGTGGGCCAGTCGGCGGGGATGGGCACGGTCGGTTCCCCCGGTGCGTGGTGTCGACAGGTTGCGGTTCACCGTACCGACCGACGCGGACGACCCTGAGGTGAGCCCGTGCGCCCCCTGTGCCCCCGGGTCGGCGGGCTAGCCTGGAGGCAGTGAACTCCCTTGCCGGGTAGGACTTCTGGCACCGGTACCACTCCCGCCCGTTTCCCCCGACGTGCGAAGGACCCCCGTCATGCCGCGTCCGTCCGCTGCCCAGGCCTGCCTCGGCTCGTTCACCGTCGTCGCCGCCACGGTGGCGCTGTTGGCCGCCTCGGGCGCCTCGGGCGTCCTGGCGGTCACAGTGCTGGTGGTGTTCGCGTTGACGCTCGGCACCGTGGTGACGGTGCTCTCGCTGTCGGCGTCCTCGAAGCCGGACCCCGCCGTCGCGGCCCGGCCGTCCCCGGAGCCGCTTCCCGCCGAGAGCACCCCTGTCTCCGAGAACATCCCTGTCGCCGAGGACGCCCCGGCCGCCGAGGACGCCCCGGCCGCCGGGAGCGCCGCCGCCGGACACGCGTACGCCCGGCAGCGCTGATCCGCCGCCGGGCGCAGGCGCGTTGCGCGCCGCCGTTCAGACCTCCGTGGTGACCACCACGGTCTTCGCGACCTTGTCGTGGATGCACTGCCGGTACGGCTTGTCGAAGACGCCGAAGATCCCGTCGACGATCCACCAGATCGCGGCGCAGCAGAGCACGGCCGGGAGGATGAACACCGCGGCGCGGGTCCAGGCGGCGGACTGGGTGGGCGTGCTCCCGTCGACGAGCATGGCGACGCGGACCTTCACCGCCTTCTTGCCGAGGGTCTGGCCGTCCCGGCTGGTCATCAGGGCGTCGTAGATGAGGTAGAGGGCGCAGCCGATCCAGAACGCCTCGGCCGAGCCGTTGCGCTCGCTGAGGTCGGTGAAGGGAGCCACCACGATCACGCCGACGGCCTGCATGAGGACGTAGTCGATGAGCCGGGCGAGGATCCGCTTGGGCCAGGTGCCGATCGGCGGCATGCCGGGGACGGGCCCGGTGCCGGGGCCGCCGTACGTGCCGGGGCCGTAGCCGTACCCGGGCGGCGGCTGGTCCTGCGGCGGTCGGCCGTACGGGGACTCCCCGGACGGGGCTTCGCCGTACGGGTTCTGATCGCGGTTCGGCCCGGGGTACGGGGTGCCGCCGTAGGTGCCCTGGTACGCGCCGGGGCCGCCGGACGGGGTCTCCGCCGGGCCGTTGGACGGGGTCGGGCCCGACGGCTCGCCTTCCGGCGTTCCGCCGCCGGGCTGCGGGGACTGCTTGTCGAAGGAGGGCTTGCCGCCCCCCTCCGGCTGGGGGCCTGAGGGGTCGTGGTCGCTCATCCCCCGAGTAGAACACCGCCCATTCTCGACCTCCGGGATATTCCGTCCGTTTTGCCGCCGGGGGCGCGGAAGGGCGGGGACGGGCGCGGAAGCGCGGAGAAGCGCCGGCTTCAGCCGCGCACCACCCGGGTCCGGGCCGCGCGGTCCTGCCAGCCCCGCCGTGCCGGACGGTCGGCCACCGGCCAGACCAGGCCGAGCAGCAGCACGGTACCCAGCTGCCGGACGGCCCAGCGGAGCAGCGAACGGCCGAGGCTCAACCTGCCGCGGGCGGTGGGGGCGGTTGCGTCCACCACTCGGATCCCGACCAGCCGCTTGCCGAAGGTCTGGCCGGTCCGCGCGATCGGCAGCACCTCGTACAGCAGACCGGCGAACAGCAGGATGCCGATCAGTACGGCGATCTTGCCCAGCACGACGTCGTCCACGAGCCAGACCTGGACCTGGCGGCGGGTGAGGGCGCTGGCCATCCGGGCCTGGTCGAGTTTCTCCTGGAGGTGGTCGGACACCGAGCGGCCGAGCGGGATCCCGGCGGCGACGGCGACCACCAGCAGCACGAGGGTGTCCACCACCCGTGCGGCCAGCCGCCGCCCCAATCCGGCCGGCACGGCGGCGGGCGCGGAGGCGGCGGGCCGGCGCCGGACGGTGGCCTCCCGGGCCGGTCGCGGCACGGCGGGCATCGGCGTGGTGGGGGCGACCGCCGCGGGCTCCGCCTTGACCACGGGCACTGCGCCCGAGGCCTCGACGAGGGGCGTCGGGGACACCGCGGCCACCGAGCCTGACGCGGTCGCCGAGGCCACCGAGCCTGACGAGGGCGCCGAGGCCGCCGAAGTCTCCCGCACCGCCACGGCCATGGCCGGCGCAGCGGCCGCGGCCACCTCCACGGCAACCGCAGCGCGCTCCGGTTCCGCGCGCCCCTCCTCCGCCTCGGGCGCCCCCGGAAGCACCCCCCAGGAGACCCAGCGCGGCACGTCCCCGGTCTCCGCCAGCCCCCGCTGGGCCCGCGGATCGGCCTGCCAGCCGGACTCCCCGGACTCCCCGGACACCGGCTCGGCCACCGACCCGACCGTACGGAACACCGGCCCGCCGATGACCTCCGCCACCCGGGGCCCGAACACGAAGGACGCCCCGCCCGAGGTCTGGTCGAAGTACACCGGCCCGGTGTCACCCCCACCCGCCGGCATCAGGGTCTCCGGCCTCTGCCCAGAACCCGCTTCCGCCTCCGGCTCCGGCTCCGGCCCCGAGACCGCCTCCGGCTCCGAAACCGCCTCCGGGACCGCCACCGCCTCCGGCCCGGACCCCGGGGCCGCCACCGCAGGAACCACCGGCGGCGGCACCGCCCGGGCCGGCGGCACTGCCGCCCCGCTGCGCCGGGTCGCGTACCGGGGCGGCACCAGCACCTCGCCCTCGGCGGGCGCGAGCCGACTGGTGCCGGGCACCCAGGCCGAGCCGCCCCAGTACCGGACGAAGCCGGGGATGGAGGGGTCGGGGTAGTACCCCGGTCCGGGTGCGACGGCCGGGTCGCCGCCGTCGGCGAAGGGGCGGTCCGTCATGGGGGTCTTCTTTCCTGGCAGGTCCTGACGCGGGCAAGGGCGGGCAAGGAGGGACAACGGAAGGACGGGGGACGCCGTTACGGCACATCCGTCCGCGCGCGCACCCGGCGCACACCCGGCGCTCGGCGCACGTGGGGGCGCCGCCGATGGGCGGACAGTCGCTGGGCAGTCACAAAGGGTAGTACCTCGCCGAAGTCGCGACGGGAAGTTCGTCAATCCCCGGACAACGGCGGCCCGCCCGCGGTAAGGAACCGGGCGCGCGACCGGGCGCGCGCGCCGCGCAGCCGCCCGTTCACCACCCCTCGCCGAACTTCCCGAAGAAATCCCGGAAACGTGTGTAAGAGCCGGTGCGGACCGCCCTCTCAAAGGTCACAGGGCCCGGAACCGGGCACGACCCGAAGGCAGAGAGGAAGACGATCATGGAGCGCCCCGTCAGCGTCGTCGAGCACGAGCTGGAGCTCAACCTGGTGCTCTCGCCGGAGCACAGCGTGCCCGTCCCGGCGCGGTTGTCCTACGGCAGCCACGACCCGTACGCGGTCTACATCACCTTCCACCTGGACACCGGTTCCCCGGTGACCTGGGTGTTCGCCCGCGAGCTGCTGGTCGAGGGCACCTTCCGCCCGTGCGGCCAGGGCGACGTGCGGATCTGGCCGACCCGCTCGGGCCGGCGCAGCGTGCTGTGCCTCGCGCTGAGCTCGCCCGCCGGGGACGCGCTGCTGGAGGCGCCGCTGCCGGCCGTCGCGGCCTGGCTGGAGCGGGCTCACCGGCTGGTCCCGCCGGGCAGCGAGCTGGCGGCGCTGGACATGGACGGCTCGCTCGCCGAGCTGCTCGCCTAGGCGTGCGCGACAGCGTGCGCCGCAGGGCGCACCCGTACGTCCCACCCGAGCAAGGGCGCAACAGAGGTGACAGGAGCGGCCGCCCCCGCCGCCTCAGCGGGCCGCGGGGGCCTGCTGACGGCCGCGGGCGGTGTCCGGGCCGCCGCTGCCGTCGCGCTGTTCGGGCAGCCGGACCAGCGGGGCACCGGCGGAGCGCCGCCGGGCCCTTATCCGGACCGCGGCCGCGAGCAGGAAGCAGAGCCCGACCCACGGGTAGACCGAGGTGGGCAGCTGGCGCCACGGCGGCATGTGGAGGACGGCCGCACCCTCCGGCTTCGCCGCCCACATCGCGAAGGAGAGGAAGGCGACCAGCGTGGCCCAGAAGACGGCCCGCCAGCGCAGCCGGCGCACGGCGGCCGGGCGGGCGCGCTCGACGGAGGCCTCGGCGGCGAGCAGGACGAGCAGCGGAACGCACCAGACCCAGTGGTGGGTCCAGCTGATCGGGGAGATCAGCACGGCGGTGACGGCCGCGCAGCAGACGCCCCAGGCCTCGGCCCGGGGCAGCCAGCGGCCGCTGCGGGCGGCCCAGGCGGCGACGGCGAGCCCGGCCAGCGCGACCAGGCCGCCCCCGAGGGTGGCGAGGGTGCCGGGGTCGGTGCTGTGCAGCAGGCGGGCGAAGGCGCCGCGCATGGACTGGTTGTCGACGATCCAGGTCTTGCCGACCCGGGAGGAGTCGTAGAGGTACTTGGTCCAGAAGCCCCAGGTGGCGTCGGGCAGGACGAGGGCGCCGAGCAGGAACGTGCCGAGGAAGGTGAGGCCGGCCACGAAGGCGGCCCGGATCCGGCCGGTGATCAGCAGGTAGACCGCGAACAGGCCGGGGGTGAGCTTGATGCCGGCGGCGATGCCGATCGCCACGCCCTTGCTGCGGCGTCCGTCCGGGCGGGTGAGGTCCCAGAGGATCAGGCAGGCGAGCGCGAGGTTGATCTGGCCGTACCGGAGCGTGGTGAACACGGGTTCGAGCCAGACGCCGAGGCCGGTCACCAGGACGACGCCGATCGGCCGCAGCTCGCGGCGCGGCCAGCCGACCAGCTTGAAGGACAGGTGGGTCAGCAGGGCGAGCAGGCCGATGTTGCCGAGAGTGATCACCACCCGGAGGACGGGGACCGGGAACCAGGTGGTCGGGACGAACAGCATCGCCGCGAAGGGCGGGTAGGTCGCGGGCAGGTTCCACTCGGTGACGCGCAGCGCGTACAGGTCGGTGCCGTGGGCGACGGCGGCACCCTCGGCCCGGTAGACGATCATGTCCACCATCGAGGTGTGGACGAAGTGGCGCACCACGGCGTACCCGACCAGGGACAGCAGCGCCACGGCGGAGGCGGCCAGCAGCGGTCGGCGGGGAGCCCCGCGCAGGGCCCGGACGGGGGCGCCGAGCGCCCGGCTCAGCCGGTCCGACAGGGGGGCGGGCGAGGGGTCGGGTGCGGTCCGCACCGGGCTTCGCTCGTCTTGCACCGCTGTCACTTGTCCACTCCGTCCACCGCTCGGCCAACCAGCGACGATACCGGATGCCACCCGAACGGAGCCGAACGCAATCGACTACGCAAAGTGACAAAGACGCCCCGACCAGCCGTGCTGGGCTGCGGACTCGGCACGGACGGCCGGGGCAGAACAGGAACCCGGGCAGGCGGGCCTCAGCCCTTGTACGCCCCGAAGGCCCGGGTGAAGTCCAGCGGCTGCTGGACGATGCTGCTGCAGGTCGCGTCCGCATAGCCCTTGGCGCCGCCGTCGCAGGCCTTGTCGCGGGTGCCGGACCACATGGCCAGCCAGGCCAGGTGCTTGGCCGTCGCGAAGTCGGCGAGCTGCTGGGCGTCGGCCACGGTGAAGACCTCGCTGGCGACGTCGTTGACGCCGATCATCGGGGTGACCGCGACCTTGCGCCAGGCGGCCGCGTCGTCCAGCCCCAGCACGCTTTTGACCTGGGCCTGGGTGGCGGTGGCCGCGGCGATCGCGTACTTGCCCATCCGGCCCTGCGGGTCGGGGGCGACCCCGTCGCCGAAGTCCATCGCCATGATGTTGACGGCGCCGACGGCGACGCCATTGGCCTTGGCGCCCGCGACCAGGTCGACGCCCTCCTGGGTCAGGCCGGAGGGCAGCGCGGGCAAGGTGAAGGAGACGTCGAGGGCCTTGCCCCTGGCGGCGGCGTTCTTCTGCAGCTGGGCGACGGCCTGGGCGCGCCGGGTGTTGGCGGCGGCGTCGGCGATCGCGCCGCCCTCGACGTCGAAGTCCAGCTTGGTCGCCCCGTAGGCGTCCACGACCTTCTGGTACGCGGCCGTGAGGTCGGCGGTGGAGCCGCAGGCGAGGGCCAGCTCGTTGCCGTTGGCGCCGCCGAAGGAGATCCGGACGTCGCCGCCGATCGCCCGCAGCTCGCCGATACGGGCGGCCACCGCGTCGGTGGACAGGTCGCTGACGCCGCCCCACTTGGGCACGCAGCCGCCACCGGACACCACGAAGGCCAGGTTGAAGTCCTTCACACCGCTCGCCTTGGCGGTGGCGACCAGGTCGTACGGCGGGTAGAGCGAGGTGTCCACGTACGGGGCGAAGCCGGCCCCGGCGCCGGCCGGGGGAACGGGCACACCGGTCGCCGTGGGGGTGGCGGTCGGGGTCGGCGCCGGGGTGGTCGGCTTCGCCGTGGCGGTGGGGCTGGGCTTCGTGGACGCGGTCGCGGTCGCCGTCGCGGTGGCGGTCGGAGCGGTGGTCCCCGTCGGCGAGGCGGTGGCGGTCGGGCGCCCCGAGGGGGTGGGCGCGGTGCCGTCGCCGGGCTTGCAGGAGGCGTTGTTGATCAGGCAGTCGGCCGGTTCGGCCTGGGCCGCGCCCGTGCCCTGGGCGACGAAGCCGACCACCACGCTCCTGCCGGGCTCCAGTCGCCTGCTCCAGGCCTCCGGCTTGACCGTGACGTGCCGGCCGACGGCGGTGAAGGTGGCGTTCCAGAGGGAGTCGATCTTCGCCCCGACCGGCAGGTCGAAGCTGAGCGTCCAGTCCTCGATCGGGCTGCTGTCCGGGTTGGTGACCAGGTACTGCCCGGTGTAGCCGGAGTCCCAGCTGCTGGTGCGGCTGTAGACGGCGCCGAGCGAGGCGGCGCTGGCCGAGGTGGCGAGGAGGACCGTCCCGCCCGCGACCAGGGTGGCGGCGACCGCGGCGGCCCCGATGATCGCGCTCTTGCGGCTGCGCCTGCGGCGGCCGGAGCGACGGGTGGGCTGGGTGGTCATGGCGCGTTACCTCCGCGGATGCCTTCGGTCGGGTGACCGACGCTAGCGGCGGCCCGAGGGCGGAACGGGCGGGCTGAGCGAGCGGTAGAACTCCCTTAGGCCACCGTTAAGGAAGACGCCTCCCCGGGCACCTGACCCCTCCTCACCTCACCGCGGGAAGAGCATCCCCCGCGCTGCCGCCCGCGACCGCCTCCGCCCGGTCCGCACGGGCGCCGCCGCCTCCGGCCGGGTGCGCAGCCGCAGGCGGGTCTCGGCGCCGCCGAGCACGGCCGAGCGGCCGAGGGCGAGGTCCCCGCCGGTGGACTCGGCGAGCTTGCGGACGATGTCCAGCCCGAGCCCGGTGGAGCCCTCCCCGCCGTGGCCCTCGCCGCGCTTGAGGGCGGCGGCCGGGTCGCTGTAGCCCGGTCCGCCGTCGCCGACCAGCACGATCACCGAGCTCTCGGTGGCCAGGACGTCGACCGAGAAGGCGGTGCCGACCGCGGTGTGCCGGAAGACGTTGCCGAGCAACGCGTCGACGGCGGCCGCCAGGTCCCCGCGCTGGACGGGTACGGGGGCCGCCCGTTCGGCGCCGGCGAGCTGCCAGCGGCGCCCCTCGTCCTCGGCCAGTGCGGACCAGAAGGCGACCCGTTCGCGGATCACCTCGGCGGCGTCGCAGCCGACCGCGACGGCGGGCGCGGCCTCGGGGGCGCGGCGGGCGGAGCGGATGATCTGGTCGACCTCGCGCTCCAGTTGGGCGACCGCGTGCCGGGTGGCGTCGGCCGCGTCGCCGTCGCCGAGCGAGGCGGCGTTGAGGCGCAGCACGGTCAGCGGGGTGCGCAGCCGGTGGGACAGGTCGGCGGCCAGTTCCCGTTCGGCGGCGAGGAGTTGGACGACCCGGTCGGCCATGGTGTTGAACGCGTGGCCGGCCTCTCGCAGTTCCTCCGGGCTGCCGTCGACCTGCTTGCCCGCCACCGGGACGCGTACCGCGAGGTTCCCGGCGCCGAGCGAGCGAGCGGCGCCGGCGAGCCGGCGGGCGGAGGCGACGATCCGGTTGCCCATCCGGTCGGCGACCAGCACCGAGATGGCGACCAGGGCGAGCGCGACGGCGGAGAGCACCAGCCAGGCGGTGGAGACGCCCCGGGTGAGGTCGCTCTCGGCCACGAACACCTCGACCACGGCGGTCCGCCCGGTGTCCACCGCGACCGGCTGGAGCAGCGCGTAGCCGCCAGCCACCTTCACGGTGAAGGAGCGGCCCTGCCCGCCGGCCGTGGCCACGTCGGCGTCGGCGGCCCGCCCCTCACCCAGCGTCGGCCCGACCGGCCCGGCCGGGGGGCCGATGGCGACCGGCTGCTCGGCGGCCGGCAGGTGGACCGCCATCCGCCCCTGCCCGCCGGCGTCCGTACTGGCCAGGGCCCGATCGACGGCGTCCCGGTCGGTGGTGATCGCCAGGGCCGGCCCGAGCGCCGCCGCCTGCCGCTCGGCGGCGGTGAACGCCCGGTCCCGCGCGGTCTGTTGGACCATCAGGCCGAGTGGGATGAGGAAGGCCAGCGCGACCATGGTGGTGCCGGCCACGGCGGCCTTGATCAGGGCCCAGCGCAGCGAGCGCCCGAACCTCCTCATGTCCGGTGGCCCGCCGGTCCCCCGGCGGCTCCCGCCCCTCCGGCGGCTTCCGGTCCCCCGGCCGCTCCCGGCCCTCCGGCGGCCTCCAGCCGGACCCCGACGCCCCGGACGGTGTGCAGGTAGCGGGGGCTGGAGGCGGTCTCGCCGAGCTTGCGGCGCAGCCAGGAGAGGTGGACGTCGATGGTCTGGTCGCCGCCGTAGGTCTGCTGCCAGACCTCGGCGAGGATCTCCTTGCGCGGTACGACCACGCCGGGCCGCCCGGCCAGGAAGGCCAGCAGGTCGAATTCACGGCGGGTCAGGTCGAGCAGCCGTCCGTCCAGGGAGGCCTCGCGCCGCTGGAGGTCGATGGCCAGCCCCCCGACGCGCAGCACCTGGGTGACGGGTGCGGCGCCCCCTCCGAGCCGGCGCAGTACGGCGGCCATCCGGGCACTGAGGTGTTCCCCGGAGAAAGGTTTCACCAGGTAGTCGTCGGCACCGTCGTTGAGCAGTCGGACGATCTCGGCCTCGTCGTCCCGGGCGGTGGAGATGATCACCGGCACGTTGGTCAGGCCCCGGATCATCTTGAGCGCCTCGCTGCCGTCCAGGTCGGGCAGCCCCAGGTCGAGGATCACCAGGTCACAGCCCACCTGGGCGACCTCCCGCAGCGCCTCCAGCGCGGTGCCCACGCTGCGGACCGCATGACCGGTGTCGGTCAGGTGGCGGATGAGGGCGGAACGTACGAAGGGGTCGTCCTCGACCACGAGCACTGTTGCCATGGGCCTGCACGGTACGCCATCGGCGGGCAGTGGTCTGTACCTCGGGGGCGGTCCGGACAGTGGGCAACTGCCCTGAGGAACAGCCGGGGTGCCGGTCTCGGACGGGGTGGAGATGCGGCAGGATGTGCGGACGATGCGGAACGGACTGGTACAGCTCGGCGCCTGGGCGGCGGCCACCGGGGCGGCGGTGGCGCTGGCCTGGCTCGGCGTGCATGCAGTCCTGACCGACGCCGCGTTCGAGCAGCCCACGGCGCTGCCGCTGCCCTCCCCGAAGGCCGACGGCACGCCGTACTCCCCGACCGCCGCCCCCGAGCAGCCGCGCTCGGCCGTGCAGTCCGAGCCCCCGGCCCCGCCCACCACCCCGGCCGCCGCCACCACGCACCCGGCGGCACCCACCGCGACCGCCCCGCCCTCCCGTCGGCCCGCGCCCACCGCCACCGCGACGTCCACCGTGAAGAGCTACCCGATCCCGGGCGGCAAGGTCGCACTGGACCTGAAGGCCGACAGCGCCTCCCTGGTCTCCGCCACCCCGGACCCGGGCTGGCAGATGCAGGTGTGGAACGGCCCGCAGTGGATGCGGGTCGACTTCACCAAGGACAACCAGGCCAACTCGGTCTTCGTCTCCTGGAACGGCCACCCGCCGGTGGTCGAGACGGCCGTCCGCTGACGGCGCCCGGCCCCCTGAAGCGCCCCTCAGAACTGGTCAAGCCGTGCCCCGGGGCGGGAGAATCGGCCGCGCCGCTGTACAGCATGCCCACCCCAGGACGGTGCCGTGATGCCCCCCGCCCACTCCCCGAGCTCCCCCGGTTCGCCCGACTCCGCTCCGATCTCCACTTCCGTCTCCGCGTCCCCGCAGGCCACTTCGACCGTGGGCAGCACGAACGACACGATCGACGCCCTGGACGGCCGGCTGATCCGGCTGCTCGCCGAGGAGCCGAGGATCGGGGTGCTGGAGTGTTCGCGCCGGCTGCAGGTCGCCCGGGGCACCGTGCAGGCCCGGCTGGACCGGCTCCAGGCCAAGGGCGTGATCGGCGGCTTCGGCCCCGAGGTGGATCCGGCGGCGATCGGCTACCCGGTGACGGCCTTCGCCACCCTGGAGATCTCCCAGGGCCAGGGCTCGGACGTCCGGGCGCACCTGGCGAGCGTGCCGGAGGTGCTGGAGCTGCACACCATCACCGGGATCGGGGACATGATGGTGCGGATCGTGGCCCGGTCCAACGCCGACCTGCAGCGGGTGATCGACCGGGTGGTGGGCTTCGACGGGATCGTCCGCTCGTCCACCGCGATCGTGCTGGAGAACCCGGTGCCGTACCGGATCCTGCCGCTGGTGGACCAGGCCGCCGCCGAGTAGATCCCCGGATCAGCAGGAGGGAACGCTGCCGCCGCTCTTGAGCGCCTGCAGCGCCGCCACCGACTCGCCGAGCGTGCCGACCGGCACCAGCCGCAGCGTCCCGGGCAGGTTCACCTTGGCGTCCGTGCACTCGTCCCTGGGCAGCAGGAACACCGTCGCGCCGTCCCGGGCGGCCGCCTGCGTCTTCAGCGGGACACCGCCGACCGGGCCGATGGTGCCGTCCTTGTCGATGGTGCCGGTGCCCGCGACGGTGAGCCCGCCGGTGAGGTCGCCGCCCTTGCCGTCACCGGCGAGCTTGTCGACGATGCCCAGGGCCAGCATCTGGCCGGCGCTGGGGCCGCCGACGTCGCCCAGGTCGACCTTGACCTTCACCTGGTCCGGCGACAGGTGGAGGTAGTTCAGCGCGGCCGCGGTGGCGCTGTCCTGCGACTGGGCCATCTGCTCGGCGATCACCTCGTTGGCCTTCGCCGGGTCGCTCTCCGCGTAGACGGTGTCGGTGGGACGGACCGCCTCCTTCGGGTCGAACCAGGCCTGCATCGACCGCAGGAAGGTGTTGCGCTGGTCGGCGTTGGTCGCCGTGATGGTGACCATCCGCAGCTGGCCCTCGGTGGTGCGCAGCGGCGCCCCGGTGATGGTGAGCACCGGCTTGTCCTGGTAGGTGCCCAGGGTGTCCGCGGTCGAGCCCGGCCAGGTGATGGTGTACGGCAGCGGGACGAAGGCGGCCACGCCGAACAGCGAGGCGACCAGCAGCCCGCACAGCGCGAGCGCGCGGGTCCGCGGGGAGGTGAGGGCCTGGGGCAGCTTGGTGTCGGACACAAGGGGAATCCAAACACACGCTGCTACTCGCCCGCTCGCCTCCGGGGCGCTCCGGCGCGGTGCCGACGGTCGGCGCTCCCTCGCTTCTCCCTTTCGGTACCGGCGCGCCCCTTTGGCTCGGGGCGGGGTCGCCCGGGCCCCTTCGGCTCGGGGCGGGGTCGCCCGGGCCCCTTCGGCTCGGGGCGGGCGGGCGCGGGGCGCTACCGCAGGGCGTCGGCCACCTCGGTCGCCGCCTCCACCACCCGGGGGCCGACCCGCTCGGGCACCATCCCGTTGAGCATCACCACGCCGACGCTGCCCTCGATGCCGCTCAGCCCGAGCAGCGCGGCGGCCGCCCCGCAGGCCCCGGACTGTTCCTCCGCGCGGGTGATGACGAAGCCCTGTTCGGGCCGGCGCTGGCTGGGGAAGGTGCGGGCCTCCAGGATCGCCCGGCCGGCCGCGCTCTCGCCGAGCGGGTGGCGCTGCCCGGTCCGGTAGGCGACGTGGAAGTCGGTCCAGCTCGGCTCGACCACCGCGACGGCCAGCGCCTCGTTGCCGTCCACCAGGGTGAGGTGGGCGGTGGCGCCCAGGTCCTCGGCGAGGCTGCGCAGGGCCGGCAGCGCGGCCTCGCGCAGCAGCGGGTGCACCCGGTGCGCGAGCCGCAGGACGCCGAGGCCGACCCGGGCGCGGCCGCCGATGTCCCGGCGGACCAGGCCGTGCTGCTCCAGGGTGGCGAGGAGCCGGTAGACGACGGTGCGGTTGACGGCCAGCCGGGCGGCCAGTTCGGTGACGGTCAGCCCCCGCTCGGAGTCGGCGAGGAGCTTGAGGACCCGGACACCACGGTCCAGGGTCTGGGAGGTCTCGGCTGTCACGACGGGCAATCCTTTCCGCGGCGCTCGCGGGGCGTGCGGCGCCGGTCCAAGGTCGGTGTCGCGCGCAGGTGGGGGTGGCCGCGCTCGGACCGGTCGGTGTCTCCTTGACGCCCGTACGGTCCTGCGGCGCCCGTCCCGCGGGGGGGTTGCCCGGCGGAAGAGCGTGGGGGAAAGGTAGTGAAGGAAAGGTCCCGGCGGAAGTGGTTGTCCAAAATTCGGGCGTGATCGACTTCGACACCGCCGAAAATTCCGGACAAACGCCCCCAATTCACCTGGTACATCAGCGCACGAGTTCGACTTCGGTCCGAAGTCCGGACACACCGGGGCAGACGGCCCCTCCCGCGACCGCCTGCCGGACCGTTACTTCGCCCACTCCCGGATCTTCGCGATCCGCGCCTTGAGCTGGTTGGCGGTGGCCTGCGCGGTGAGCGGCCCGCCGCACTGGCGGCGCAGCTCGTTGTGGATGGTGCCGTGCGGCTGGCTGGTGCGGTGGTGCCAGGCGGCCACCAGCGCGTTCAGCTCCTTGCGCAGCTCCCGCAGCTCCTGGTGGGTGACGACCGGCCGCTGCTCGGCGGGCAGCTCCAGCAGGTCCGCCTCCTCGGCGGGCTTGGTCTTGCTGCGCTGGATCTGCCGGTGCTGGCGCTTCTGCAGCAGCATCTGCACCTGGTCGGGCTCCAGCAGGCCGGGGATGCCGAGGTAGTCGTCCTCCTCCTCGCTCCCCGGGTGGGCCTGCATGCCGAATTCCATGGCGTTGTACAGGACCCGGTCGAAGACCGCGTCGGAGCCGAGCGCCTCGTAGGAGAACTCCTCGCCGCCCGCGCCGTCCGGCCCGTCGTTGGCCCGCTCCGCCTCGGCGAGCAGCCGGTCCTCCTCGTCGAAGAGGCCCTCGCCCTCCTTCTTCGGCCGGTCCAGCACGTGGTCGCGCTGGACCTCCATCTCGTTGGCGAAGCCCAGCAGCATCGGGATGGTCGGCAGGAACACCGAGGCGGTCTCGCCACGCTTTCGGGCGCGCACGAAGCGGCCGACGGCCTGGGCGAAGAAGAGCGGGGTGGAGATCGAGGTCGCGTACACCCCGACGCACAGCCGGGGCACGTCGACGCCCTCGGACACCATGCGGACCGCGACCATCCAGCGCGAGGTCCCGGCCGCGTAGTCGGAGATCCGCTTCGAGGCCTCGGCCTCGTCGGAGAGCACCAGGGTAACCTTCTCGCCGCTGATCTCGCGCAGCATCTTGGCGTACGCGCGGGCGACGTTCTGGTCGGTGGCGATCACCAGGCCGCCCGCGTCCGGGATCGCCTTGCGGACCTCGGTGAGCCGGCGGTCGGCGGCCTGCAGCACGCTCGGGATCCACTCGCCCTGCGGGGAGAGCGCGGTGCGCCAGGCCTGGGCGATCAGGTCCTTGGTCATCGGCTCGCCGAGCCGGGCCTCCAGCTCGTCGCCGGCCTTGGTGCGCCAGCGCATGTTGCCGCTGTAGCTGAGGAAGATCACCGGACGGACGACGTGGTCGGCGAGCGCGTGCCCGTAGCCGTAGGTGTAGTCGGCGACGGACTTGCGGATGCCGTCGCTGCCCGCGTCGTACGCGACGAACGGGATCGGGTTGGTGTCCGAGCGGAACGGCGTACCGGTCAGCGCCAGTCGGCGGGTGGCCGGCTCGAAGGCCTCGAAGCAGGCCTCGCCCCAGGACTTGGAGTCACCGGCGTGGTGGATCTCGTCCATGATCACGAGGGTCTTGCGGGCCTCGGTCCGGTTGCGGTGCAGCATCGGGTTGACCCCGACGCCCGCGTAGGTGACCACGATGCCGTGGTAGTCGCGGGACAGCGGCCCGGAGGAGTACGCCGGGTCGAGCCGGATGCCTATCCGTGCGGCGGCCTCGGCCCACTGCTTCTTCAGGTGCTCGGTCGGTGCGACGACCGTCACCTGCTGCACCAGGTGGTTGTGCAGCAGGTACGAGGCCAGGGTGAGTGCGAAGGTGGTCTTGCCTGCGCCCGGGGTCGCGACCGCGAGGAAGTCGCGCGGCTGGGTCTCGATGTACTTGTCCAGCGCCCCCTGCTGCCAGGCCCGCAGCTTGCCCGCGGTGCCCCAGGGGGCGCGGCCGGGGAAGGCGGGCGAGAGGTGGTGCGAGGCGGCGGGCGCGGCGTGGCCGACGGCCCGTACGGGGGGCTGCGGCTCCGACACGTCGGAGAACAGCGGCATCGAGGAGGCGGCGGCAGTACTCACGGTCTCCGAGGGGGATCATCGCAGGTCAGAGGCAGTTTTGCGGCCCCGTCCCGCGGTCGGGCGGCGATCGGACAACCCGCCCAGCCTACCGGCCCGGCGCCGTCGGGGCCTCCAGGAGAGGCGCCGCGCCGGGCCCGCACGGCCGGAAATCGATGTGACGCACGTCACATCGGATCGGCGTCGAAACCGGGTAATCACGGTGATCACCAGGACTCTCACCAGGGTGAGGCCGCACCGCCCCTCCTGCCCCAGCGCGGCCTCGCACCGAACCGAAGGGACCTCCCGTGCGCACCGTCGAAGAGACCGTCCAGGCCCGTCTGATCCTCTCCTCCCACCGCTCCGTCCGGCTGCGGGCCGTCCTGTCCTACCTGCCGGAGGACCCGCTGGCCGTGCGGATGGCCTTCCCCGCCGAGTTCTCGCTGGACGAGGCCCCGGAGGTGCAGGGCGGCGAGGACATCGTCTGGGTCTTCGCCCGCCGGCTGCTCTCGACCGGAATCGAGGTGCCGACCGGCCTCGGCGACGTCCACGTCCGCCCCGCGCCCGGCGGCTGCACCATGGTCGAGCTGCGGGCCCCGGAAGGCACCGCGCTGCTCCGGTTCGACACCGGCGACCTGCGCCGCTTCCTGTGGCGCAGCCGCCTGGTCGTCCCCGAGGGCGAGGAGCACCTGCACCTGGACGCCGACCGCGCCCTCGCCCAGCTGCTCGGCTGAGGGGGCAGGCCGCCATTCGCCCGCTCGCCTCCGGGGCGGCCCCCCTCAGCCCGAGAGCTTGCGCATCAGCCGGACCCCCTGCGCCGCCGTCAGGTGCGGCAGGTACGCCTTGCCGATCGCCCGGGTGATGCCGGGCAGCGCGGCCGGGTCGGGGTAGGCCATGTACATCGGCCGGTACTCCGGCTGGAACTTGGCCTTGAACGCGAGCAGCGAGCGGAAGCCGTACACCGGCTCCAGCGCCTTGCCCATCCAGTCCAGCATCCGCTGCAGGCCGGTGGGCTCCTCGTCCTGCCCGGTGCGGGCCAGCGGTGCGCCCGACAGCGACAGGAAGCGCGCGCCCTCCTCCTTGAAGCCGAGCGCGGCCGAGGCGATCAGGAACTCGCTGACGCCGCGGAAGCCGTCCGAGCGCCGGCGCATGAAGTCGAGCGTCCAGCCGACCGGCACACCGTCCTCGTACACCGGCATCCAGCTGGTCAGCCCGTGCACGACCCGCTGCTCGTCCACCGCGATCAGCACCCGCACGTCCGGGTCGTCCAGCTCCTCCAGCCCGCCGAGGGTGAAGCCCATCTCGGGCAGGCCCTTCTCGGAGACCCACTCCTCGGAGATCGCCCGGATCTGGTCCCGCAGCGCGAGCGGCGCCTCGTGGTAGGCCCACCACTCCGCGGTGATGCCCTGCTTGCCGGCCTTGTTGAGCGCGGTGCGGATGTCCTGCCACTTGCGGCCGGTGAAGGCCAGCTCGGGCAGCGCCACGACGGTGTCCTCGGCGACCTGCACCGAGCGCCAGCCGAGCTGCGCGGCGGCGTCCCTGGTCTGCCCGCAGACGCTGTAGAAGCACGGCGTCCAGCCCCGGGCGTCGCAGTACCGGGCGAAGCCGGCCACCGCCCGGGCCCGGTCCTCGGGCGCGCCGAAGGGGTCGCCGGTGGTCAGGGCGACGGTGCCCACCAGCCGGTAGGCGACGGCCGCCCGGCCCTGCTCGTCGAACCAGTAGTGGTTGCCGTCCCAGGTGGTGATGAAGGACAGCGTCCCGCCGCCGTGGGCGGTCAGCAGCGCCCGGGCCCGGGCGGCGGCCTCGGCGTCGGTGTGCACCGACGGCCGGCGGAAGGCCGACAGCAGGACGGCCAGTGCCACCACCCAGAACGCCAGCCCGCAGTACGTCTCCAGGAAGCGCGCCACCGGGCCGACCGCGATCGGGTAGTCCGGCGTCAGGTCGTTGTACGCGGGCGGCAGGAACTGCGCCGGCAGCCCGTGCAGCAGCCGGCGCACGGTCGCGCCCGGTTCGAACTGGCTCGCCACCAGCCGCCCGAGCCCGACGTACGCGGCCGAGGAGACGAATGCGGCCCCGCCGAGCACCAGCAACAGCCGGCGCACCGAGCGGCCGGACAGCCGCACCCGGAACCGCTTGCGGGTGGCCAGCAGCAGCCCGGTGGTCAGCAGCGGCAGCAGCATCGCCTCGACGAAGTACTGCACCACGTCCCGGCTGACCGGCCCGGCGTCCAGGTACAGCCAGCCCAGCAGCGCCCCCCAGAGCAGTTCGGTGGCGACGGTCACCAGCCAGGCGAACCGCAGCCCGCGGCGCAGCCCCTCGGCGAGCACCAGCAGCAGTGCGGGGAACAGCGCCGCCATCAGCCGGCCGGGGGTGTCGAAGATCCGGACGACGGCGTGCGCGCGGGCACAGTCGTGCGCCGAGATCGCGCAGAAGTCGGCGACCTCCTCCGGGCTCAGCCGGTGCGAGAAGTACAGCTCGGAGAAGGTGTTGAAGGGCCCGCTGGCGGTGTCGTACAGCGAGGCGATCAGCGGTCCGAGGGCGGCGGCCACCAGGCAGAGCGCGACCAGCACCCGGGTCTCGGAGTGCGAGGAGCGGTGCGAGCGCAGGTACGGGCGGCCGCGGCTGAGCAGCGCGCCCACGCCGAGCCCGGCCAGCGCCGCGGCGCACCGCTGGACGCTCTGCAGGTGGCCGACGTACAGCGTCATGACCAGCGGCAGGAGCAGCACCAGCAGGTGCAGTCGGCGGCGCCACAGCACGGTGAGCCGGTAGCCGAGCACCCCGGCCAGCGCGAACAGGCCGACGGCGGGGCCGACGGAGATCTGGTCGGACACCGAGGCGGTCCACTGCTCCCCGGCCGAGGAGCCGAGGGCGACCAGCCCGGTGCCCAGCAGGGTGCCGACGATCTGCCCGCCGACCAGCACCGCGAGGGTGCGCAGCCGGCCGAGCCGCTGCTCGGCGGCCGGGCCGACCAGGAGCAGCAGCAGGCTGGCGAACACGTACGAGCCGATGCCCGAGCACCAGAACATCGAGGTGAACGGTGCCCACCAGTGGCCGTCGGTGAGCGTGGGCACGCCGACCCCGGCCCGGCCCAGCAGCCGTTCGGACGGCCCGCGGGTCAGGCTGCCGGTGGCCGCGCCGAGCAGCCAGAGTCCGGCGAGCAGCGCCAGGGTCAGCGGCGCCGCGCGCAGCCGGACGCCGAGCGCCCGGGCCGCCCGCCGGGCCCGCTGCGGGCGCGGTTCCGGCGTCCGGGTGACGGGTGCGCGGTCCGCGCCGCGTTCGGCCGCGCGCTGGGCGACGACCCGGGGCACCTTCTGGTCCTGCTCGCCGGCGGCGACGACGGCCGTTCCCGCCCCCGTCACCGGGTCAGCCCGGTCTGCTGGGCGAGCCACGGGATCTGCTGGGCGATGCCGGGTCGGAAGACGACCCAGCCGTGGCCGCCCGGCATCAGCTCGAACTTGGACTTCATCCCGGCCGCCTGCACGGCCTGGTTGACCTTCTCCATCTGCGGCCTGAACTCCTCGTCGGTCTCCCCGACGAGCAGGGCGACATTGGTGTCCGGGAACTTCCTGCGGGCCATCACGTGCAGCGGGTCGACCGCGTCGAACTTCTTCCCGTCGCCGCCGAACGCGGCCTTGACGGTCTGCTCGCGGCTGCCGAGGGTCGGCTCCAGCTGCCCGGACATGTCCAGGACGGTGCCGTACACGTCGGGCGCGTTGACGCCGAGCTGGAGCGCGCAGGTGCCGCCCATCGAGGCGCCCCCGATCGCCCAGGTGTTGCGTCCGGTCGCGGTCTGGAGGTTCTGGTGGATCCAGTTGGGGACGTCCACCGCCAGGTAGGTCTGGGTCTTGGCGATCTTGGAGTCGAGGCAGAGCGTGTTGGCCCAGGTCGAGCCGAGCTGGTCGGGCATCACCACGATCGGGGCGAGGCCGCCGTGCTCCGCGGCGTAGGCGTCAAGTGCCTCGTTGATCTGCGCGGAGAGCACCCAGTCCCCCGGGATGCCGGGCTGACCGGTGATCATCACGACCACCGGGAGCAGCGGCCGCGGGTTGGCCTGGTAGGCGGGCGGGAGGTAGACGTACGCGTCCCGGGCCTTGAAGCCCGACCGGGCGCCGGGGATCGGCACCACCGAGACGGTGCCCTTCTCCGGCAGGCCCGCCGGCGGCTGCCAGACGTCCTCCAGCACCTTCCCCGGCGGCGTGGCCACGGTCTGGGCGGCCTTGTCCATGACCAGTCCGTCGGTCTTGGTCAGCCACGGCGCCAGCATCACGCGCCCGCTCGGGAACTGGCCGAAGCCGATGTTGACCTCGGAGGAGGCCATCAGCACCACCAGTGCGCTCAGGCCCAGCACGAGCCCCCGCCGCTTCCAGCCGGGCCGGCGCATCCGGTAGCCGGCCAGGCAGAGCCCGAGCAGGGCGACGGCTATCCACCAGGTCACGTACTCGGGCGTGCCCTCCGGGAAGGGGTGCCACCAGCCGTCGACCACGACGTCCAGCAGCAGGCTGAGCGCGGCGGCGGTGAACAGCGCGGCGGGCAGGCGGAAGCGCCACCAGCGCCGGTCCCGGCCGACGGCGAGCGCGAGCAGGGCCCCCCACCCGACGACGTACACGACGTGCGGGATCAGGCCCTCGGTGAGCGGCCAGTCGATCGGGTTCCAGCGGGAGGCGAGAGTCAGCGTGGTCATACGGCTTTGCCCGGCGGGGTGGTGTCGGCCAGGAACCCGTAGGCGACGACGTTGCCGTCGTAACCGTGTTCCTCGCTGTAGGCGCCGCCACAGGTGATCACCCGTAGTTGCGCGTCGGCGGCCTGACGGTAGACCCGATCGTCCGGGAAGTCCTTTCGGTCGTGCACTTCGATGGCGTACAGCTGGTAGACGGCGGTGGCGCCGTCGGCGCGGGCGATCTCGATCCGGTCCCCTCGACGGAGCGCTCCCAGATGGTAGAAGACGGCCGGACCCGACTTGTTGTCGACGTGCCCCGCGAGGATCGCGGTGCCGCGCTGGCCGGGGCTGGCGCCGCCGCGGTACCAGCCCGCCAGGTTCCGGTCGGCCTCGGGCGGGGCCTGCAGGTGTCCGTCGGAGTCCAGCCCGAGCGCGGTGACCGGGGCGTCCAACCGGACGGCCGGGATGCGGATCCGGGTGGGTGCGGACGGGCCCAGCGGCGGGACGACGGAGACCGGCGCGATGCCGGCCTGTGCCTGGCCGGCGCCCGGGGCGGGCGGCAGCACCAGCGGGCCGCCGTCGTGCAGCAGCCAGGCGCCGAGCACCAGCGCGGCCCCCGCCGCCAGGGTGCCCGGCCAGGGGCTCCTGCTCTGCTGGACGCCCACGGGCGCTCCCCTCTGCCGACGGAACCCCGCTTCCTGGGAGTTTCCTGGGAACAATTGAACCGGATGGGACTGTATGGCACGTCCATACGATGGTCATATCGACACCCCCCGATCGGCAGGGACGCCGGCGCTTTCCCCTGCGCCGGGTGGGCACCCGGTCGCGGAGCGCGACGGCCGCCTCCCACGCGCGGACGCCACGGGACCGCGCCTGGCAAGACCTACCGACGGTTTACGGCCCCGATCGGTTGCGTCGTTCGAGCGATCACTCATGACCGCGCGCTGCGCCTCTTCGACCGTTTCCACCCTCGTGCCATGCTGACGCGGTCACGGGTTCGATCCCCCGCGTGTCCGACCGGGCCCATCCTCCCGCACGCAGTCGAACGCCACATGAACGGAGTGACCATGGACGCTCTGTCCCGCCGCACCCTGCTGGCGGCCGGCGCCGCCACCGCCGCCACCCTGGCGGCCGGCTGCGGCAGCAACCACGCCACCGGCGGGGAGCGGGCGACCGGCGCCGCCGGCCCGGCCACCGGCGCGGCCGACGAGCAGGGCACGACTCCGGCCCCGGCACCGGTCGTCCCCAAGCCCCAGGCCGTCCTGATCGGCGACGGCTCCACCTCCGACACCGGCGCCCAGCCGCACCAGCCCGTCCCCGAGCAGCTCCGCCCCGGACAGCGCCCGCCGCAGTTCGTGGTCTTCTCCTGGGACGGCGCCGGCGAGCTCGACAACGGCCTCTTCGCCCGCTTCCGCCGGCTGGCCCAGGAGCACGACGCGAAGATGACCTTCTTCCTCAGCGGCCTCTACCTGCTGCCCGAGTCCAAGAAGGACCTCTACCGCCCGCCGCAGCACAAGGTCGGCGCCTCCGACATCGGCTACCTCAGCGACCAGCACATCCACGACACCCTGGAGAACCTGCGCGCGGCCTGGCTGGAGGGCCACGAGATCGGCACCCACTTCAACGGCCACTTCTGCGGCGCCACCGGCGTCGGCAAGTGGTCCCCCGAGGAGTGGGACAGCGAGATCCAGCAGGCGATGGACTTCGTGACGAAGTGGCGCACCAACACCGGCTTCACCGACCTGCCGGCCCTGCCCTTCGACTACCGCAAGGAGCTGATCGGCAGCCGCACCCCATGCCTGGAGGGCCAGCGCAACCTGCTGCCCACCGCGGTCAAGCGCGGCTGGCGCTACGACAGCAGCGGCAACGGCTCCCAGGTGTGGCCGCAGAAGATCCAGGGCGGCGCGCTGTGGGACCTCCCGCTGCAGTCCATCCCCTTCCCCGGGCACACCTTCCAGGTGCTCTCGATGGACTACAACATCATGTACAACCAGTGCGGCCCCAACACCAAGGCCGACCCGGCGCTCTACCCGGGCTTCCAGGCCCAGGCCCGCGACGCCTACCTGATGGGCTTCGACCGCACGTACAACGGCAACCGGGCGCCGTACATCATCGGCAACCACTTCGAGGAGTGGAACGGCGGCATCTACATGAACGCCGTCGAGGACGTCCTCAAGTCCATCGCGGGCAAGCCGGAGGTCCGGCTGGTCTCCTTCCGCCAGCTGGTCGACTGGCTGGACGCCCAGGACCCGGCGGTCCTGCGCAAGCTGCAGACCCTCGCCCCGGGCCAGTCCCCGGCCGGCGGCTGGGAGGCCTTCCTCGGCACCCCGGCGGCGCCGCCGGTCCCCGCCGCCACCGGCGCCGCCCCCGCCCCCGTCGGCTGACCGTCAGGACCGGGTACGGACCCGGCCGGAGAGCAGCGCCCCCAGCAGGGCCACCCCGGCCATCACCAGCAGGATCACCGCGAAGGCGCCGGACGACCCGGCGCCTTCGGCCGTTTCGTGGCCGACCGCCAGGGCTCCGCCGCCCAGCGCCGCGAACAGCACCCCGGCCAGGCCGGTGAGCAGCACGTTGCCCAGCGCGTCGCTCATCTGCAGCGCCGCCGAGTTGGCCCCGGAGTCCTCCGGCGCGGAGAGCCTCATCATCAGCACGCTGATGCTCGCGATGGCCAGCCCCATCCCGACGCCGCCGATCCCCCAGGCCACCGCGGCCACCCAGGCCGGCACCGCCGGAACCAGCACCAGCGCGGCTCCCGCGATCGCCACTGCGGTCAGCACGAAGCCGACCCGGATCAGCGCCTCGCGGTAGCGCTCGGCCCCCGGCCGGCCCTGCAGCCAGGAGCCCAGCGCCCAGGAGAGCCCGCCGCTGGTCAGGGTGAGCCCGGCCAGGGTCGGCGACAGGCCGCGCTGGGTGGTCATCATCAGCGGGATGAAGGCCTCGGAGGCGAAGAACGCCCCGGCCGCCACCCCGCGCAGCAGGATCACCGTCGGCAGCCCGCGCCCGGCCCGCAGGGTCCGCTGCGGCAGCAGCCCCAGGACGGCCGGCGCCAGCAGCGCCGCCCCGGCGATCCCGGGGAGCAGCCCGACGAGGTCGCGGCGCTGGCCCGCGTACTGCAGCAGGCCTGCACCGAGCGCGGCCATCGCCGCCAGCCGGGTGCGCCGGCGGTCGAAGTCCGCGCCCCTGGGCACCGGGTGCTCACGCTCGGAGCGGGCCAGCGCCGGGCCCATCACGGCCAGCGGCAGCAGGATCAGCACCGGTACGGCCAGGAACACCCAGCGCCAGCCGAGATGCTGGGTGACCGCTCCGGCGACCAGCGGGCCGACGATCGAGGGCAGCACCCAGGCCGAGGAGAAGGCCGCGAACACCGACGGCCGCAGCCGCTCCGGGTAAGCCCGGCCGACCACCACGTACAGCGCGACGATCACCAGCCCGCCGCCCAGGCCCTGGACCGCCCGCCCGGCCACGAACACCCACATCCCGGGCGCCGTCCCGGCCACCAGCAGGCCGACGCCGAACACCCCGATGCCGGTGAACAGCGGCTGCAGCGGCCCGCGCCGGTCGCACCACTGACCGGAGACGACCAGGGCGAACAGCGTGGTGGTGAAGTAACCGGAGAAGGCGAAGGCGTACAGCCCGAGGCCGTCCAGCTGGCGGGCCGCGGTCGGCATCGCGGTGTTGACGGCGGTCGCCTCGAAGGCGATCACCAGGACCACCGAGACGATCCCCAGGGTGAGCGCGCGGTAGCGACCGCTGAGCACCCCGCCGGCGGCGTCGTCGTCGAGGGGTATCGGAACGGGGTCGACCGAGGTGGGGGAGGCAGTGGTCATACCTGACATCGTAAGAGCCGTCCGCCTCGATGACCCCTGACCAGGGTCGGTGATCGACTCGGTCCCGGGGCCTAGGACCAGGCGGCCCGGGACCGGCCGGGCACCGGGAGGGCCCCGGGGGCGTCAGTGCAGCACCTTGAGGCCGACCACGCCGGAGACGATCAGCAGCAGGCAGGCGATCCGGGCCGCGGTCACCGCGTCCCCCAGGACGGCCATGCCGTAGAGCGCCGTGCCGACCGCGCCGATGCCGACCCAGACCGCGTAGCCGGTGCCGATCGGGATGGTGCGCATCGCATACGCCAGGCCGCCCATGCTGAACAGCAGCGCGACGCCGAAGACGAGGCTGGGGACGAGGCGGGAGAAGCCCTTGGAGGATTCCAGGGCGACCGCCCACACGGTCTCCAGGATTCCCGAGACGATCAGAACGAGCCAGGCCATGACGGTGATTCCTCCGCAGTCCACAGCGGCCGGATTGCCGCTGAACTGCGCCGTCTTGTCGTCACCGGGTACGACGCGCTCGTCCGGGGTGGCGGGAAAAAGCCACCGGACTTCGAACGTAGCACACCTTGCCATACAGAATTTACACAACGGCGTTGACCCCGCTCCGCCGGATCCGCCACCATGAATTCACTGGCCGTGTGCCCGAGTGGTTTAGGGAACCGTCTGCAAAGCGGTGCACGCGGGTTCGATCCCCGCCATGGCCTCGCGGAAAAGGAATTGCCGGTCGACTTCCGAAGAAGTCGGCCGGCAATTCCTTTCGCTTTTCTCCGCTCAGCCCGTGACGGCGTCCTCCGCCCGGATCGGCAGCCGGCCGACCGGCAGGCCGGTCGCGGCCCGGACGGCCGCGGCGACGGCCGCCGGGGCCACCACCGCGGGCACCGCGCCGACCGCCTTGGCGCCGAAGGGGGCGACCACGTCGCGCTCCTCCAGCAGCGCCGCGATCCGCACCTCCGGGGTGTCCAGCGCGGTGGGCAGCCGGTAGCCGGTGAGCGAGGGGTTCTGCAGCACGCCGCCCTCGGTGCGCAGGTCCTCCAGCAGCGCCAGGCCGACGCCCTGGGCCACGCCCGCCTCGATCCGGTCCTCGATCTGCCGCGGGTTCAGCGCCCGGCCGACGTCCTGGGCGACCGTCATCTCGACCACCCGCACGGCGCCCAGCTCGATGTCCACGTCCACCACCGCCCGCATCGCGCAGAACGAGATGGAGACGAAGGCGTCGCCCTGCCCGGCCTCGTCCAGGGGCTCGGTGGGGTGCGGGCGGCACTGCGCGGTGGCCCACAGCTCCTTGCCCTCCAACGCCTCGGCGACCGGCATGCCGAGCACCCCGTCGTACGAGGTGATCTTGCCGTCGGCGATCTGCAGCAGCTCCGCCGACATCCCGAAGTTCGCCGCGATCGGCTGCAGCAGCTGGTGGCGGACCATCAGCGCGGCCCGCTCGACGGCTCCGCCGGAGACCCAGGTGTGCCGGCCGCGGGCGGAGGGCCCGGCGATCGACTGGTCGCTGTCGGCGGGCGCGATGTAGACCTCGCTGACGCCCAGGACGGTCTGCACGATCTGCCGGGCCAGCGTGGCGAAGCCCTGCCCGGAGTCGACGGCCGCGCAGATCACCGTGGCGTGGTCGCCGCTGACCCGGACGGTCGCGGTGGAGACCTCGTCCTCGCCCTCTGCGCCCAGCATGTGCACCATGCCGACGGCGTAGCCGATGCCGCGGCGCACCGCCGCCGGGTCGCCCGCGCCGCCGGGCCCGCCGGGCAGCAGCCACTCGGCGTCCGGGTCGTCCACCGGCAGGGCCGGCAGCGGCTCGTCCGCGACGGCGTCCAGCAGCGCGCGCACCGGCGCCGGGCAGGTGACGGCCTGTCCGGTGGGCAGCGGGTCGCCGGTGGACATCGCGTTGCGCCGGCGGATCTCCACCGGGTCCACGCCGACCCGCGCGGCCAGCTGGTCCAGCTGCGATTCGTACGCGAAGCAGGCCTGCAGTGCGCCCTCGCCGCGCATCCGGCCGGCCGGCGGGTTGTTGGTGCGCACCGCCCAGGCGTCCACGAAGACGTTCGGGCAGACGTACGGGCCGACCGAGAACGCCGTCGCGGCGGCCAGCGCCTCGGCGGAGACGTCCGCGTAGGCGCCGCCGTCCAGCAGGATCTGCGCCTCGACCTTCACCAGGGTGCCCTCGGCGTCGGCGTGGTGGCGGTAGCGCAGCAGCGCGGGGTGGCGCGAGGTGTGGGTGTGGAAGGACTCCTCGCGGGTGAGGGTCATCTTCACCGGGCGGCCGGTGCGCAGCGCCAGCAGCGCCAGGGTGACCTGGAAGGACAGGTCCTCGCGGTCGGTGGTGGCGCCCGGCACGCCGGTGACCACCAGTCGGACCCGGTCCGGCTCCAGGCCCAGGCAGGCGGCGGTGCGGTCGCGGTCGCCGTGCGGGTCGGTGGAGGACAGGTGCAGCTCGACGCCGCCGTCCGGCCGCGGCACGGCCAGCCCGGCCTCGGCGCCGAGCGGAGCCGGGTCCTGCCGGCCGACCTGGTACAGGCCCTCGACGACGATCTCGCCGACCGCGTCCGGGTCCCCGGTGCGCAGCGGAAGGTGGCGGAACAGGTTGCCGTCCGGGTGCAGCGCCGGCGCGGTGAAGGACTGCTCGGGGTCGGTCACGGCCTCCAACGGCTCGTAGTCGACCGCGATCAGACCGACCGCCAGCCGGGCGGTGTCCGGGTGGTCGGCGGCCACCGCGGCGATCGGCTCGCCGTGGTGGCGCACCACGCCGGCCGCCAGCACCGGCCGGTCGGCGACGATCGGGCCGGCCGGAGCGCCGTCGGGGGTGCCCTCCGGGCCGGGCGGCAGGTCGGCGGCGGTGACCACGGCGTGCACGCCGGGCAGGGCCAGTGCGGCCGAGGTATCGATGCCGCGGATCCGGGCGTGCGGGTGCGGCGAGCGCAGCAGCGCGCCCCACAGCAGCCCCTCCGCCCACAGGTCGGCCGCGTACGGGTAGATGCCGAGCGCCTTGGGCAGCGCGTCACTGCGCAGCGGGGAGCTGCCCAGGCCGAACGGCTCCGGTGCGCCGCCCTCGCCGCCGTCCTGCTGGAGTGCTGCGCCGATGTCGGTAGGCGACGTCATGATGCGTGGTCGTCCTCGGGGAGCCGGATTCCGTGGGCGGGGGTGGCGCCGTACGGGACGCCGGCCGGGGCACCGCCCTCGGCCTGGGCACCGTGCGGGGCGGCGTACGGGGTGCCGTGCGGCGGCGTGCCGTCGAAGGCGGCGCCGGGCAGCGGGGTGCCGTGCGCGGGGGTGGGCTCGTAGACCGGGGCGTCGTACCCGGTGTCGTAGCCGTTCTGCTGCTGGTGGCCGTCCGGGTAGGGCAGGTACGTGCCGTGGGCGGGGGTGCCCTGGTACGCCTGCTCGGGGTAGGCCTGCGGCGGGTAGTACACCTGGTCGTCGACGGCCTGGGCGGGGATGCCGCCGTGGACCGGGGCCGGCCCGGCGGTGTCGTACACGCCGGTGTCGTAGCCGCCCGCCGGGTCGCCGTACGGTGCCCCGGCCGGGGCCTGCACCTGGTCGACGGGGGCGGCGGGCTGCTGCGGGACGTGTTCGATCCAGGCGTCGGCGTAGACCGGCGGCTCGACGGCCGGCTCGGGCGCGACGGCCACGGCCGGTGCCTCGGCGACGGCCTCGGCGGGCGACTCGGCGGCCTCCTGGGCGGGGGCGGCGGCCTCCGCGGCGGCAGCCTCCTCCGCCTCCTCGGCCAGCAGCGCCCGGGCGTCCGCGACGGTCTGGACGGCGGCCAGCACGCCCTTGTAGCCGGTGCAGCGGCAGAGGTTGCCGCAGAGCGCCTGCCGGGCCTCGACCTCGGTGGGCCGGTGGTTGCGCTGCAGCAGGTCGTGCACGGCCATCGCCATGCCGGGGGTGCAGTAGCCGCACTGCACGGCGCCGGAGGCGGCCAGCGCCTGCTGGACGTCGCTCGCGCCGCCGGCGGCCGACAGGCCCTCGACGGTGTTGATCTCGCTGTCGGCGGCCAGCGCCGCGGGCACCAGGCAGCCGGCCACCAGCTGGCCGTCCACCTGCACCGAGCAGGCCCCGCACTCGCCCTGCTCACAGCCGTCCTTGGCGCCGGCCAGGCCCAGCCGCTCGCGCAGCACGTAGAGCAGGCTCTCGCCGATCCAGGCGTCGGTGACGGGCCGTTCGAAACCGTTGACCCGCAGCGTGTAGGAGGCGCACGGGCGCAGCTCACGACTGACCTGCGGGGAGAGGCCGAGCGGGTCGGCGTCGAGGGTCTCGATGGGGTCTGTGGTCACTTCAGCGCCCTTCCCAGTGCCCGTCGGGCCAGCACCGCTACGGTACGCCGCAGCCGAGTGGCGGCCGCCGTCGGCCCCTCGGTCACGGCCTCCCAGGCGCCCTCGGCGCCGTAGTTGTCGGGGACGCAGGCGGCGGCCACGTACTCGCCGAAGGCGGCGGTCGCGGCCGGGTCGATCTCCCGGCTGCCGTCCCAGTCGATGCAGCCGGCCACCCAGGCCTCGGCCTCCAGCGGGCGCAGCGGCACCGGGGCGACGGCCCCGACCGCGCAGCGCACCGAGCGCCGGGCCGGGTCGAGGACGAGGGCGACGGAGGCGGTGGCGCGGGCCGGGCCGCTGCGGCCGGTGGCCTTGAGGAAGACCTGCGGGGCGTGCAGCAGCGGGACGCGCACCCAGGTGAGCAGTTCGCCGGGGCGCACCGGGTCGAGGCCGGTGAGCAGGTGACTGACCGGCACCTCGCGGCTGGCGCCGGCCCGGGCGAGGGTGACGGTGGCCTCCAGCGCGGCGAGCACCGGCAGGGTGTCTCCGGCCGGTGCGGCGGTGACGATGTTGCCGCCCAGGGTGCCGACGTTGCGGACCTGCGGCGGGCCCGCGGTGCGGGCGGCGTCGGCGAGCGCGGGGATGAGCGCGGCGAAGTCGGGGCGGTCCATCCGGGCGTGGGTGAGTCCGGCGCCGAGCACGGCGGTGCCGCCGTCCTCGTAGCGCCAGCCGCGCAGTTCGGTGATCCGGCCGAGGCCGACCAGGGCGGCGGGGCGCAGCCGTCCGGCGTTGACGGCCTCCATGAGGTCGGTGGCTCCGGCCACCGGTACCGCGGCCGGGGCGGTGGCCAGCGCGTCGACGGCCTCGTCGAGCGAGGCCGGCAGCATGATCGTCCGGTTCACCTGGGTCCCACCGTGCTCCACTTGCTCATCGATCGCCTGCCGCCCGCCGGCCCACGGCCGTGTCGTCCCGCGTCAGCAGCCCGGCCTGGCCCGTAGGGTACGGGCGATCGGGCCGGGTTGGGCAACTCTGGCACACAATGCTCGATGATCATTTCGGGGCCCGTGAACGGGACTGCCCGATTGGGACGGATACCGGGCGGTATCTGCCCCGACCCGGTCCGGGCCAGGGCAGATGTTCATCTGTTCTTGACGTCGGACGACCGCCCGGAAGTTCCCGGACACCCTTTGCCCAGCGGGAACCACACGCGGAGAGCTACCGCACCGGCGGCGGCCCCTCGATCGGGCGGCCGGCCACGCCGGGCCACCGCTGCCAGGGCAGCGGCCCGTCGGCCGGGCGGTACTCGACGCCGAGCGCGTCCAGCACCCGCAGGTGGGCCGTCAGCCGCCGCTCGAAACCGGCGAAGTCGCGCTCGGCCGGCTCGGCGGGCAGCTCGGACCAGGCGACCTCGGCGAAGGCGACCAGCCGCGGGAACGCCCGGTAGTCGATGTCCCGGGCGCTGTCCATGAACTCGCTCCACAGGTTGGCCTGGGTGCCGATCACGTGCCGTGCGGCGGCCTCGTCCAGCTGCGCGGGCACCGGCTCGAAGCGGTAGACGTCCTCCAGCGTGCGCACGAAGCCGACCGGGATCGGCTCGTCCGGCCCGTCCGCCTGCCGGTGGTCGAAGTAGACGTGCTGCTCGGGGCACATCACCACGTCGTGCCCGGCCTTCGCCGCGGCGATCCCGCCCCCGAAGCCGCGCCAGGACGACACCGCGGCACGTGACCGCCCCCACGACTCCGGGCGCTCGGTACCCGACGCCGACGCTCCTCCCTCCGTCGGTTGCTTGTCGCCCGTCGCTTTCGGCGTCGGCGCGCCCTTTGGCGTGGTGGCAATGGCCAGTCCGCCCTCCAGGATCTCGTCCCAGCCGATCAGCCGGCGGCCGCGCTCGGCCAGCCAGCGGTCGAAGTGCCGGATGACGTGGCTCTGCAGCTCGTCCTCGTTGGCCAGGCCCAGCTCGCGGATCCGGGCCTGGGCGGCGGCACTGTCCTTCCACTGCTCCTTGGGGCACTCGTCGCCGCCGAGGTGGATGAACTCGGACGGGAAGAGCTCCAGGACCTCCTCCAGCACGCCCTCGAAGAAGCGCAGGGTCTCCTCGGAGGCGTTGAGCACGTGGTGGCTCACCCCCCAGTCCGTCCAGACGCCGAGCCCGGCGGTGTCCACCACGTCGGTGTTGCCCAGCTCGGGGTAGGCGGCGACGGCGGCCTGGGTGTGGCCGGGCAGGTCGATCTCCGGGACGACGGTGACCCCGCGCCCGGCCGCGTACGCAACGATCTCGCGCAGGTCGTCCTGGGTGTAGTAGCCGCCGTGCGGACGGTCGTCCCGGCGCTGCCCGCTCCGGTAGCCGACCATCGAGCGCTCCCGCCAGGCGCCGCGCCCGGTCAGCCTCGGGTAGCGCTTGATCTCGATCCGCCAGCCCTGGTCGTCGGTCAGGTGCAGGTGCAGCACGTTGAGCTTGTGCGCGGCCAGCAGGTCGACGAAGCGCAGCACGTCCGTCTTGGGCAGGAAGTGCCGGGCGACGTCGAGCAGCGCGCCGCGCCAGCCGAACCGGGGGGCGTCCTCGATGTCGGCGCCGGGCAGCACCCAGCCCTCGCGGCGCAGCGGCGCGCGGCGGTGGGCGTCCGGCCCGAGCAGCTGCCGCAGGGTCTGCGCCCCCCACAGCGCGCCGGCCGGGCCGCCCGCGGCGAGCAGGGCGTGGCCGGGGCGCACCGTGAGCCGGTACGCCTCGGCGGCGAGCGCGTCGTCCTGGACCAGTTCGATGCCCGCGCCCGGCCGGCCCGGGCCGAGCGGCAGCCCGGTGGCGGCGGACAGCGTGGCGCGCAGCCAGCGCTCGGCGTCGGCCAGCGCGGGCGCGGCGGTCAGCGTGGTGGCGGCGTCGAGCGGGAAGTCCTCGTCCGGGCGGCGGACGGCACTCGAAGGTGCGGGAATGAGATCCATTCCGACATCCTGCCCACGCCCGGAACGATTGGCATAGACCACTGCGGAAACGCGGTGCTATGCAAAACGAGGCCGCACGGCCGGCGGACTACTTCTTGTCGTCGTCGCCGCCCTGCGGCTTGCCGATGCCGTCGTAGATCTCCTTGCACATCGGGCAGACCGGGTACTTCTTCGGGTCGCGCCCGGGCACCCACACCTTGCCGCAGAGCGCCACCACGGGAGACCCGGAGAGCGCGCTCTCCATGATCTTGTCCTTCTGGACGTAGTGCGCGAAGCGCTCGTGGTCGCCGTCCCCGTGGGACACCTGCGGGACGGGCTCGACCAGGGTGCCGGTGCCGAGGCCGCGCTCGGGCTCAAGAGTGCTCATGAGTGACAAGTCTATGGGCGCCCCGGGAAACCGGGCCAGTGTCGCGCGCGGCGGGGCCCGCGGCTCAGTTCATCGTCGGGTCGTCGGGGTACGTCGCCAGCAGGGCGACCGGCCCGCGCTGGCGGCGCAGCACCGCGCGCCACAGCCGCTCCGGCTCCGGGCTGGAGACGTCCCCGGGCTCGCAGTCCACCAGGTACCAGGCGCCGCTCTCCAGCTCCGCCTCCAGCTGGCCCGGCGACCACCCGGCGTACCCGGCGAAGATCCGCAGGCTGCCCAGCTCCCCGGCCAGCACCTCGGGCGGCGCCTCCAGGTCCACCAGGCCGATCGCCCCGTGCACCCGCCGCCAGCCCAACGGCTCGCCGCCGCCCGGCTCCCCGGGCGCCACCGCGAGGCCGAGCGCCGAGTCCAGCGCCACCGGCCCGCCCTGGAAGACCACGGCGGGCTGCCCGACGAGTCTCCCCCAGCCGTCCAGCACACTGCCCACCTCGACCGGCGTCGGCCGGTTGAGGACCACACCGAGCGCCCCCTCGGCGTCGTGGTCGAGGAGGAGCACCACCGCCCGCGCGAAGTTCGGATCGGTGAGCAGGGGCGTCGCGACGAGCAGACGGCCGGTGTGGGACCGGCCTCCGTGCGAATGGGCCGCCGTCATGCCTCACATGATCCCGCAGAACGGCACCGCGGGGACACCGCAACGCCCGAAACCACGCCACGCCGACGAACACCCGTACGGCCGTACCGGAGGGCGGCCGCGCCGCCGGAGAGAGCACCATCACGGGAGAGGCACACGGGAACCATCGGCACGCCTACTACCATCTACGTCTGGTGGACGCCCTTACACGGTGCCGACTCGGTTTCGCCGGGGGCCCGAACGCGCCCGTACGACCGGTCCACCACCGGCTCTCTCCCGGAGCCCCCCTTTCCTCACTCCTCTGGCACCCCGGATTGCGAGAACGATGACCGACGACGTCCTGCTGGTCCACGGCGGAAACCCGCTCGAAGGCGAGATCCGCGTCCGCGGTGCGAAGAACCTGGTCCCCAAGGCCATGGTCGCCGCCCTGCTCGGCCAGGGCCCCAGCAGACTGCGCAACGTCCCGGACATCCGCGACGTCAAGGTGGTCCGCGGCCTGCTGCAGCTGCACGGTGTGACGGTGCGCACCGGCGACGAGGACGGCGAGCTGATCCTCGACCCCTCGCACGTCGAGAGTGCCAACGTCGCCGACATCGACGCGCACGCCGGCTCCTCGCGGATCCCGATCCTGTTCTGCGGCCCGCTGCTGCACCGCCTCGGCCACGCCTTCATCCCGGGCCTGGGCGGCTGCGACATCGGCGGCCGCCCGGTCGACTTCCACTTCGAGGTGCTGCGCCAGTTCGGCGCCACCATCGAGAAGCACCCGCAGGGCACCTACCTGGTCGCCCAGCAGCGCCTGCGCGGCACCAAGATCGAGCTGCCCTACCCCTCGGTCGGCGCGACCGAGCAGGTGCTGCTCACCGCGGTGCTCGCCGAGGGCGTCACCGAGCTGCGCAACGCGGCCATCGAGCCGGAGATCGTCGACCTGATCTGCGTCCTGCAGAAGATGGGCGCGATCATCACGCTCGGCACCGACCGGACCATCCTGATCACCGGTGTGGACGAGCTCGGCGGCTACACCCACCGCGCGCTGCCGGACCGGCTGGAGTCCGCCTCCTGGGCCTGCGCGGCGCTGGCCACCAAGGGCGACATCTACGTCCGAGGCGCCCGCCAGCTGGAGATGATGACCTTCCTCAACACCTTCCGGAAGGTCGGCGGCGCCTTCGAGGTGGACGACGAGGGCATCCGCTTCTGGCACCCCGGCGGCGAGCTCAAGGCGATCGCCCTGGAGACCGACGTGCACCCGGGCTTCCAGACCGACTGGCAGCAGCCGCTGGTGGTCGCGCTGACCCAGGCCACCGGCCTGTCCATCGTCCACGAGACGGTGTACGAGTCGCGCCTGGGCTTCACCGGCGCGCTGAACCAGATGGGCGCGCACATCCAGCTCTACCGCGAGTGCCTGGGCGCCACCCCGTGCCGCTTCGGCGCCCGCAACTTCCTGCACTCCGCGGTCGTCTCCGGCCCGTCCAAGCTGATCGGCGCCGAGCTGGTCATCCCGGACCTGCGCGGCGGCTTCTCGTACCTGATCGCGGCGCTGGCGGCCGAGGGCACCTCGACCGTGCACGGCATCGACCTGATCAACCGCGGCTACGAGAACTTCATGGAGAAGCTGCGCGACCTGGGCGCGCACGTCGAGCTGCCCAGCGAGCAGCTGGTCGACGCCTGACCGGTCGGCATCTGACACGGCGAGAGGCCGGGCTCCCCGCGGGGAGCCCGGCCTCTCGGGCGTTCAAGGGGTGACTCAGGCGCCCTTGGCGGCTTCCTTCAGCTTGGAGCCGGCGCTCACCTTGGCGCTGTAGCCGGCCGCGATCTGGATCGGCTCGCCGGTCTGCGGGTTGCGCGCGGTGCGGGCAGCGCGGTGGGTGCGCTCGAAGGTCAGGAAACCGGGGATGGTGACCTTCTCGTCGCCCTTGGCGACGACCTCGCCGACGATCTCGGCGAAGGCGGCCAGAACGGCGTCGGCGTCCTTGCGGGTCACCTCGGCGCGCTCGGACAGCGCGGCCACCAGCTCACTGCGGTTCATGTGTACTCCTGTGGTCTGTTCGCTTGCGGTGTGCGGGGGCCCATCGGTTCTCCCACCGGGGGGCACCCGGATGGGCCGCAGGTCCGCACACTGTGCTCATGCAGGCAATGCGTGGTCGCAGGCCGGGTCCGTACCCGATGCCGCGCGCCGGAGCCTTCGAAGGCCCGCCCGCCCGCCTGGATACGAATCCTGCCCCGACCGGCCCCGAGAAAGCCAATCGGGCCCCGGCCGGGCCACCCGAACATCGCCCGCCCGTTGGAGGTGTGACGCTCCGTCGGCTCCGGCGGACCGGGAGCGGGCAGCGGTCGGGACGACTCGCCGGAAGACCAGGGGGACGTTCCGTACTTGTCGGACACGCCTGCCCCGTGCAGGGCTACCGTACGCCCTAGGACTGACAAGCCCAAACACGCCCCTCGCCCTTGTGTCGCAAGGGTTCGGGGCGGGCTGGGCGGGTATGACCGCTATTCGCACATTTGAGCGACGGAGGACACGTCCACCGGTCGGGTCGTCAGAGCTTGACGACGGGGAAGGCGGAGGTGTCCAGGGTGCCGACGATGCCCGGGGTCGGACGGGCCGGCACGGGGGCCTCCTGGGCGCCGGCCAGGGCCGCCTCGCGCACGGCGGCGGCGACGGTCTTGGCGACGTCCTTGTGGAAGACGCTCGGGATGATGTAGTTCGCGTTCAGCTCGTCGTCGGCGACGGTGGTGGCCAGCGCACGGGCGGCGGCGATCATCATCTCGGTGTTGACCGTGCGGCTCTGGGCGTCCAGCAGGCCGCGGAAGACGCCCGGGAAGACCAGCACGTTGTTGATCTGGTTCGGGAAGTCGCTGCGGCCGGTGGCGACCACGGCGGCGGTCTGCCGGGCGATCGCCGGGTCGACCTCCGGGTCCGGGTTGGCCAGCGCGAAGATGATCGCGTCCTCGGCCATGGTGGCCAGGTCGTCGCCGTCCAGGACGTTCGGGGCCGAGACGCCGATGAAGACGTCCGCGCCCGCCACGGCCTCCTTGAGGCTGCCGGTGCGCTCCGAGCGGTTGGTGTGCTCGGCGATCCAGCGCAGGCTCTCGTTGAGGTCCGCACGGCCGCGGTGGACCACGCCGTGGACGTCCGCCACGGTGGCGTGCTCGACGCCGGCCGCCATCAGCAGCTTGAGGATCGCGGTGCCGGCCGCGCCGGCGCCCGACATCACCACCCGGATCTCGCCGATCTCCTTGCCGACCACCTTCAGCGCGTTGGTGAGGGCGGCCAGCACCACGATCGCGGTGCCGTGCTGGTCGTCGTGGAAGACCGGGATGTCCAGGGCCTCGCGCAGCCGGGCCTCGATCTCGAAGCAGCGCGGCGCGGAGATGTCCTCCAGGTTGATCCCCGCGAAGCCCGGGGCGATCGCCTTGACGATGGCGACGATCTCGTCGGTGTCCTGGGTGTCCAGGCAGATCGGCCAGGCGTCGATCCCGGCGAAGCGCTTGAAGAGGGCCGCCTTGCCCTCCATGACCGGCAGCGCGGCCTCCGGGCCGATGTTGCCCAGCCCCAGCACCGCCGAGCCGTCGGTGACCACGGCGACGCTGTTGCGCTTGATGGTCAGGCGGCGGGCGTCCTCGGGGTTCTCCGCGATCGCCATGCAGACCCGGGCGACACCGGGGGTGTAGATCATGCTGAGGTCGTCACGGTTGCGGATCGGCAGCTTGGACGACATCTCGATCTTGCCACCGAGGTGCATCAGGAAGGTGCGGTCCGAGACCTTGCCGATCGCCACCCCGTCGATCGCGCGCAGCTTCTCGACGATCTCCTCGCCGTGCGCGACCGAGGAGGCCGCCACCGTGACGTCGATCCGCAGCGCCTCCAGACCGGAGGCGGTGACGTCGAGACCGGTCACCGATCCGCCGGAGGACTCCACGGCCGTGGTGATCGCGCTGACGGCGTTGCCCCGGGCCGGGACCTCCAGCCGTACCGTGATCGAGTTGGAGACACTGGGCACCGTCGCCATCGACGCTTCCTTCTTCCGTCTGTCCCGCAGGCTCAACATTTTGTTGAAGGCATCGCCTGCGCATGCTAGACCTCGATCGTCGCACCTTCCAAGGGATAGCCAGAAATAACGTTCATAGAGTGTGCGGATCCGACAATCCCGGCCGACCCGACCGGGCTCCCGTCGCCCACTCCTTGCCTCTCCGGGCCGATGCGTTACATTGGACAGGCACCGGCTCGATCCAAGCCCCCGGGCCCAACCTTCGTCCCTTCGAGGGACCACTTGCCGCGAGGCGAGCATGGCGGGTCGGTGTACTAAACGTCTGAAGGCCCCTCACCAAGCGGTGGGGGGCCTTCTTCCGTCGGTCCGTAGGGTCCGTCAGCCGTGCAGCAACGCGGGCACCCCGGCCGAGTCCGGCAGGTCGTCCGGGCCGGACAACACCGTCAGCCGCTGGGTCGCCCGGGTCAGCGCGACGTACAGCACCCGCAGCCCGGCCTCCGACTCGCCGGCGATGCCGGTCGGGTCGGCCACCACGGTGGCGTCGTATTCCAGACCCTTGGCCTCCAGGCTGCCCAGCACCACCACGCGCTCGCCCAGGCCCTCGGCCCAGCCGGCCGCCTCGGCCCGGCGGTCCATCGGCACCACGATCGCCACGGTGCCGTCCACCTCGCCCAGCAGCCGCTCCAGCTCGGCCCGGGCGGCCGCGCCGAAGGCCTCCGGCGAGGGGTCGGTGACGGCTGCGAAGCGCGGCTCCACGCCGACGTGGCGCACCGCGCTCGGCGAGGGCGTGCCCGGGGCGGCCAGCGCCAGCACCTTGGCCGCGACCTCGGCGATCTCGGCGGGGTTGCGGTAGTTCACGGTCAGCGTGAAGCGGCGGCGCGGCTTGCCGGACAGCACCTCGTCCAGCGCGGACTGGGCCTCCTGCGGGAACGGCCAGGAGGACTGCGCCGGGTCGCCGACGATCGTCCAGGTGGCCATCCGGGCCCGGCGGCCGATCATCCGCCACTGCATCGGGGTGAGGTCCTGCGCCTCGTCCACGATCACGTGGGCGTACTCCTTGCGCTCCACCGGCTGGCGTTCGCGCTGGCGGGCGCTGCGGTCGGCGAAGGTGGTGACCTCCTCCAGGCCGGTCAGCAGGTCCATCGCATCCACCTCGCGGATCTTCGGGCGGGCCGCCTCGCCGAGCAGCACCTGCAGCTCGTCCACCAGCGCCACGTCGTGCGCGGACAGTGCGCCCTCACCCTCCGGGGACAGGTGGCGCCAGGAGGCGGCCAGCAGCCGCGCCTCGTCCGGGGTGACGGCCCGGCGGGCGATCCGGTTGATGTGGCGGTGCTGCTTGAGCGTGCCGAGCACCCGGCGCGGGGTCAGGGCCGGCCACCAGGCGTCCAAGAAGTTCAGGAACGAGGCCTCGTCCGAGACGTACTCGTCGAAGGACTCCTTCTCCTCCTGGCGCTGCTCGCGGGCGTAGTGGTCGGTGGGCTTCGGCAGGTTCCTGACGACCTCGTGCCACAGCGCGTCCAGCAGCAGCCTGCGGGCGCGCGGGCGCAGCAGGTTCAGCGGGGTGCCGCCGGAGCCCACCACGTTGCCGCGCACGGCCTTCAGCCGGCCCGCGTCGAGCTTCAGCACCTCGCCGCGGGCGACCACCTTCAGCTCCTGCGGCGCGCCCAGCTCCAGCGCCGCCCGGGCGGCCCGGCGCAGCAGCTGCGTCATCCGGGCCGAGCCCTTGACCCGGGCCGCCTCGGGGGTGTCGTAGGTGCCCGCCTCGATGCCGTCCACCAGCGAGCCGACGGCCCGGATGGCGACCTGGCCCTCCTCGCCGAGCGCCGGCAGCACGCCCTCGGTGTAGGAGACCAGCAGCGGGGTCGGGGAGACCACCAGGATGCCCCCGGCGTAGCGGCGGCGGTCCTGGTAGAGCAGGTAGGCGGCGCGGTGCAGGGCGACGGCGGTCTTGCCGGTGCCCGGGCCGCCGGTGACCAGGGTGGCGCCCGCGGCGGCGGCGCGGATCACCTCGTCCTGCTCCTTCTGGATCGAGGAGACGATGTCGCGCATCGAGTGGCTGCGGGCGCGGCCCAGCGAGGCCATCAGCGCGCCGTCGCCGACCACGGCCAGTTCCTCGCCGTCCAGGGTCGGGGTGAGGTCGGGGCGCAGCAGGTCGTCCTCGACGCCGATCACCTTGCGGCCCTTGGAGCGGATCACCCGGCGGCGGATGACCCGGCCGGGCTCGACCGGGGTGGCGCGGTAGAACGGTGCGGCGGCGGGCGCACGCCAGTCGATCACCAGCGGGCCGTACTCGGCGTCCAGCACGCCCAGGCGGCCGATGTGGAGGGTCTCGGCGACGGCCGGGTCGGCCGGGTCGAGCGGGGTGTTCGAGGGGATGCCGTGCTCCTCCGGGGCGTCCGCCCGCTGGAGGTCGATCCGGCCGAAGAGGAAGTCCTCGAACTCGTTGTTGAGGCGCTGGAGGTGCGCGCCGGCCCGGTAGACCTGGGCGTCACGCTCGGCGAGGGCGCCGGGGGTGCCGACGTGGACCCGCTTGGCGGCGTCCTCCAGGATGTACTCGGCCTCGGCGAGCTTCTCCTCCAGCCGGTGGTAGACGGTGTCGAGGTGCTGCTGCTCACCGGCGATCTCGCGCTCGCGGACGGTCTCGTGGTCGGTGGCGGGGGTGGTGTCCGTGTTGCTCTGCATGGCCTCGGTGGTTGCGACGGAATCCGGCTCCGGAAAACGAGCGGACGGATGATCCTACGCCGCGACCCCCGGACGGCGCTGCACCGGAACGTACAAAATCCGAAGGCCGCCCCCCGCGCGGAGCGGAGGACGGCCTTCGGTGTGAACATGGGGTGGTGGAGATGCCGGGAATCGAACCCGGGTCCAGTGGAGTTAATTCAGGGCTTCTCCGAGCGCAGTCCGCTGTGCTTTTCTCGGCCCTGGCGGTCACACGGACAAGCCACCAACAGGCCCAGCTGCTGTTTGATTTCCCATCCACCCCCGCAGCCCGGGCGGACGGTTGAGTTCCCTAGATTATGCCAGGGTCCGGGTCGGGAACCCCCCGGTCTGACACCCAAGCGCTATCGGTGCTTATTAGGCAGCGAGAGCGAACTGCTGGGAATCGCGCTTAGAGTTGGCGATTATTTTTTTGCGACACGTGGTTTACGAGATCATTGCCGCGTTCCTCGGCTCGCTTCCCCTGTTTCAACATCCCCTGTCGAAACCGATCATCCCCATGTTTTGTTGAGAAACAGCTCGGACGGTGACCGTCCGTGTTGCTTGCGCCATAGTACGCGAGGCGACGGGCGAGGGTCCAGCGGATTAACCCTGGCGCCGTCGGGCCGCCGCCACGGCACGTGCCGTCTCGCGGGTGTCCTGCTTCTCGCGCAGGGTCTGGCGCTTGTCGTACAGCTTCTTGCCGACCGCGAGCGCCAGCTCCAGCTTCACCCGGCCGTCCTTGAAGTACAGCGAGAGCGGGATCAGGGTGTGGCCCGCGTCGCGGACCTTGGTCTCGATCTTGCGGATCTCCAGCTTGTGCAGCAGCAGCTTGCGCTTGCGCCGGGCCGCGTGGTTGGTCCACGTCCCCTGGGTGTACTCGGGGATGAAGACGTTGTCGATCCACGCCTCGTGGTTCTGGATGTACGCGTAGCCGTCGACCAGGTTGGCCCGCCCCTCGCGCAGCGACTTGACCTCGGTGCCGGTGAGGACGAGGCCGCACTCGTAGGTGTCGAGGATCGTGTACTCGTGTCGCGCCTTCTTGTTCTGCGCGATCAGCTTCTGTCCGGTTTCCTTTGCCATAGCCCGGACATTCTCGCACTTCCGGGCCCCGCAGGGCAGCTCCTTTAGGCGCGGGTGCCGAGCCCGGCCAGCACCCGCAGGGCGAGCGCGTCGGCGTCCTCGCCGGTGGCCGCCGGGACGTCGGGGGCCAGGCCGGTGCCCTCCGGGGAGCGGCCGGCCGGGGTGTAGTAGCGGCCGACGGTCATCTCCAGCACGGCGCCGTCGGCGAGCCGGCTGGGCTGCTGGACGGTGCCCTTGCCGAAGGTCCTGGTGCCCACCACGACGGCGCGGCTGCGGTCCTGCAGGGCGCCGGCGAGGAGTTCGGCGGCGCTCATCGTGCCGCCGTCCACCAGCACCACCAGCGGGGTGCGCTGGTCGCCGCCGCGCGGGGCCGTCAACTCCCTGGTCCCGCCGCGCTCCTGGTACGAGCCGACCGGGCCGCCGTCCAGGAAGATCCCGGCGGTGCCGGCCGCCTCGTCGACCAACCCCCCGGAGTTGCCGCGCAGATCGAGCACCACGCCGGTGTGCGGTGCGCGCAGCGCGGCGCGCACGCGATCGGCCACGCCGCTGGTGAAGGCCCGTACGGTGACCCGCAGCACGCCCCGGTCCAGGCGCTCCGCGACCACCTGTTGGCTGTCCAGTAAAGCCCGCCGCAGCCGCAGTTCGCGCACCTCGCCCTCGCCGCGCCGGACCTCCAGGGTCACTTCGGAGCCGGCCCTGCGCTCGTCGCCCTGGCCGCGCAGCCGGGCGACCACCTCGGTGACCGGCAGGTGGTCGGCCTGGTCCTGGCCGACCCGCAGCAGCCGGTCCCCGGCGGCGATCCCGGCCGCGGCGGCCGGGCCGTCGGGCGCGACCTGGGAGACCTCGGTGGCGCCGTCCTGGCCGCGGCCGACCGAGAGGCCGACGCCGAGGTAGCGGCCGTCCAGGCCCTGGCTGAACTCGGCGTACTCCTGGGCGCTGTAGTACGCGCCCCAGCGGTCGCCGGTGGCGCCCAGCAGGTGCTCGGCCTGCTGCTCGGACAGCGCGGTGCCGGCCGGGTCCGCCGGGAGCGCGCCGCCCGCCGCCCGGGCGGCGTCGACGGAGGGGCGCGGCGGAGTACCGCCCGGGTCGCCCCAGGCGCCGGTGGCCGCGCCGGCCAGCAGCACGGCGCCGAACACCAGGCTGAGGGCGGCCACCTGACGTGCCCTGCGCGGAGTTTGCAGCATGGCACCGGAGTGTAGACACCGCCCCGCGCGCGACGGGCCGGAACGGCGGAGCGCGAAACGCCGGCGGCCCCGGACGGCGCAGTGCCGTCCGGGGCCGCCGGGTCGTCCGGGGTCAGACCTTGAGGTACTTGCGCAGCGTGAAGAACGCCGCGATGCCGGCCATGCCCATGCCCACCACGACCAGCAGCGGTATCACCGCGAGCACCGAGCCGAGGCCGATGAAGTGGATGAACTGCACCCGGTCGGCCAGCCAGTTCTGGACGAAGAAGTGCCCGGCGACCAGCAGTCCGGAGGCCATCGCCGCGCCGAGCAGCGCGGCGAACGCGGCCTCGGCGATGAACGGCATCTGGACGTAGAAGTTCGAGGCACCGACCAGGCGCATGATGCCGGTCTCGCGCCGCCTGCTGAAGGCCGACACCCGGACGGTGTTGACGATCAGCAGCAGCGCGACGAAGAGCATCAGCACCATGATCACGAACGCCGCCGTCTGCAGGCCGTTGAGCAGGCCGAACAGGTTCTCCAGGATCTTCCGCTGGTCCTCGACCGACTTCACGCCGGGCTTCCCGGCGAAGGCGCTCTGGATCACGTCGTACTTGGTCGGGTCGTTGAGCTTGACCCGCCAGGACTGCGGCATGGCGTCCGGGCCCAGGACGGAGATGAGCGGGTTGTCCGGGTTCATCTCCTTCCAGTGCTTGTACGCCTCGGGGGAGCTCTCGTAGGTGGACGACTGGACCACCGAGGTCATCTTGTCCAGCTGGTCCTTGATGTCCTGGACCTGCTGGTCGGTGGCCGCACCCTTGTCGCACTGGGGCGAGTTGCGGGCGTCCGCCTTGGTGCAGAAGTAGATGCTCACCTCGACCTTGTCGTACCAGTACCCCTTCATGGAGTTCACCTGGTCGCGGACCAGGAGCGAGGAACCGGCGAGAGCGAGGGAGAGCGCGACACTGACGACGACCGCGATCGTCATCGTCAGGTTGCGTCGGAGACCCACACCGATCTCCGACAGGACGAACTGGGCACGCATGCGGGAAACAACTCCAGGGTCGGTACTGCTCGGTCGGGCGGTTCGGGCCGGCGGCCCCACGGGTCAGCGCTGGTCGGTCAGCGCTGGGCGGTCAGTGCTGGTACCCGTAGACGCCGCGGGCCTGGTCGCGGACGAGCAGCCCCTTGTCGAGCTCGATGACGCGCTTGCGCATCTGGTCGACGATGGCCTGGTCGTGGGTGGCCATCAGCACCGTGGTGCCGGTGCGGTTGATGCGGTCGAGCAGCTTCATGATGCCGACCGAGTTCTGCGGGTCGAGGTTGCCGGTGGGCTCGTCCGCGATCAGCAGCATCGGCCGGTTCACGAACGCCCGGGCGATCGCCACGCGCTGCTGCTCACCACCGGAGAGCTCGCCCGGCATGCGGTCCTCCTTGCCGCCGAGGCCGACCAGCTCCAGCACCTCGGGCACCACCTTGTTGATGGCGCTCTTGGGCTTGCCGATCACCTCCAGGGCGAAGGCGACGTTCTGCGCGACCGTCTTGTTGGGCAGCAGGCGGAAGTCCTGGAACACGGTGCCCAGCTGGCGGCGCATGTGCGGCACCTTCCAGTTGGACAGCTTGCCGAGGTCCTTGCCCAGCACGTGCACCGCGCCCGTGCTGGGGCGCTCCTCGCGCAGGCACAGGCGCAGGAAGGTGGACTTCCCCGAGCCGGACGAGCCGACCAGGAAGACGAACTCACCCTTCTCGATCTCCAGCGAGACGTTGTCCAGGGCGGGACGGTTCTGCTTGGGATAGGTCTTGGAGACGTTGTCGAATCTGATCACGGCTGCATCACGGAGGCCATCCTAGGCGGCGCCAGTCCTCGGTCGATCCGCCCCGGAGGCCCGGTCCTGGGGCGGGCGAAAGGAGCGCAGAGGGCCGCTCCCGGTCTGGGACCATACGCGAATCGAGAACCGGCCCGCAGGGGCCGCCCAGGACAGCACGCGAAACCTGGGGGAGAATGTCCGGTTATGCCCGGAATATTGCGAGGCATCTCACAGCCCGGGAGCCGGAACCGCCGGAACCTGGCAGAGTGGAGGAAGCGACCGTGTCCGGCCGCTCCCCCGTACAGGGCAAGAACGGGAACCAAAGCCCCGTCCGGCGCGTTGGCTGTAGCAGCGAGGAGGAGATCGCATGACCTGCGACCATCTGGTGTGCGCCAACTGCAACGGCCGCGTCAGCGACGGGCGTTGCCCGGTGTGCCGCGCCAACCGGGCCCGGCTGCAGGAGCAGCAGGGGCCGTTCGCCGCGCTCTCCCCCGCGCTGCTGCTGGCCCTGCTGGCCGGGCTGCTCGCGGTGGCGCTGATCGCGCGGCAGGCGCTGGCCTGACGACCAGGAGACGTACGAGAAGGCCCCCGACCGCTGCGGTCGGGGGCCTTCCTCGTGTTTCGGTGTCTACTCGGCGCTGGTCTCGCGCTGCTTGCGCCAGCGGATGCCTGCCTCGATGAAGCCGTCGATGTCGCCGTCCAGCACGGCCTGCGGGTTGCCCGCCTCGTACGCCGTGCGCACGTCCTTGACCATCTGGTACGGGTGCAGGACGTAGGAGCGCATCTGGTTGCCCCAGGAGCTGCCGCTGTCCTTGAGCGCGTCCATCGCCGCCTTCTCCTCCTGACGGCGCCGCTCCAGCAGCTTGGCCTGGAGGACGTTCATCGCGGACGCCTTGTTCTGGATCTGCGAGCGCTCGTTCTGGCAGGAGACCACGATGCCGGTCGGCAGGTGCGTGATGCGCACCGCCGAGTCGGTGGTGTTGACGCCCTGGCCGCCGGGGCCGGAGGCGCGGTAGACGTCCACGCGCAGGTCGCCCTCGTCGATGTCGACGTGGTCGGACTGCTCGACGACCGGAAGGACCTCGACACCGGCGAAGGAGGTCTGCCGGCGGCCCTGGTTGTCGAACGGCGAGATGCGGACCAGGCGGTGGGTGCCCTGCTCGACGGAGAGGGTCCCGTAGGCGTACGGCGCCTTCACGGTGAAGGTCGCGGACTTGATGCCGGCCTCTTCGGCGTACGAGGTGTCGTACACCTCGGTGGGGTACCCGTGCCGCTCGGCCCAGCGCAGGTACATGCGCATCAGCTGCTCGGCGAAGTCGGCGGCGTCCACGCCACCGGCCTCGGCACGGATGTTGATCAGCGCCTCGCGGGCGTCGTACTCGCCGGACAGGAGGGTGCGGACCTCCAGCTCCTCGACCGCCTTCTGGAGCGAGACGAGCTCGGCCTCGGCCTCGGCGCGGGTGTCCGCGTCGTCCTCGGCCTCGGCCAGCTCGAACAGCACGCCCAGGTCGTCGATGCGGCTGCGAAGGCCCTCGACGCGGCGCAGTTCGCCCTGGAGGAAGGAGAGCCGGCTGGTCACCTTCTGCGCATTCGCGACGTCGTCCCACAGGTTGGGGGCGGCTGCCTCCTCCTCCAGGACCGCGATGTCGGCCCGGATCTTGTCCAGGTCGAGGACGGCCTCGATCGACCCCATGGTCGTATCGAGGTTCTTGAGCTCTTCGGAAGGATCGACGGCTGCCACGCCCCCAGGGTAATGGTTCCGGGGGTGGTCATGACGACACCCCCGGTCCGCCCGGCGCTACGGAGCCCGCGGGGCGGTGCTGTGGACGGCCGGACGGTTCGGGTTGCCGTGGTCCGGGGTGGTCGCCGCGAAGGCCGTCCAGGCCGCCGCGGCGCCCGCCAGCAGCAGGACGGTGGCCAGCAGGACGGCCAGCATCCGGCGGCGGCGCAGCAGCGCCTGGCGGTCCCGGCGGTGGCCCGGGGCGGTGCGCTGGGCGCGGGACTCGGCGGCGTACGCGGCCAGCTCCTCGGCGGACGGGCGGCGCAGGCTGGTGTGGGTGTCCCGGGTGGAGTCCGGGGCGGCGCCGGGCACCAGCGGGACGGCCGGGCCGCGGCGGCGCTTGTGGGTGCCCGGGCCGGCGTCGATCTCGGCGTAGACGGCCTCGCCGGGGGTCAGCTGCTCCTCGGCCGGGGCGCGGCCCTGGGTGGGCACGGCCAGCACCGGCAGGCCCGCCAGCGAAGGCAGCTGCTCGCGCAGCCGGGCGGCCAGCTCGGCGGCGCGCAGCCGGGAGGCGGGGGCCTTTGCCAGGCACTCGGAGATGATCCGCCACAGCCCGTCGGGCAGGCCGGGGATCGGCGGCACCTGCTCGGTCACGTGCCGGCGCAGCACCGCGCCGGTGTGGCCGCCGCCGAACGGGGTGGAGCCGGCCAGCAGCTCGTACAGGACGGTGGCGAGGGCGTAGATGTCGACGGCGGCGCGCGGCTCCAGGCCCTCGATGATCTCGGGGGCGAGGTAGTCGGGGGTGCCGATGATCCGGGTGGCGCGGGTCCGGCGCGGGGCGTCGACCAGGCGGGCCACGCCGAAGTCGGTGAGCTTGGCGCGCGGGGCGCCGCCGGGGCCGGGGGCGGCGGCGAGGTCGAGCAGGACGTTCTCCGGCTTGACGTCGCGGTGGACGATCCCGGCCGCGTGCGCGGCGGCCAGGCCGTCGGCGACGTCGGCGATGATCGAGGCGGCGGTCTGCGGCGGCAGCGCGCCGTCCCGTTCCAGCCGGGAGCGCAGGTCGGTGCCCTGGACGAGTTCCATCACCAGGGCGAGGTCGCTGCCGTCCACGACCATGTCGCGCACGCCGACCACCCGGGGGTGGTCGAGGCTGGTCAGCGCGGTGCGTTCCTGGACGAAGCGGCCGACCAGCACCTGGTCGGCGGCGAGGTCCTCGCGCAGCAGCTTGACCGCCACCGGGCCGTCGGGCCCCTCACCGAGCCAGACCGTCCCGGCCGAACCCCGGCCGATCACCTGGTGGACGGTGTACCGGCTGCCGATCTTGCGTGCCAATGCTGCTCCGTGGGCGGCGCGGGAGCGCTCCGGGGGTCCGGGGCGCTCGGTGGGGCGGGACAACAGCGACCAACCTACGCGCCCCGACCCCCTGTGCGGGCCGCCTGAGGGGCCCGGACCGGGACTCGCGGGCGAGAAATCTCGTGGATTGTCGACAAAGCGTCAATCCTGCCGTGCGGTCCCGGTCCCGGCGCGTTCCCGGGCCCGGGCCCGGGCCCGGATCAGCCCACCGAGTCCGGCAGGGTCCAGCGCTGCCCGGTCGAGCCGTCGCAGCCGGCCAGGTCGGCGCCGCCGCCCGGCGCGGTGCCGTCCGCCGGATCGCGCAGGCAGCCCTGGGCGCCCTGGTTCCACAGCGCGCCGGCCATGCCCACCAGCCACACGTGGTACGGCGAGCCGTTGCAGGGGTTGAGCGAGGCCCGGTTGCCGTCGGTGCCCAGGCACTTGCCGCCCTGACGGATCGTGCCGTCGATCTCCACGCTCCACTGCTGGGCGGGCGAGCCGTCGCAGTCCAGCAGCGCCACCGGCTCGGGGCCGTCCGAGGCTCCGCCGGGCAGGTCGGCCAGGCAGCGGCCGCCGGGAGCACCGACCGGGCCCACCGGGCGGCCGGGCCGGACGTCGGTGGCGAAGGACTCCGTGCGCAGGCCGGCGCCGTCGCGCCAGACCTCGAAGCCGGCCTCCACCGAGATCAGGTACCACTCCGGCTTGACCACCCCGCGGGCCACCGCGTCCCGGACGAAGGCCCGCAGGTCGAGGTCGGTGACCGAGGTGACCGGGGTCTGCGCCTGGTAGGCGACCATCGGCCACTGCCGGCCGTTGGCGGCGATGGTGAGCTGCCAGCTGGTGTAGCCGGCGCCGCCGATGCCGGCGGTGCTCCCCGCAGGGCCGGCCGACGCCGGGCGGCGGTCCAGCCAGACCATCAGCTCGGCGCCGTCCGGCTGGCCGTTGGCGGCCGGGGTGGTCGCGCCGGTGTTGAACCACAGGTCGTACGCCACGTTGAAGTCGCCTTGGGCGGGCAGCGTGGTGGACCAGCTGCTGGTGGCCCGCCCCAGCTCCGAGACCCGCACCGGCAGCGCGCTGCCCGTGCTGCAGGTGCCCCAGTGGCAGCCGTCGAAGATCTCCGGGTAGGCGACCGGCCCGGCCGGCGGGCTCCCGGCCGCCTCGGAGGACTGCACGGTGAACCCGGCCCGGCCGTCCGTCCCGAGGCACTGGCGGGCCCCGCCGTAGTTGTTGTTGTCCACCACGTACCGGCCGCCCGCGACCGGGACGGTCTCGTACTGACGGCAGTGCGACACCTCCGCCGCCGCTGCCGGACCGGCCGGCAGCAGCAGCCCCGCCACCGCGAGCACGGCGCCCGTCAGCGCCGTGCCCACCCGGCTCCCCCGTGTTCCCATCCCCGTGCTCCCCCGCGGTCCTTCGCCGTCCTTCGCCGTCCTGTCCTATTTTCCGAAGACGCTGCTCACCCAGTCGCGCGCGGTGTCGTACCAGCCCACCACGTTGTCCCAGTAGTGCGGCAGCGGCGTGAAGTTCCACAGCGCCACCGAGGCCAGCGCCAGCACCAGCAGCACCATCAGACAGCCCTTGAGGCAGCCGAGCCCCGGGATGTACATCCGGTTGCGGCTGCGCGGGCGCGGCTCGCGGGCCGGCGCGGACTCGCGGCGGGCCGGCTCGCGCGGCTCCTCGCGGCGCGGCGGGGCCTCCCGGTACTGCGGTGCGGGCGGCTCGGCCCGGCGCGGCGCCGCGGCGGGCGGGGGCGGCGGGTACCCGCCCGGCCGGCGGCCGTACCCGTCCGGGGCCTGCCGGTAGCCGCCCGGCGGCTGCGGTCGGCCTCCGGGCGGGCCGGCCTGGCCGCCCTGGCCCGCCTGTCCTGCCCGGCCTGCCTGACCGCCCTGGCCGCCCTGGCCCGCCTGGTAGGGCGGCGGGGCGACCGGCGGGCGCTGCGCGTAGCCGGGCGGCGGCGGGGCCTGGCGGTAGCCGGCCGGCGGCTGCGGCTGGTGGCCGGGCTGGCCGCCCGGGGCGCCGCGGTACGGCGGCGGGGCGCCCTGGCCGGCCTGGTAGGGCGGCGGGGCGACCTGCGGCTCGTCGTACTCCTCGTAGTCCTGCGGGCCGAAGTAGCCGACCTGGGTCTGCTGGTTGCGGTCGCGGGCCGCGCGCAGCTGGGTCTGCCACGGGTGCGGCGCCTCCTCCTTCGGCGCGGCCGGCGCCGCGGGTCCGCCGGGCGCCACGGGCGGGGGCGGCGGGACGGCGGTGGGCGGCATCACCCGGGTACGGTCCTCGGCGCCGTACGGGGGTGCGGGCGGCGGCTGGGTGCCCATCACCCGGGTCGCCCCGGCCGGGTCGTACTGCGGGGCGCCCGGGCCGGTCTGCGGCAGCACCTGGGTGCGGTCCTCGGTGCCCGGCAGCACCCCGGGGACGGCCGGGACGGTGCCGGGGACGACGGTGGGCCGCGGGTCCGGCTGCAGCAGGGCGGCGACCGCCAGCGCCTCGTCCACCGCCGCCGGGGAGGCGTGCACGCCGACCCCGGCCGCGACCACCCGCAGGGCGCGGGCCAGCGCGGTGGCACCGGGCCGCTGGGCCGGGTCCTTGCGCAGGCAGCGCTCGATCACCGTCCACAGCGGCTCGGGCATCGTGCTGGGCCGCTGCGGCTCCTGCGCCAGGTGGGCCTGGAGGACGGCGAGGGCGCTGTCGCCCTGGAACGGCTGGCGGCCGGTGACCAGCTCGTACAGCATGATCCCGGCGCCGTACACGTCCACCGCGGAGGTCTGCGGGCGGCCCTCGGCGGACTCCGGCGCGACGTACGCGGGAGTGCCGACGAACTCGTGGGTGCGGGTGACGCCCGGGGAGTCGGCGAGGCGGGCGATGCCGAAGTCGGTCAGCAGCGGGTGCATCTGCTCGACGCCGTCCACGACCGTGGAGGCGAGCAGCACGTTGGCCGGCTTGAGGTCGCGGTGGACGATCCCGTCCGCGTGGCTGGCCGCCAGCGCGTCCGCGACCTGGGCCATCAGCAGGGCGCCCGCGATCGGGCTGAACGGGCCGTTGGCGCGCAGGTAGCGGGCCAGGTCGGGGCCCTCGACCAGGTCCATCACCAGGGCCAGCAGCTCGCCCTCGACGACCAGGTCGCGGACCTGGACGATGTTGGGGTGGCTCAGCCGCAGCAGCAGCGAGCGCTCGCGCAGGAAGCGCATCACGACGTCCGGGTCGGCCGCCAGTTCCTCGCGCAGCACCTTGATCGCCACCCGCTGCCCGGGCTCGCTGCCCGGCACCTGGACGTCCTCGCGCACCACACCGCGCCAGACGGTGCCGGTCGCACCCCGCCCGAGGGTCTCATCCAGCAGATACTTGCTGCCGACTGGCCGCACCTGTCGCACTCCTCGCCGTGCCGCCCGCGCGGGGCGCTCCTCCGCCGGTGCGGTGAGCCTGCCGGGCCCGTGTCTGCGGCCACTCTAACGGTGTCCGTTCGGGTTTTCGGGGTGACCGGCAGGGCATCGGAGCAGGGTTGGGGGACATCCCCTAGGGGAGTCCCCGGAGCCGCTCGCAGGGCTGCTCAGGGGGCCTTCGGGGCGGCGGTTGACCTGACCCACCGTCGCCTCCACCATGGCGATGATCGCAAGATCGTCAAATCCGGTACCGTGCGCGGACCGTCCGTGCCGGATGGCAGGATGGACACTCGCCACTCGTGTGGCCCAACGGGGCCGCCGCGGCCGCCCGGTGCGTCCACGACGGCGCCGGGCAGCGGTACCAGGCTTCACATCAGCAGAAGGGACCCGCGGGCGAGATGCAGATCCGGCTGACCGTCCTCCGACCGCGCAGCGGCCCGACCGCCGCCGGCTCCGCCATCCCCTACGTGGACGTGCTGGTCACCGCGCCCGTCGGCACCGCGCTCGGCGCCATCGCGGGCGCCCTCGCGGGCGCCGTCGGCGTGCGCGGGCCGCGGGCCGCCACCCACGTGCACCTCTACGCCGGGGCGCACCGGGTGGACGAGCACACCCTGCTCGGCCACCCCCCGCTGCTCGACGGAGCTGTCCTCAGCCTCAACGAGCCCGACCCGACCGCCGACGATCCCGACGACACCCCCGCCGCCGCCGAACTGCGCGTGGTCGGCGGCCCGGACGCCGGCGGCGTGCACCGGCTGCACGGCCGGGAGATCCGGATCGGCCGCTCCGGCGAGGCCGACGTCCCGCTCGACGACCCGGACGTCTCCCGGCTGCACCTCTCCCTGCACCTCGCCGAGGACGGCCGGGTCTCCGTCCGCGACCTCGGCTCCACCAACGGCACCGCCCTCGACGGCCGGCTCGTCCCGCCCGGCCCGCCCGAGGCCGCCGTCCCGCTGGAGCCCGGCGCCCTGCTGCGGATCGGCGAGTCCACCCTCCAGGTGGCCGCCCCCGCCGCGGCCGACACCGCGGCGGCCGCCCGTACCGCCCTACCCGACGGCCACGGCCACCTCCAGCTCGCCGCCCCCGGCCCCGCGGCCCGCCCTTCACCGCCGGTGGTCGAACCGCCCACCGCCCCCGAGCCCGTACCCGGCCGGGGCCGCGGCCTGTTCTCCCTGCTGCCCGGCCGCGCCGCCGAACCGCCCGGTCAGGAGAGCGCCGAACGCCACCACGCGGCCATCCGGCAGCGCCAGACCGCCGCCCAGCGCGAACGCTGGCCCGACCTCGCCACCCTGCTGCTCAACGCCGTCGGCCCCGGCCCCCGGCTGTGGGAGCGCGGCCCCGGCCATCCCGACGCGCTCACCCTGCGGCTGGGCACCGCCGACCGCCCCGGCGGCCCCGGCACCACGCCCGGCACGCTGCTGCCCGCCGTCCCGGTCACCCTCGACCTGCAGACCGCCGGCAGCCTCGGCCTCAGCGGCCCGCGCGAACGCCTCGACGCCCTCACCCGCGCCGTCGTCGCCCAGCTCGCCGCGCTGCACCCGCCCACCGGCCTGAGCCTGGTCGTGGTCGACGCCGACCCGACCCGCACCCCCGAGGAACGCGTCGACACCTGGGCCTGGGCCCTGTGGCTGCCCCACCTGCGCCCGGTCGACGGCCAGGACTGCCGCCTGCTGGTCGGCCTCGACGACGAACAGGCCACCGCCCGGCTGACCGAGCTCACCGCCCGGCTCAGCGGACCGAGCGGCCTCGGCGGCCACCCCGCCACCGTGGTCGTGGTGGACGGCCGCCCGGCCACCGAGACCGCCCGGCAGGCGCTCGACCTGCTGCTGCGCCAGGGCCCGGCGGTCGGCATCTTCCCGGTCTGCCTCGCCGAGCAGCCCGAACTGCTCCCCCGCGGCCTCGGCGCCACCGCCCTGATCACCGGCGAGGTCGGCACCCAGCTCTCGCTCGACCGCCCGGTCGCCCGCGGCCGCGAGACCCTGCACGAGGTCTCGCTGGACGCCGTCTCCGACGCCTGGGCCGAGCGGCTCGCCCGCGTCCTCGCCCCGCTGCGCGAGGCCACCCCGGCCGCCCGCGGCCCGCTGCCCGACGCGCTGCGCCTGCTCGACCTGCTGCAGCTCGACACCGTCACCCCCGCCAAGCTGTCCGCCCGCTGGGCCGCGCACGCGGGCGGCATCGGCGCCGCCACCGCCCTGCTCGGCACCACTCGGGACGAGCTGTGCACCCTCGACCTGGCCGACCCCGAGCTGTCCCTCCCCTCCCCCGACCCGGGCGGCCCGCACCTGCTGATCGGCGGAGCCCGCGGCTCCGGCAAGACCGAACTGCTGCGCACCCTGGTCGCCTCGCTCGCCGTCTCCGAACGCCCCGAACGGCTCGCCGTCACGCTCATCGAGGGCCGGGCCACCGAGGACGGCCTCGACGGCTGCACCGAACTGCCGCACGTCACCGGCCTGGTGAACGCCGCCACCGACCCGCGCGCCGCACTGCTCGCGGCCGAGGCGCTGGAGGACGAACTCACCCTGCGGGAGCGGCTGTTCGACGGCCTGGACTTCGCCTCCTGGCACGCGGCGCGGATCCTGGACGGGCACAGCCTGGACACCGACCGCCCGCAGGTCCCCGTTCCCGCCACCGTGGGCGCCGGCTCGGCCTCCGCTCCCCGGATCATCTCGCCGCGCGGCTCCTCCGACGCCCGGCCGGCCGCCACCCCCTCCTCTGCCGTCCCCGCCCGCCTCGTCGTCGTCGTCGACGACTACGACGCCCTGCTCTCCCCCACCTCCCCGGCCGGCCGCCCGCTCGCCCGCGCCCTCGCCGCCGTCGCCCGGCGCGGCGGCCCGCTCGGCATCCACCTCGCGGTCGCCACCGGCCGCCCGGAGGAGAGCGCCGGCACCGAGGTCGACGAGGCCGCCCTGCTCCGGATCGCGCTGCGCACCGACGACCCGGCCGACTCCGACCTGCTGATCCACCTCGGCGACGCGGCCGCCCTCCCCGAGGACACCCCCGGCCGCGGCTACCTCCGCCTCCCCGACGGCGGCGTCACCGCCTTCCAGGCCGCCCGGATCAGCGGCCGCATCCCCCGCACGGCGACCCTGCGGCCCACCGTCGTCGCGATAGACCCCCTCCAGCTCGGCGCCCCACCCGCCCGCCGCCCGGTCCGCGAACTCGGCAACGGCCCCACCGACCTCGCCCTCCTGGCCAGCGCCCTCCAACGCGCCGCCGCCCGCTGAGCGGTCAGCAACAAAGCCGGTGCCTACACCTCTCCTACGGGCGGGCCCGTGTCGGAAGACACGGGCCCGCCCGAACACCAGGTGTCCCACCCGCCCAGCCCTCCCACGAACCGCAAAGCAACGGCGGCCCCGGCCAAGGGTGGCCAGGGCCGCCGAAACAAGCGCCGATCAACACTCCTCATCCGCCCGGTAATGCGAGAAACAACAGCGACCCACCGTGGTTTGGACAGCAACGGGATTGATGTCTTGCCGCCCGCCGGACACGTCCGGGGGCGGCAAGAAAAGGCGACTGGTGTGTGGATTCAGCGCCCCTATCACCCCGTCGCCGCTTCGGCCGTGCCGAAGCGGCGACGGCATTGGCTGGCTCCCTTCTGCGCAGGAAGTCGACCAGACCGACTTCCTGCGCAGAAGGGAGGAGAGCTGCGGGTTGATTGCTGCTGCGCTTCGCTGCCCCGCCGGACGCATCCGGCGGGGCAGCGAGACGGGAACTGGCCGGTGCGAATGCGAGACCGGCATACGCCATGACGAAACGACTCCGCCGACGAAGCGCGAGGAGCGCCGACTCAGGCGAACGGTCTTGATCACGCCCTGCGGCCCGGTGTAGCGGACCGGCCCTCTCCTGTCAGGGGTGACAGATCAGGATGCCGCCAAGGCATGTGATCTTGAACGACCCCTCGGCCGCAATCGTGATGGCAGCAATCTCCGCCGCCCGACTGACGGTCTCGTGGAACGGGACGCCGCATTGGTCGGCCCACGCCTCGTAGGAGGCCAGGTGGGCAACGATCGGCGCTGGGTCGGTGATCTCGATGGTGCCGGGAAGTTCCCGCACCCGGATGTCCTTGAACACCGTCCCGAGGTAACTGGGGGCCTTCTCCAGGGAGAAGCGGGAGCTGAGGGAGACCCGCGCCGGCCCCTCGGGAATCCCGAGGACGTCTCCTGCGGCCCTGGCCCAGAGCCGGTCCAGCTCCCGCTTGTCGGTGTCGCTGTTGGTCGAGGCGATGAGCACACCGCCGGGCCGGAGAACGCGGGCTAGTTCCTTGATCGTGGCCTCGATGTCACTTACGTGGTACAGCATATGCAGGGCCAGGACGGCGTCCGCGCTGTCGTCGGCGAAGGGCAGCGCCTGGGCGTCGGCCACCAGGACCGGCTTTTCGACGTCGGCAAGGATGCCCGCCGAGATGTCCATCCCGACGACCTGGAGATCCGGGCGGTCCGTGTGCAGGCGGCTGACGAACTTGCCGTTGCCGCAGCCAACATCAAGGACGGTGCCGCTGGTGTCGGTCAGCTCTTCGACGGCGATCCCGGGCAGGTCGTACTGCGGGTGCTGCCATCGGTAGATGGACTGGCGGGCGGCCAGGTGGCGCCCGTCGGCGTAGGCACTGTTCGCGAGGATCATCCTGTCGGCGACTGCGGCGTCCTGCTGTGCGGTGTTGCTCGTCACTGGGGCAGCTCCGGAGCGTTCGTGAGTGCGGGTCGAGAACAGGCTTCTCTGACATTCTCACGGAGACTCAGGACGATCGGGGACCCTGAGTAGGCGGGCTCGGCGAGAAGCGCTACGGGCGCGGCTCGCCTGCCTGTCGGAGAGGTGAAACAGTGTCCTGTCACCGTTGTCCGCCTTTGGCAAACGGTTCGCACTCCGTGTAGTTGATGTGCTACTTTCCGCATCATCAACAGAACATAGGAGACCCCGGCGGTGCTGGAACACCCCGGGGTCCGGCACAGGAGCTAGGACTCCCAATGCAGATTCATCGTAGCGCTCACGCGCGCTCTTTCACCGTGCTTCCCAACGGCCTGTTGCAGGACCGCCGCCTCAGCTTCACCGCTCGCGGCCTCCTCGCCGATCTGCTCTCCCGCCCGAACGGCTGGCGTGAGGACGGCCGACAGATGGCCGACACCAGCACGCAAGGGCGCGGCGCCGTACGCCGCGCGCTCAAAGAGCTGAAGGACGCCGGGTATTACCGCGTCGACACCGTCCGGCTGCCCAACGGCACCGTCCGCTCCGAGGCCCACGTCTTCGACACCCCGCAGCTCACGTCGGCGGCACCGGTTGTCCCCCGTCCGGCCGCCGGTGAACGAGGCACCGGCCGCACTGTCGTCCCTTCCGTAAAGAACCCGGCAGAAGAACCCACCCTCCCGGACGAACAGACCCGTAAAGCGGTAGCAACGCTCTTCCGGGCGATCCGACCCGAACCGCGTCTGCGCCTCGGCGAGGCCGAGGCCCGACAACTCGCGCCCCTCGTCACCCACTGGCTGGAACGGGGCTGCAGCGAAGCCGAGTTGGCCCACGCGCTGCTCCCCGGGTTGCCGCAACCGATGCACTCCCCGGCGGCGATCCTCCGCGATCGCCTGCAACGCAAGCTGCCACCCGAACGATCGGCGCCCCCACCGGCCTCCTACGCCGAGTGCGGCCGCTGCCACGACCCGGTGCCCCGCCCCGGGATCTGCCGCTCCTGCGCAGGCCTCGGCACGAGAACCCCCGCCGTCGGCACCGGGGCAGCCGCCACCCCCAGCGGCGCCGCCCGCGCCCGCGCAGCCCTGCGCGGGCGCGGGCCCCTCGTCACCGCGTGAATGCGGCGGGCCCGCGTCCGAGGAAGGACGCGGGCCCGCCGGCAACAGGAGCCGTCCGTCAGCGCATCGAGCCGGTGCGCAGCAGGGTGCGGATGACACGCATCGCGACCGAGAGGCTGGACAGCTCGTAGTTGTCCGAACCCCTTATGTCGTCGAGGGTGCTCTTGGCCCGGTTCAGCAGGGTCGCGTTGAGCTCCGCCCAGGCGGTGTAGCGCTCCTCCGGGGTGGCGCCCTCGGGGCCGCAGGCCAGGATGTCGGCGGTCAGGGCGGCGTGCGCCGCGAAGAGGTCCTCACGGATCGCGGCCCGGGCCATCGACGACCAGCGGTCGGTGCGGGGCAGCTCGATGATGCGGTCGAGCAGGTGCGAGATCTGCAGCCGGTCGCCCAGGTCGTAGTAGAGCTCGGCGACCTCGGCGACGTCCTTGCCGGAGCGGTCCGCGACCTCGGTGATGTCCAGGGTCGGGAAGACCGAGGAGAGGCCGGCGATCCGGGTGGCGAGCTCCTCCGGCACGCCGGCGGCGGCGAGTTCGCCGTACACCGACTCGAACCAGGCCAGGTCCTCGCCACGCAGCGGCTTGGGCAGCGAGCCCCAGACCTGCTTGATCCGGTCGTGGAAGAACTCGATGGTGCCGGCGATGTCGAGCGGCTGGCGGCGGTTGTTGAGCATCCACCGGGTGGCGCGCTCGACCAGGCGGCGCGAGTGCAGGCGCATCTTGGTCTGCACCCGGGCGGGGACCTGGTTGTCCAGGCCCTCGATCTCGCCCCAGATCTCCTCCAGGCCGAAGACGGCCCGCGCGGCGGTGTGCGTCCGGGCGATCTCCTCGTAGGTCGCGCCGGTCTCCTCCTTCAGGCGGAAGGCGAAGGTGCAGCCACCGCGGTTGATCGTGTCGTTGACGATCAGCGTGGTGATGATCTCGCGGCGCAGCGCGTGGCTGTCGATCGCGTCGGCGAACCGGGCCCGCAGCGCGCTCGGGAAGTAGTCGTGCAGCGCGGTGCGGAAGTACGGGTCGTCGGGCAGGTCGGTCGCGAGCAGCTCGTCGGCCAGGATGATCTTGGTGTAGGCGAGCAGCACGGACATCTCGGGCTGGGAGAGCCCGCGGCCGCCCTGCTGGCGGTCGCGGATCTGCCGCTCGGTGGGCAGGAACTCCAGCGCCCGGTCGAGCCGGCCGGCCGCCTCGAAGCGGTTGATCATCCGCGCGTGGACGTTGACCATGCTGTGCGCCTGGGCGACGGCGTTGGCCAGCACCACGTTCTGCGCGTAGTTGTTGCGCAGCACCAGGCGGCCGACCTCGTCGGTCATCTCGGCCAGCAGGGCGTTGCGCTGCTTGACCGTCATGTCGCCCTCGGCGACGACCTGGTTGAGCAGGATCTTGATGTTGACCTCGTGGTCCGAGGTGTCCACACCGGCGGAGTTGTCGATCGCGTCGGTGTTGATCCAGCCGCCGGTGCCCTCCGGGCCGCCGGTGGCCGCGTACTCGATGCGGCCGAGCTGGGTGCAGCCGAGGTTGCCGCCCTCGCCGATGACCCGGGCCCGGACCTGCTCGCCGTTGACCCGGATGGCGTCGTTGGACTTGTCGCCGACCTCGGCGTTGGTCTCGCTGGAGGCCTTGACGTAGGTGCCGATGCCGCCGTTCCAGAACAGGTCGACGGGAGCCTGCAGGATCGCCTTCATCAGCTCGGCCGGGGTGAGGCGGCTCTCCTCGATGCCGAGCGCGGCCCGCACCTGCGGGGTCAGCTGGATCGACTTGGCCGAGCGGGGGTGCACCCCGCCGCCGGCCGAGATCAGCGACTTGTCGTAGTCGTCCCAGGAGCTGCGCGGAAGGTCGAAGAGGCGGCGGCGCTCGGCGTACGAGGTGGCCGCGTCCGGGTTCGGGTCGAGGAAGATGTGGCGGTGGTCGAAGGCGGCGACCAGGCGGATGTGCTCGCTGAGCAGCATGCCGTTGCCGAAGACGTCGCCGGACATGTCGCCGATGCCGATGACGGTGAAGTCCTCGGTCTGGGTGTCGACGCCGAGTTCGCGGAAGTTGCGCTTGACCGACTCCCAGGCGCCGCGGGCGGTGATGCCCATGCCCTTGTGGTCGTAGCCGGCCGAGCCGCCGGAGGCGAACGCGTCGCCGAGCCAGAAGCCGTACGACTCCGCGACGCCGTTGGCGATGTCGGAGAAGGTCGCGGTGCCCTTGTCGGCGGCGACGACCAGGTAGGTGTCGTCCTCGTCGTGGCGGACCACGTCGGCCGGGTGCACGACCTCGCCGCCGACCAGGTTGTCGGTGATGTCCAGCAGCGCCGAGATGAAGGTCTTGTACGAGGAGATGCCCTCGGCCAGCCAGGCGTCGCGGTCCACCGACGGGTCCGGCAGCTGCTTGGCGACGAAGCCGCCCTTGGCGCCGACCGGCACGATGACGGTGTTCTTGACCATCTGCGCCTTGACCAGGCCCAGGATCTCGGTGCGGAAGTCCTCGCGCCGGTCGGACCAGCGCAGACCGCCGCGGGCGACCTTGCCGAAGCGCAGGTGCACGCCCTCGACCTGCGGCGAGTAGACCCAGATCTCGAAAGCCGGGCGCGGGGCCGGCAGGTCCGGGACGGCCTTCGGGTCGAACTTCATCGACACGTAGGGGTGCCACTGGCCGTCCGCGGTGTGCTGGAAGAAGTTGGTCCGCAGGGTGGCCTTGATGAGGTTCAGGAAGGAGCGCAGGATGCGGTCCTCGTCCAGCGAGACGACCTCGTCGAGGGCGCCGTCCAGCTCCTCCAGGATGCCCTCGGTCAGCTCCAGGGCGCCCGAACGGTGGCTCGGGCTGAGCCGGGCCTCGAACAGGTTGACCAGCAGGCGGGTGGTGTGGGTGTTGTTGCGGAGCGCGTCCTCCATGTAGTCCTGGGAGAACGTGGAGCCCGCCTGGCGCAGGTACTTGGCGTACGCGCGCAGCATCATCGCCTGGCGCCAGGTCAGCCCGGCGGTCAGCACCAGCTCGTTGAAGCCGTCGTTCTCGGCCTTGCCGGTCCAGGTGGCGGCGAAGGTCTCCTGGAAGCGCTCGCGGGCCTCGTCGGTGAGGTCGGTGGCCTCGCGCAGCCGCAGGCCGAAGTCGTACACCCACGCGGTGGTGCCGTCGGAGCGGCGCAGCGCGTACGGGTGCTCGTCCAGCACCTCGACGCCCAGGCGCTGGAGCACCGGCAGGACCTCGGTGAGCGAGATCGGGCCGCCGACCCGGTAGATCTTGAAGCGGCGCTCGTCGTCGCCGGCGCCGACCGGCTGGTACAGGTTGAGGCGGAAGTCGCCCTCGCCGTGCAGCGACTCGATCTGCTTGATGTCGGCGACGGCGGTGCGCGGCGGGAAGTCGGCGCGGTAGCCGTCGGGGAAGGCGTTGGCGTACTTGTGGCCGAGCTCGGCGGCCTTCTCCTCGCCCAGTTCGAGGTGCAGCTGGTCGTGGAAGCCGTCCATCCAGAACCGGGCGGCCTCGGCGAGGCGGTTCTCGATCCGCTCGACGTCGCTGTCGGTGAGGTGCGGCAGCTCGGTGCCCGGGGCGACCCGGACCACGAAGTGCAGGCGGGTCAGCACCGACTCGGTGGCGTACACCGTGTAGTCGATGGTGGCGCCGCTCAGCTCCTCCTTGAGGATGTCGGTGAGCAGCAGCCGGATCCGGGTGGTGTAGCGGTCGCGCGGCAGGTAGATGAACGCGGAGAAGTAGCGCCCGTACTCGTCCTGGCGCAGGAAGAGGCGCAGCTTACGGCGCTCCTGCAGGTAGAGCACGCTGGTGGCGATGGAGAGCAGCTCGGAGGCCGGGGTCTGGAAGATCTCGTCCCGCGGGAAGGTCTCCATGATCTGCAGCAGGTCGCGGCCGTCGTGGCTCTCGCTGGAGAAGCCGGACTCGTCCAGCACCGCCTGGACCTTGCGGCGCACGACCGGGATGCGGGTGACCGACTCGGTGTAGGCGGCCGAGGAGAACAGGCCGAGGAAGCGGCGCTCGCCGATCGGCTCGCCGGCGGCGTTGAACTTCTTGACGCCGACGTAGTCCAGGTAGGCCGGGCGGTGCACGGTGGAGCGGCTGTTGGCCTTGGTGAGGACGAGGGCCTTCTTCTCGTGGGCCTTGGCGCGCACCGGCGCGGAGAGCCGGCCGAAGGCCTCGCTGACCGAGTGGTGGCGGTCGTCGTGGCTGTGCGGGTCGGAGCGCAGGATGCCCAGGCCCGTGCCGGCGACGGCCTTGAGGACCTCCTCGCCCTCGTGCTCGACGAGGTCGTACTCGCGGTAGCCGAGGAAGGTGAAGTGGTCGTCGGCGAGCCAGCGCATCAGCTCCCAGGCCTCGCCGACCTCCTGCTCGGACAGGCCGGTCGGGGGCTGCTCGGCGAGCTCGTCGGCCAGGCGCAGCGCGCTCTCGCGCATCTTGCCCCAGTCCTCGACGACCTCGCGGACGTCGCCGAGCACGCGGCGCAGATTGGCCTCGATGGTGCGCAGGTCGTCGCGGTCGGTCTCGCGGTCGATCTCGATGTGCATCCACGACTCGACGGTCGCGTCGGCCGGCCACTCGGCGCCGGCGGCCTGGCTGCGGGAGCAGGCGTCGACGTCCAGGATCTCCAGCAGCTTGCCGGTGATGTCACGGCGGACGACCAGCTGGGGGTGGATCACGATGTGGATCGCGCGGTCCTGGCGGGACAGCTCGTTGGTGACGGAGTCGACCAGGAACGGCATGTCGTCGGTGACCACCTCGACCACCGTGTGGCCGCAGGACCAGCCGTTCTCCTCGACCGAGGGGGTGTGGACCCGCACCTCGGCCGTGCCCTGGGGGCGCTTGAGCCCAAGGCGGTAGTGGGAGGCGGCCGCACCGTAGACGTCGACCGGGTCGCGGTCGACCAGGTCCTCGGGCGCGGTGTGGAGGTAGTAGTGGTGCAGGTACGCGGTCAGAGCGCCGTTGCTCAGACCCTCCCCCGGCGCCGCTCCCCCCACCTGGCTGTTCTCAGCGGCTGCGGCTGCCTTCTTGAGCAGTTCGGCCTTGGCTGCGTCCAGCTTGGTCTGCATGACTTCTTGGCTCCTGTCGCGCGCCGTTGCGTGACTCGGTGGTGTGTGGATGTACACCGACGGGTCAGCCGCAATCCTGCCGCACCATCCGACTGAAAGGGGCTCATGGCACGCATGAAACGTCCTCCCAGTGGGTAGGACGACACGTTCGTCCTGCAAGCCACCCGACGACGCCAGCCAGCCTAACCGGATCAATCGAAGGTGGACAGGGACAGGTAGGCGCAAACCTGCAGGATGTCGGGTCCGTCCTGGACAGCATGTCCAAACCGGAGGCTGATGTTCACTCTCAGCCCATGTGCGGGTATCCGTGGTGAGTCGGCGGGACGAACGACTCCTTGATCGACCGGGCCGAGGTCCAGCGCAGCAGGTTCTGGGCGGCACCGGCCTTGTCGTTGGTCCCGGAGGCCCGGCCGCCGCCGAAGGGCTGCTGGCCGACCACGGCACCGGTCGGCTTGTCGTTGATGTAGAAGTTCCCGGCGGCGAAGCGCAGCTCCTCCACGGCCTGCGCGATGGCGTAACGATCCTGCGCGATCACCGAGCCGGTCAGGCCGTACGGGGCGCCGCCGTCGACCCGCCGGAGCACGTCGTCCCAGCGGGAGTCCTCGTACACGTGGACGGCCAGGATCGGGCCGAAGTACTCGGTGCGGAAGATCTCGCCCCGGTGGTCGGAGGAGACCAGGACGGTCGGCCGGACGAACCAGCCGATCGCATCGTCGTACTGGCCTCCGGCCGCCAGTTCGATCGTCGGATCGGCCTTGGCGCGGTCGATCGCCTCCCGGTTCTTCTCGAAGGCGCGCCGGTCGATCAGGGCGCCCATGAAGTTGGACAGGTCGGTCACGTCGCCCACCGCGAGCGCGTCCACCTCCGCCAGGAACTCGTCCTTGATCCGCTGCCAGAGGCTGCGCGGCAGGTAGGCGCGGGAGAGCGCGGAGCACTTCTGGCCCTGGTACTCGAAGGCGCCGCGGATCAGCGCGGTCCGCAGGATCTCCGGGTCGGCCGAGCGGTGGGCCAGCAGGAAGTCCTTGCCGCCGGTCTCGCCGACGATCCTCGGGTAGGTGCGGTAGCCGCCGATGTTGGCGCCGATGGCCTGCCACAGCGACCGGAAGGTGGCGGTGGAGCCGGTGAAGTGCAGCCCGGCGAGCGCCGGATCGGCCAGCGCCACCGGGGAGACCTGCAGGCCGTCGCCGGTCACCAGGTTGATCACCCCGGGCGGCAGGCCGGCCGCCTCCAGCAGCCGCATCAGGTGGTGGGCGGCCAGCATCTGGGTCGGCGCGGGCTTCCAGACCACCGTGTTGCCCATCAGTGCGGGGGCGGTGGGCAGGTTGCCGGCGATCGCGGTGAAGTTGAACGGGGTGATCGCGTAGACGAAACCTTCCAGCGGGCGGTGGTCGGTGCGGTTCCACACCCCGGGCGAGGAGAGCGGCTGGTCGGCCAGGATCTGCCGGGCGAAGTGGACGTTGAACCGCCAGAAGTCGATCAGCTCGCAGGCGGAGTCGATCTCGGCCTGCTGCACGGTCTTGGACTGGCCCAGCATGGTGGCCGCGTTGAGCGTCTCCCGCCAGGGCCCGGAGAGCAGGTCGGCGGCGCGCAGGAAGACCGCCGCGCGGTCGTCGAAGGAGAGCGAGCGCCACTGCCGCCCGGCCGCCAGCGCCGCGTCCACCGCCGCACGTGCGTCCTCCCGGGTGGCGTTGCCGAGCACGCCCAGCTTGGCCGCGTGGTGGTGCGGCTGGACGACCTCGATCCGCTCGCCGCCGCCGAAGCGCTGCTCGCCGCCGATGACCATCGGCAGCGGGACCTGCTCGGCCGCCAACTCGTCCAGCCGCCGCACCAGCCGCTCCCGCTCCGGGCTGCCGGGCCGGTACGCGTGCACCGGCTCGTTGACCGGGGTCGGCACCTCGGTGACTGCGTCGATGGGCATGGCGGCTCCGTCCTGCTGGCTCGTCTGTCGCTCCAGCCTGACCAACGGCAGACCGATCCGCCCGCCCGGACACGCGGACGGCGGACGTGGCGCCCGCCACTGCCGCGCGCCGCCCGGCTCGGCCCGGGTCGGCTCAGAATCTCGCCCGGGTCCGCCCGGGGCCGCCCGGTTCAGCCCGGGTCCGCCCGGGGCCGCCCGGGGCCGCCCGGGGCCGCTCAGCCGGCGATCCGGCCCGCCAGCTCCACCGCCTCGGCCAGGGTGTCCACCACCGGGACGCCGACCGGCTCCAGCTTCTCGCGCGTGTGCGAACCACCGGTGTACAGCACCGCGTGCGCGCCCACGCTCAGCGCCGCCAAGGCATCGTCCGCAGCGTCCCCGATCAACACCGTACGGGCCGGGTCGACCTCCTCGCCGAGCGCGGCCAGGTGCCGGACGAGGTGCTCCGCCTTCTGCCCGCCCGCCGGGCCGCTGCGGCCGTCCACCCGCAGGAAGTGGCCGGTCAGGCCGAAGGTCTCGACCAGCGGGACGAGGTTCTCGTGCACGTACATCGACAGCAGCGACTGGCTGTGCCCGGCCGCCTGCCAGTCGGCCACCAGCTCACGGGCGCCCTCGGTCAGGCCGCAGGACGCGCTCAGCTCGCGGTAGCGCTGGTGGAAGGCGTCGTCCAGCTCCAGCCACTCCTCCCGGGAGGGCTCCCGGCCGAGCAGCCGCTGGTAGAAGCGCGGGATCGGTATCTCGTACTGCTCCCGGTACTCCTGCAGGCTCATCGGCCCGACGCCGATGGTCGCGAACGCGGCGTTGCTCGCCCCGAGCACCGCTTCCATGTCGTGGAAGAGCGTGCCGTTCCAGTCCCAAACGATGTGAGTGCGCACGGAGCACAACGGTAACGCCGGGCACCGACCCGCCGGTAGGACTCAGCTCACGCACCCGCCCCGGCAGGCCCGCCCGCCGCGCCCGCTCACGCCAGCAGCGCGGGGATCTCCTGGGTCGCGAACCAGAGCAGGTCGTGGTCCTCGGCGCCGTCCACGGTGAACTGGGCGTCCTGGTCGCCCGCGTCGGCCGCGGCCACCGCCGCCACCGCCGCCGCGACGTCCGTGACCACCTCGTCGTCGGACACGTCCGCGTGCACCGCGGCCGCCTTGGCCAGCCGCACCGGACCGGCCAGCAGCACCCGGCCGAGCGAGGCCTGGTCCTGGTACTCGTCGCCGGGGAAGGGCCGTACGGACGCGTCGGCCACGTCCAGCGCCACCACGACCCGGCGGCGCGGGGCGTCCGGGTCGGCGGCCAGCAGCCGCAGCGAGGCCTGGGCGGCCCGGTTCAGCGCCGCGTACTCCAGCTCCTCGATGTCGTCGCTGACGTACCACTCGCGCAGCGCGGGCGTCACGGCGTACGCCGCGGACTGCTCCAGGGCGCCGCCCTCGTGCGCCGCCGCCAGGCCGGTCAGGGTGGTGGGCAGGTACACGCGCATCGGTGACACTCTCCGGTTCGGTCCAGCGGGGTCCGTCCGCCGGGTCCGTCCAGCGGAACGGATTCCCCGGCGCCCCAAGAATAAGCGCCGCCGGGCTCCCGTGATCACCTGCGGTGCGGCTTGCCCGGCCGGTCACCGCGCGGCCCGCAGCGCCTCCCGGCTGGTCCGCAGGGCACTCTCCAGGACGGCGCCGCGGCGGGCCGGGTCCATCAGGTTCGGGCCCATCACGGCGAGGTCCGCCAGGGTCGGCGCGAGCAGCCGCACCCGGACGCCCTCGGCCCGCAGCAGCGCGGCCTCGCGCAGCAGCTGGCGGGTGACGGCGCGGCGGTAGCGGCTGACCAGCTGCGCCAGCACGCCGCGCGGGCGGTCCCGGTCGCGCCACTCGCGCAGCGCGGCCAGGGTGGCGCGCCCGGCCGGGCCGGACCGTTCGGCCCCGGCTGCCCTGTCGGCCCGCCGGTCCAGCCGCAGGGCCATCGGGGCGAGCACGTACACCTCGTCCAGCCCGCGCCCGAGCATCAGGTCGGCGTTGGTGGCCGACCAGCAGCCGCCGTCCACGTACGCCGAGCCGTTCAGGCGCACCGGCGCGAACCAGCCGGGGATCGCGCAGGAGGCCATCACGGCGTCGGCGACCGCGACCGCCGGGGCGTCCGGGTCGCCGAAAACGACCCGGCGGCCGCTGCGGTAGTCCACGGCGGCCACCCGCAGCGGCGAGCCCGCCGCCCACGCCGCCGCCCCGGCGGCCTCGCCCGCGCCCGCACCTGCGTTCGTGTCCGGGTCCGGGTCCGGGTCCGGCCGGCCGCCCGGGCCGAGCAGGCCGCGCACCAGCTCGCCGACCGGCGCCAGCGAGCCGCGGCCGTGCGGCGCCATCGCCGAGACCATGGTCAACAGCGGGTACTCCCGCGGGTGCCGGACGGCGTCGCGCAGCAGGCCCGGCGAGCCGATGCCGGCCCGCGGGCGGGGCGGCAGCGCACCGCCGACGGCGGTGTCGTAGTCGAAGTCGACCCCGGCCAGCGGACCCTCGGTGATCGGCAGGCCGCGCTGGTGGTCGCGCAGCTGCTCGGGCCGGACGCCGCCGGCCAGCATCGCCGCGAGGATCGCGCCCGCCGAGGTGCCGAGCAGGACGTCGGCCCCGCCCGGCTGTCGCCCGGTGGCCTCCTCGACGGCGCACAGCGCGCCGACCGTCCAGGCCGCGCCGAGCATCCCGCCGCCGCC